>CAJUNZ010000061.1 GCA_910587755.1 uncultured Acetatifactor sp. | reverse complement strand
AGAGGTTGAATTTTATAAGCAAGTGGTTGCAAATGTTAGAAAACTACGCTCTGCAGATAAATTTGATACTAATATTGAATATAGAAATGTCAGAGGTGTAGGAGGCTTTAAAAGATTGGTTTTTATGTGATATAGAAGGAATTTTAGCATTTTTGAGGTTGAATAAGAACACAAAAGTATCTGGAAAGAATGGGTATGATAAACTTCAGCGTTTGTACAAGCAAGTCAATAAAGTTTATTATAAGGGAATAAAGAGTAATGGAATGATAGGACGTTTGGATATTGAAAAAATAGCAAATGCAGTAAAAGACCAATTGAATCCCTTATATAAGGCTCTTGGCGTAGATAAAAGCTAAATGTTGATTGGTATGTAGTGGTTTGATCTCAAAAGCCACAAAAACAACAATTGTAATTGCACCGATTTGCTATATTTTCGTAATAGTCTATCTTTATATCCTCTCTTTTATGAACAAAAACAAAAAACACCGCACAATAGAACAATCATTCCAAAGACTACCAAATTAGGCATTGTGCGGTGCTTTCTTTACACTATGCAATTGTTCTTTTAAAGATGTACTCTAAAAAAGTTACTCTTGCCCAGCTTAAGGATATGCTCTTCGTTCGTAATAACCAGAGAATTAATATCTGTTACTCGCTCATTATCCCATGTGGCTCCACCCTGTTGGAAAAGTCGTCTGATTTGAGATTTCGATTCATAATATCCATCACGAACCAAAGCTGCAGTCAACTGGTTTCCATCAGAAACCCCTTCACAGGAGTCAACAATTACAATCGGTGCATCATCAGGAATCTGATTTTGCTGGAAAACAGATTTGAAACGCATCTCTGCCTCAGCTGCAGCTTCAGCACCCGCATAGAGCGTGGTAATTTCACGAGCCAAAATCATCTTAATATCTCGAGGATTTGCATCAGCTTCCAGTTTTCTTTGCAGTTCAGCCACTTTGGCAGGATGCAAATCTGTACAAAGATTGAAATACTTGATGATCATAGCATCTGGAATCTTCATAACCTTCTCAAAGATTACAGCAGGAGCCTCGCTAATTCCAATGTAATTTCCTAAGCTCTTACTCATCTTATCTTTACCGTCAATACCTTCCAGCAAAGGCATAAACAATGTCAGCTGAGGCTCCTGTCCGTAGTCACGCTGGATGTTACGTCCCATGAGGATATTAAACGTCTGATCAGTGCCTCCCAATTCAATATCAGCTTTGATTGCTACGGAATCATAAGCCTGCATGAGAGGGTAGAAAAATTCATGAACAGATAACGGTTGATGAGTTGTATATCTATTGTTAAAGTCATCACGCTCCAGCATACGAGCAACGGTACATTTTGAAGCAAGCTCAATAACATCGGCAAACGACATTTTGCTGAGCCATTCACTGTTATAATATACCTCGGTTTTGTCTCGATCAATAATCTTGAAAATCTGTTCCATGTAAGTGTCTGCATTCTCTTCAACCTGTTCGCGCGTCAATTGCTTACGGGTTGCAGATTTTCCCGTCGGATCACCAATCATGCCGGTGAAATCTCCAATAATGATAACAGCGACATGACCTAAGTCCTGCAATTGACGAATCTTACGAAGAACAACCGAATGTCCCAAGTGAATATCCGGTGCAGAAGGGTCTAATCCCAACTTAATTCTCAAAGGCCTATTATCCTTTAATGCATCAGACACTTTTTTGCGTATCTGTGAAACAGTCGTATATTGAGCAACACCTTTTAGCATAATGGCTATCTGGTCTTCAACAGCCTTTTCTTCATCAGTCATCGAACCAAATCTGAATTCTAATTCTTCTGAAGTAATCCTACCGCTTTCTGCTTCAACATGAAAAATTTTACGAATCAATGCCACCAGTTCATCACATGCAGCATCAATAATTTCCTTGTTGCCAACAAAACCATCAATAGGGAAAATGAAATTTGTAGAAGTTTCCGTAACACGTCCAGCGGGCATTTGTCTCCATAACCATCTTCTGGTTCTTACAGATCGCCCAACAGCATAAACAGGCTCGCCTTCAACAATTTTGTCACTATCATATTGATTGCTCTCTTCTTTGCAATCATCTAAAGTTGCAAGCCTTACAGATAAATCCTCATCAAAAGAATCAATATCGTGAACTCCCACCGGAACATTATACTTTACAGAAATATAGTTTCCTAAATCTACAACCGGGCTGATAGAGGGGAACTCGCTCTTCTTCGAAATACGAGTGAGAATTGCTTCTATTGAGCACGGAAACTTTGATGAATTAACACCCAAAGATTTCATGGCGTCTCTATAAATATTTAAGGCTTCAAAGCTTTTTATGTTCTGCCCCTCAATTTTTCCAGCAGTTTCCTCTACAACAGACTTCAACAGAGTTGTTGTATGTGTACAAGAATTCTGATTATTGAGTCCATATGCCACAACAACCCCAGTGTAAATTCCGTCTTGTACATTTGCAATTTTCTTATCCACTCGAAAATACATCGCAAATCTCCTTTCATCAAAAAAAGAATCCGTCCACCATATCAAAAGGACGAATTCTTCGTGATACCACCTTAAGTTTATACATAACTCACATTATGTACCTCAGCGAGTAAAATACTCATACATATAACGGTGTTCACCGTTGCAGCCTACTAAGATTTCGGTGCACAGCTCCAGAATGTATTCGCATCATTTTTCTTGCGCCTCTCACCATCCGGCAACTCTCTGTTAGATTTTTAATAATGCTACTTGTTTCTTTCTCAGCCTTTAAAATATATGAACTGATTTTCTGTTATTTACTGGTGGGGGAAGGTGGATTCGAACCACCGAAGGCGTTGCCAGCAGATTTACAGTCTGTCCCCTTTGGCCACTCGGGAATTCCCCCAAATATCTTTCGCATTATACACCTCCCATTCCATAATGTCAAGTGCCTGAATGCTGATCAATTCATAAGCAGTAACCGTTCAGCCTTGCATTTGCCCTTATAAGCAGTCAGGAACGGATGAAACTGTGTGAAATCGTAGTTTTCAAATTATGCTTTATACTGGAAAAATGAAAGGTTTCAGTGCAGAGGCGACATGTTTATAAATAGTTCTATTTAAGATTGACTTTTGAAATTATATCAACTATAATTATTCTATATAGAAATGTTCTATCTAAAAATGTTTTATCTAGAAACGTTCCATCTAAAATTATTCTATCAGAAATAGAGGTGATATATTTGGAAACTAAAGGTGGATTTTATATTACGCAAATCAAACAACTGCAAGATAGGATTTTTGAACGATTATTACTTGAAAATGGCATTCAGCTAAGTGGTGGGCAGGGACGAATATTATTTGTTCTATGGAAAACAGATCATCTTACGATTAGTGAAATAAGTGAAAAAACCTCTCTTGCAAAAAATACCGTTTCTGTTGTAATAAACGGAATGGTAAATAAGGGAATTGTAGAAAGAAATATTAACTCACAAAATCGCCGCCAAACGATTGTGTCACTCACTGAGTATGCCAAATCTCTACAGGAAAAATATGAAATGGTATCTCAGCAAATGAATGTATTATTTTATAAAGGTTTTTCAGAGGATGAGCAAAGACAATTTGAATGGTATCTTGCTCGAATCCTTAGAACCTTGATGGAAAATCTAAAGACAAACTGATTTTTTATAGGGAGGATAATTTCCAATGAAAACAAGAGAGCATATTATTGATTTTATCAGAAAACAAAAGGTGGCATTTATTGCTTCTGTAGATGAAGAAGGTTTCCCCAATATTAAAGCAATGTTTATACCACGCAAAATTGAGGGAAACTGTTTTTATTTTTCAACCAACACATCTGCCAAGCGCTCTCAACAGTTTATAAATAATCCAAAGGCCAGTATTTATTTTTATAGCAAGGGACGTTTCAAATATGAAGGCATCATGCTGACTGGTACAATGGAAGTCTTACAGAATGATGAAATAAGACAGGAAATCTGGCGTACTGGAGATAGCATATTTTATAAGCAAGGCGTAAGTGACCCGGATTACTGTGTATTAAAATTTACTGCGATAAAAGGCAGATATTATTGTGATCTAAAAACAGAAAGTTTTGATATTGAGGACTTAAAATGATAGAAACAAATATACCGCCCGGCTTCGGCAAAGTCCGGGCGGCTTACCAAGGAACTGTGAAAGAGTAAATCTTTACAGTTCCTTAGGCAATGGGGGCGTGGACAGCATAACTCTCAAGTTCCAGCGTCAAAATAAAGGTACTGCCCTGTCCGGGGCGGCTCTCCACCCGGATCTCTCCGCCGTGAAAGGCGGCAATTTCCTTTACCATGGCCAGCCCCAGACCGTTTCCCTGGCCGGTACGGGAAGCATCCGCCTGATAAAACCTGCGGAATATCTTCTCCTGCTGCTCCGGCTCTATTCCAATCCCATTATCCTCCACAGACAGCTCTGCCCTATTCCCCTTCCTGGAAAGGCGTACCCAGATATGTCCCTGCTCCCTGCCGTACCGGTAGGCATTGCTGAGAAGATTTACAAGCAGTCTGGAGAGCAGTTCCCTGTTTCCCCGCACAATAAATCCCGGCTGCGCCTCCCAGGCCAGGGTGATCTCCTTCTCCTTCAGCAACGCCATGTCCCCGCAGACAGATTCCACCACCTCCGCCAGATCCAGCTTCTCCATCACAAAGTCCCGTGCCTTCTGTTCCAGGCGGGAAAAATCCAGAAGTACCGCAATCAACCGGGACATTTTCCTGCCCTGCCGCCAGATAACTTTCAGAGCCTTCTCATATTCCCGGGCCTCTCTCTCCTTTTCCAGAGTAAACTCACACTGGGCCAGAATAACCGACATGGGCGTGCGCAGTTCATGGGAGGCGTCGGAGATAAACTGCTGCTGCGCCTCAAAAGCACTGTCCAGACGCTCCAGCATACCGTTAAAAGTCTCTGCCAGACGGTGCAGTTCATCCCCGCCCGGTCCAAGCACAATCCTTCCCTTTAAATCTTTTCCCTGGCTGATCCTCCTGGCCGCATTTTCAATCTCCTGCACCGGCCTAAGAGCCTTCCTGGCAATCAGATAGCCCACCAGGGCTGCCAAAGCCACAAGAAGAGGCAGCACCACCAGGGAAAACCGCACAATGGCATTCAGCTGCACCTCTCCCTGCCGCCTGGAAACCATCCCCCGCAGCCACAGACCTTCCTGACCCTCCCGTTCCAGCCGACGGTCATAGATGTAAAAGATTTCCCCCTTCACATCCAGCTTCTGCACCACATCCTCCGTAAATCCTGCGGCAGTTCCCACGCCCCCCAGCGGATTTTCCCCATAGAGAAGCGTTCCGTCCTCCTGGAACAGCCCTGTGCAGATTCCATTTACCAGATTCAGAAAGTCGTCGTCTATCTCCAGATACCCTTCCCTGTAGGACAGATAGAGATCCACATGGCCGCTGTCCTCCATCTCCTGATAGCTGCTAAAATACCGGACCTCTCCCACATTGTCCTCCACCGTCCCCACCAGGTTGTCTCTCACCCCCTTCTGAAGAACGGCATCACTGACAAAAAACACTGCCACAAACGCCAAAGCGGCTACAAAAATAAGGACGGCTGAAAACCAGAGTGTGATTTTCAACCGTATGGAAAGATTCTTCATTCTGCCCCTGCACCTGTCCCTTTTTCCTCCCGCAGCACATATCCGCTCCCACGGACTGTATGGATCAGCTTCCGCTGATGTGCTCCATCCACCTTTTTCCTCAGATAACTCACATACACATCCACTGCGTTAGTGCCTCCCTGATAGTCAAAATTCCAGATGTGATTCTCGATCTTTTCCCGGGAGAGCACAATTCCCTGATTGCACATCATGTACTCCAGAAGGGCATACTCCTTGGCAGACAGGGCAATCTCCGCACCGCCCCGGCAGACCACATGGGAGGCCCGGTCCAGGGTCAGATCATCCACCGTCAAAACATTGTCCTTCTGGCCAAAGGAGCGCCTGGTCATGACCCGTATTCTTGCCATCAGTTCCTCCAGGGAGAAAGGTTTCACCAGATAATCGTTTGCGCCGCTGTCCAGCCCTTTCACCCTGTCCGCCACTCCGTCCCGGGCAGTCAGAAACAATACAGGCGTGTCTTTCCCAGCCCCACGCAGGCTGCGGAGCACCTGATATCCGTCCGCCCCAGGCATCATAATATCCAGGATCACTCCGTCATAGTCTCCGCAGTCCAGGCAGTCCTGCGCCTCCCGGCCGTCCAGACAGCTGTCCACACTATACCCCTCCGCCTTCAGTTTCTGTGTGACAATGTCATTCAGATCCCTTTCATCCTCCGCAAATAGAATGCGCATGCTCTCCCCCTTTCCGAGCTGTTCCGTTTTCTTCCACCACCTGGGAAAAAGCCTCAAAGTCCACTGGACTGCGTTTTCCATAGTCAAACAGTACAAAATGCACTTTTCTCCCAGGAGCACTCTGAGAAAAGATCTTCTGATCCTCCTTCTCCGCCAGTTTCTCCTCATCCCACACAGGGTAGAAAAAAGGCTCCAGATGAGTCATTCTGCTCAGCTGTTTCCAGTCATAATGCCCATACCGGGGCAGAAAACGGCGCGTTCCCTGTTCTTTTTTGTAAAATTCCTGGATTGTCTCCCTGTAAGGGGAAAGGTCCGGGGCAAAATCCGGCCTGCTCTTCAGATTTTCCCGCAGATACATATCATAGAGCAAAAGTTCCCTGTACACTGCCTCCCTGTGCCCATCCTGCTCCCGGGCAAAGTCTAAAAGCAGCTGAAAGCGCCTTGCCCGGGCAGGATGCTGCAGCGTAAATCCACTCTTTTCAAAATAATCCGCCAGGGCTTCATACATGGCAAAGGGCCCTGAAAACGCCCCTTCCAGAAAAGCCATGGTATGAGAGAACTGGCCGCTGTTGTAGTAGACTTCCACCATCTCCTCTATGGCTTTCAGACGCCGCAGATCCTCATATGACAGCCACCTGGTACACAGCACCTCATAGGGGGGCCGCCCCATGAAACGAATGCCGTATTCCTCCGCTCTCTCCCACATTTCAGATCCCTTGAGCACTTTCAGAAATCCAAGCTGCAGCTGATGGGGCTTCATCCGATATACTTTGTCAAAAGATTTCCCAAAGCTCTCATAGTCTTCATAAGGCAGACCGGCGATCAGATCCAGGTGCAGATGGATATTTCCTCCCTGGCGCAGCGCGGCCACCGCCTTCTCCAGCACTTCCATATCCTGTCTGCGCCGGACTGCTGCCAGGGTTTGGGGATTCGCCGACTGGACGCCGATCTCCAGTTGAACCTGGCCAGGGCGCAGCCGGCCCAGCAGAGCGATTTCTTCTCTCCGCAGAAGATCCGCCGCAATTTCAAAGTGAAAATTGGTGACTTCATTGTCGTGTTCCAGAAGATAACGCCACACTCTCGTGGCATGACTGTGGTCACAGTTAAATGTTCTGTCTACAAATTTCACCTGGGCCACTCTGTGATCCAGAAAATACTGGAGTTCTCTTTCCACTACAGAAATATCCCGAAGCCTCACATGTTTTTCTATGGACGAAAGACAGTAGCTGCAGCGGAAAGAACAGCCTCGACTGCTCTCGTAATAGATAATCTTATTCTCAAAGGCATCCAGGTCCTGGTACGGAAAGGGGATGCCACTCATGTCCACAGGTTCCCGGCCTGCCGTGAGTCCCCCCGGCAGACACAATCCCCCTATCTCTCCCAGGGACTTGTGTACGCTCCTGCCTGATGCCGCCTCCGGCACCGTTCCTGCCGCCTGCTTCCTGTCTAATGCCGCCTCCGGCACCGTTCCTGCCGCCTGCTTCCTGTCTAATGCCACCTCCGGAAGGGAATCCATTCCAGCATAGTATTCCAGCAGCTCTTTAAAAGTTGCCTCCCCTTCCCCAAGCATAATCCCTGTGACAAAAGGATGCTCCTCCAGAACTTTTTCCGGAGCATGGGACACTTCCGGCCCGCCCAGCCACAGATCTATGTCAGGAAGCAGTTTGGGCAGTTCTTCCAGCAGTTCCTGCACAAGCCTCCAGTTCCAGATATAGCAGGAAAAGCCCACCACATCCGGCTTCCGGCGGTAAATGTCTGCAAGAATCTCTTCCATGGCCTGATTGATGGTATATTCCACAGGCTCCACAGACTCCTTCAGTCCCTCCCCCACACAGGCGCGCAGACTGTATATGGCAGGATTGGAGTGAATATACTTTGCGTTCACCGCCACCAGTAAAAATTTCATCCCCGCCTCCCGTCCCAATGCCTCTACAGCTCAAACCGCTTTTCCAGCTCCTCCCAGTCCTTCTGGGGCAGCTCCACCATGGAACCAGCCCCTTTTTCCCGGGCTTTCTCTTCCATGGCAAGAATACATTTGAAAAAATAGTTGACCCCTGTGACAATGCTCTTCTTCACTGCCTTGTTCAGCGTCAAGCCTATCTCATCCACTCCGCTCTCTGTAAAAGCCCTCAGATAGCCCTCCACATCATAGTGGATGGAACACAGCTCCGCCTCCCAGGCTTCTCCGCTGCCCGAAAGCAGGGCAAACTGTGCCCTTCTGCCCACCCCGTCTATGGCGAATCCCAGAGAACCCGGGTTGATATAGCTTCCGTCCCCAACCCTGTAAATCTCCTGGTGATGGCTGTGCCCGCCCAGAAGGTAGCGGTGCGGGATCTCCTCCAGGCTTTTTTCTCTCAACCCCTCCTCCCAGCAGACATTTCCCCGCACCCTGCCAGGCGTTCCGTGACAGATGTACAGCCCCGGACAACCTTGGATCAGTACCTCCCTCTCCGTGGGAAGAGAGGCCAAAAACGCCATATCCTCCCCTGTGAGCTGCTCAAGGGTATAGTACAGTGTTCCGTTTGCGGAGGAAGGCTTCCAGCCCTCCCTGTTCCCCTTATTGTCCAGAAGGTATTCTTCCCGGTTGCCGCGGATCATATAGCAGTCGCAGGCCTCCCGCATTCCATATAAGAGGTTCATGGTGCGCCTGGGATAAGGGCCGTCCGTCACATAGTCCCCCAGACAGATGATGCCGTCCACCGGGTTTTCCCGGATAAACGCCAGAAAAGCCTCCAGGGCCTTAAAATTTCCGTGAATGTCACTGATCAGAGCATATTTTACCCCCAAATTCCGCCACTCTCCTCTCTCCTTCAGGGTTCCGGGCCCCGCCAAAGCCGCCCCGCAGCCGATACAGCCTGTTCCCCTTCACTTGCAAAAAGTATCACGCCTGAGGGCATGTCCCTGCATTCTTCCCCTGTCACAGGCTGCTCAGGAACAGGTCAAAAGCCTTCTGTCCTTCCGGAGTCCTCTTATAGACTCCTGCATCCTTGAGCACCTCAAGAAATACCAGGCCAATCTCCTTTTCAATAATGCTGTCAATATTATCCCCCTGGATCTTCTGATACCTGGGAGAAAATTCTTCCACCCAGTCCGCGTGTTTTGCCAGATTCTCATCCCCACGCAGATCCTTCCCTGCCAGAACCGCCTCCTTCAGTTGGGCCATCTCCTCCTTCAGACGGGCAGGCAGCACGGCCAGCCCCATCACCTCTATAAGGCCGATGTTCTCCTTTTTGATGTGATGCAGATTTGCATGAGGATGGTATACCCCCAGAGGATGCTCCTGGGTGGTGATATTGTTGCGCAGCACCAGATCCAGCTCGTAGTCCTCTCCCCGCTTTCTGGCAATGGGCGTTATGGTATTGTGGGGCTCACCCTCTGTAAAGGCGCGGATAAATGCCGCCTCATCCGTATACTCCCGCCACTTCTCCAGAATCCTGTCCGCCAGGGCAATGATGCGGTCTGTGTCCCGCCCTCTTAAGCGGACCACCGACATGGGCCACCTGACCACGCCCGCAGCTACATCCTCAAAACCTGCCACCGCAAAAGACCTTTCCACCGGGGCTTTGGCCATAGGAAATTCATAATTTCCTCCCTGAAAGTGGTCATGGCTTAAGATGGAGCCTCCCACAATGGGCAGATCCGCATTGGAGCCCACAAAATAATGGGGGAACTGTTTTACAAAGTCAAAGAGCTTGCAGAAAGCGGCATGGTCAATCTTCATGGGCACATGCTGAAAATTAAAAACAATGCAGTGCTCATTATAGTACACATAGGGCGAGTACTGAAATCCCCACTGGCTTTTGTTGATCTCCACAGGGATAATGCGGTGGTTCTGCCTGGCCGGATGGTTCAGATGCCCGGCATAGCCCTCATTCTCCCGGCACAGCAGACATTTGGGATAACCGGACTGTTTGGCGTTTCTGGCGGCGGCTATGGCTTTTGGGTCTTTCTCCGGTTTGGAGAGATTGATGGTGATATCCAGATCCCCATACTCTGTGGCAGCCTTCCACTTCCTGTCCCTGACAATGCGGTATCTTCTGATATAGTCGCTGTCCTGGCTGAGCTTATAATAGTAATCCGTGGCAGCCTTGGGCGACTCTTTCTCGTAAAGCTCCCGGAATTTCCGGATCACCTCACTGGGTCTGGGCATCAGCATCCCCATGATTTTCGTGTCAAACAGATCCCGGTATGCCACGCTGTCCCCCTCTATGATGCCCTTCTCATAGGCATAACTGCACATGCTGCCCAGAATCTCCTCCAGATCTCCCAAGTCCGAAGACTTCCTTCCGGCACAGGTCTCCTGTCCACTCTGTGCGCTGCCGTGGGCGCCTGTACTCTCTCCAGGCTCCGTCCCGCTCCAGGTTCTGTCACCGGACTCCTGACCACCCAATGTATCGGCCGGCGCTCCTCCGGGCATCTCCTGCTCCTGGAGCTCTTCCAGGCCAAAAAGCTCCAAAAGCCTGTTTACGGTGTACACCACATCCTCCTGGGGCACCAGGCCTGTTTTTACCCCATATTCAGCCAGCCTTCTGATATCCCACTGAATCCTGTCCATATCCGCTCCCCTCCACTGTCTCAAAATTACCAATTGCGTCCTGCCGGAAATTTAGATCTCACCGGGGCCGTCCCCCACTTCCACCACATAGAAATCCGCTTTGTATCCGATCCTGGCCTCATAGGCTTTTCCCACCTGATCAATAAAGGCGTCTATGGCCTCATCCCTGACAATGCTGACAGTACATCCGCCAAAGCCGGCTCCGGTCATCCTGGATCCAATGACTCCTTCCACCTTCCAGGCTTCCTCCACCAGTGTGTCCAGCTCCACTCCTGTCACCTCATAGTCATCCCGCAGGGACACATGGGAAGCATTCATCAGCTGTCCAAACAGCGCCACATCGTCCGCTTTCAGGGCTTCCACCGCACGGATGGTGCGCTGGTTCTCGCAGACTGCGTGCCGGGCCCTCTTTCTGCGCACCTCACTCTGGATGGCAGACTGGTATTTCTCAAACGTCTCCTGATCCAGATCTCCCAGGCTCTCAATCTCCACCACCTTCTGCAGCTCCGCCAGCGCGGTCTCGCACTCACTGCGGCGCTCATTGTACTTGGAATCCCCCAGTCCCCGCTTTTTGTTGCTGCTGGCGATGACAATCTTGGCGCCCTTCAGGGCAATGGGCGCATACGTATAGGACAGATCCGCCGTATCCAGGAAAATAGCGTTGTCCTTTCTGCCCATGGCTATGGCAAACTGGTCCATAATGCCGCAGTTTACCTTGTTGTATTGGTTCTCGGAATACTGGCCGATCAGCGCCAGGCCCTGGTTGTCTACCTCAAAGCCGAAAAAGTCCCTCAGTATGTATCCTGTGAGCACCTCCACAGAAGCGGAGGAGGACAGCCCGGATCCGTTGGGAATGTTTCCATAGAGTAACAGATCCATGCCCTCTGTCACCTCCATGCCCTTCTGACCAAAAGCCCACATAACCCCCTTGGGATAATTGGTCCAGCCTGCCTCTTTGGAGGGAACCAGATCCTCCAGGGAAGACTCCAGCACTCCCAGCTTTTCAAAATTCATGGAGTAAAAGCGCAGCTTCTTATCCTGCCTCCTGCGGGCCGCCGCGTAGGTGCCGATGGTCAATGCACAGGGAAACACATGTCCCCCGTTATAGTCCGTGTGCTCCCCGATGAGATTCACCCGCCCAGGGGCAAAGAAAGTCTTCACTCCCTCCGTGTCCCCGTATACTTCTTTAAACTTCCTCAAAATGGTATCCTTCATGTCCTCTCCAATCCGGCCCGGGCCGCTCCGCCCTGGGGCCTTTTCCTATACTTCTATTAAATCACATCCTTGGGGCCGCCGCCACAAAAAATTGCGGTCACAGGACAAATTCCTTCCTGTCCATATCCTCCTGTACCTTCTCCAGATCCTGCCGGATGTGCAGCTTCTGGGGACAGAGCCCTTCGCACTTGCCGCATTTGACACATTTTCCGGCCTGTTTGCCTTCTCCCTGAAACTTCTCCCAGCTGCCCTTGACCATATTGTAATTCTGGTACATATGGTAAGTGTTCCACACCCGGAAATTGCCCGGGATATCCACTCCCGCAGGGCAGGGCATGCAGTAGCCGCATCCCGTGCAGCCGTTCTGCACCCGGCTTCTGATCAGGGCCACAATCTCGTCAATTCCCCTGGACTCCTCAGAAGAAAGGGGACGGAAAGAGGTGAATGTCTTCAAATTGTCCTCCACCTGCTCCATGGAAGACATGCCGCTGAGAATCACCTTCACATTGGGCAGACTTCCCACCCAGCGCAGGGCAAAGGATGCGGTGGAAGCCTCCGGATCCATGGCGCGGAATTTTTCTGTGATATCCCCTGCAAAAGCCGCCAGGGATCCGCCCTTTACAGGCTCCATCACCACCAGGGGCACCCCTCTCTCTTCTGCCAGGCGGCAGCCCTTCATCCCCGCCTGCTCCTGGGCGTCCATATAGTTAATCTGGATCTGGCAGAAATCCCAGTCCCTGCTGCAGAGAATCTCCTCAAAAGCCTCATAACCGTCATGGAAGGAAAATCCCAGATACCGGATCTTTCCCTGAGCCTTCATCTTCTCCAGTTTTTCCACCACGCCCAACCCAGCCATTTTCCGGAAACTCTCCCTGTTCAGGGCGTGCATCAGGTAAAAATCTACGTGATCCGTGCGCAGTTTCTGAAGCTGCTCCTGGAATATTCTGTCCACATCCTCCAGAGCGTTCACATTCCAGCAGGGCAGTTTTGTGGCCAGGTAATAAGAATCTCTGGGGTACTTCTCCAGCACCTTTCCCACAAAAGTCTCGCTCTCCCCGCCGTGGTAGGGATAGGCTGTGTCTATGTAGTTTACTCCTGCGGCCAGTGCCGCATCCATCATCTTCTCCGCCTGGATCTCATCAATTTTTCCCTCCGCTGTCACGGGAAACCGCATGCACCCGAATCCCAGAAGGGAAGTCTCAATCCCCAGTTTCTCCAGCGTTCTCATCTCCATATCTTTTTTCCTCCTAAATTTAGTCCTGCATCTGCCCTTCAAGCACCAAATATCCTTCTTTGTCAAACTGTATGCCAAAATCCTGGCTGTATGCGTTGATCCTGTCCAGGATTCTCCCCGCTTCCTCCCCCTGGGCCGGAGTGGGTTTGTAGTCATTCTTGCCCGCAGCCGAGCTGATGGAGCAGGGGATGGCACGGATCTGTCTGTCTTCCTGCTTTACTCCGTCCAGAAAGGTAAAGGTCTGCTGAAAGATCATGCAGTCCTTGTCCTTGGGGTTGCGGTTGGCCCCAAAGCAGAAATTTCCCAGGCTGTAGAGAATAAATTTTCCCTGGTACTCCTCCACTCCCTGAAGCACATGGGGATGATGCCCAATCACCAGATCGGCGCCCCAGTCAATGCATTTTCTTCCCAGTGTCTTCTGGTATTCTTCCGGCGTATTCTCCCGCTCTCTGCCCCAGTGGCAGCATGCCACCACCAGATCTGCCCCTTCCTGCCGCAGCTGCCCGATACCCTGCTCCAATACCTTTTCCACGACACTGCCCTGGGAGACTTCATTTACGGACACAATGCCAATGCGGATCCCATTGGTCTCGTACACGCCGTATACACTTTCATAGGCGTAAGTGATCCCCGCTCCCTCCAATGCCGCCACAGTGTCGGCACTGCCCTGTTCCTTATAGTCAAGGCGGTGGTTGTTGCCCATGGCCGCCGCCTCCACGCTGCCCTCCGTGAGAATGCCCACGTACCCCGGGTCCCCGGAAATACTGTAGATCTGGCCATCTCTGGCATCTGTAGCCAGGGTCAGAGGACCTTCCAGATTCACCAGGGTCATATCGTCCTCCCGGAAAATGTCCACCACATTCTCAAAAAAGTAGCTGTCTCCCACCCCCTGGTCGTAGGTTTGACGGAAAGACCCCTCATAGCCCTGTCCCAGATAATTTCCCAGTGTCACGTCCCCGGTGGCGGAGATGGTGATCCGAATCTCCTCAGGTCCACTGTCTTCCAGGCTTTCCTGACTGTCGCCGCCGGCTCCTCCGGCGCTCTCCTGTGCCCTCATCTGTGCCATCACTTCAGTCATATCCACCGGAGCCACGGCAGAGCCTCTTTTTTCTTCCCCTCCTGAACCCGCCTCCGAAAAAGATGCCACAGGATCCGCTTCTGCACAAGAAGCCAGCAGACACGCCCCCAGGGCCAGGGTTCCCAGAATTCCCCTTCTTTTTTTCTTCATCCCTGCAGCTTACTCTCCTTCTTCCGTCTCTCCATAGATTTTTTCTTTCAGGTATCTGATATTGGCCTCAAAATCTACCTCCAGCACTGCCATCTTGCGAATGGTGACATCTTTGTATGTTCCAGGCTGGGGGATGCTGTCGGACACAATCTCATAGGTGAGCAGTTTCCCCGCCATAAGGCTCAGCTGAAAGCATTCATTCTGGGTCAAATTGGTGGTAAGGTTGGGCAGCACTTTATCCATCAGGCCTTCCGCATCATTCAGCAGGGCGGAGGGAAGCTTTTCCACCGCCGCCGTCAGCACTTTCCTCTGCCGTTCCGTTCTGCCAAAATCCGTGCCGATATACCGGTTTCTGCTGTAGGCAAGGGCCTGGGGGCCGTTCAGGTGTACCATACCGCTGGCGGCAGGATCCATATTGTCCGTCCCCTGCTCCCTTCCCGTGAGCATGTTGTACTCCACCAGGTATCCGTTGACATACTCTATCTCCTGGGAACTCAGCTCCAGGTCCACGCCGCCCACTGCGTCGATAAGATTGGCAAAAGCCTCAAAGTTCACAGACACATAGCGGTTTACCGAAATGTCAAAGTTTTTCTCAATGGTTTCCATGAGAAGTTCAGGTCCGCCAAAAGAATAAGCCGCGTTGAGCCGATTTCCCTCCCGTCCAGGAATATCCACATAGATGTCCCTGAGAATCGACGTCATATAGATAGTCTTGGTTCTGTTGCTGATGGACAACAGTATCATGGCGTCAGACCGTCCATCAGTCCCGTTCTTGCGGGAATCATTGCCGATGAGAAGAATGTTCACCACACCGTCCTCCTCCATGGGCTGGGCTGCCACTGCCTCGATTTCTTCAAATGTCATTTTCCCATGCACAGAGCCAACCACATGGTACAGGCCAAAACCCAGCAGGGCAACGATGACACAGCATATAATCAAAAGCCGTAACAGCAGAGACTTCTTCCTGCGGGGCTTTTTCATTGAAGATTTTTGCGATTTAGTTGTCTTTTTTGCCATTGGGGTCTCCTTCTGCTCTGCTCCCTGCCCTTTTTGGACGGGACTGCTCTCTCCGACAGGACCATTCTTTTTAGCCTGGCGCTTTTTGCCGGAAGAACTGTTCTCTGCCCCGGAGGTCTTTTCCCTGGCTGGACGCTTTACGGCGGATGAGCTGTTCTCTCCTTCGGGGCTCTTTTCCCGAAAGGGGCGTTTTACAGCAGAGGAAGTGTTCTCTCCTTTGGAGCTCTTTTCCCGGAGGGGACGTTTTACGCCGGATGGACTGCCACCCCCGGGAAACTGATCCCGGGCGGCTCTCTCCCTGGGAGATCTTCCCTGCTCTCTGGAAACTCTTTCTTGGGAATGCCAATCCTCCTGGGAGATCTCTTCTTCAGGATACCAGTTCTCCTGGGAGCTTCCTTTTTCAGAATACCAGTCCTCCTGGGAGCTTCCTTCTTCAGAATACCACTCCTCCTGGGTACTTCCTTCTTCAGGATACCAGTCCTTCTGGGTACTTCCTTCTTCAGAATACCAGTCCTCCTGGGTACTTCCTTCTTCGGGATACCAGTCCTCCTGGGTACTTCCTTCTCCGGAATACCAGTTTTCCCGGGAACTTCCTTCTTCAGGATACCAGTCCTTGCGGGAGCTGTCTTCCCCTGGATTCCATTCCCTGGATTCCCTGTCCCCTTTCCCTGGATACACAGGCCTGCCGGGAACACGTTCTTCCCCCCGGCTGTACTTCTCCCCTCCTGAACTTCCATTCCCAGGCCTGGGCAGCGTCCCCTCCGGCCTTCCATTCCCAGGCCTGGACGGCATCCCCTCTGACCTTCCATTCCCAGACGGCATCCCCTCCGGCTTTCCTGCCCCCTGGCCCGCCCTCTGAGGCCGAGTCCTATCTGAGAGCCGTTCCCCGCCCTGACCGATTACCTGAAGTCCACCCTTTTTATAAGGCTTACCGACCTTTTTCTCCTCCAGCAATCCGCCTATCCTCTGGTATTCCTCCAGAAAATCCTCACCTTCCTGCCCTTCCGCCCCCTTGTCACTCTTCAGTTCTTTTTCCAGAAAAGCCTCCAGTCCCCGCTGGATCTGTTCTATTTCACTATTGTCTTTTAATCCCATTAAATCACACCCTTCCAAATATCAGACTCCTGAACTATACCACAATCCACAGCCTTCGTCACGAAAGGAATTATTAATTTTAATAAAAGCTTCTTCCATTTTATAGCAGCACGCCCTTAATTTCAATATCTCTGGCAAATATCCACCCCTGACGGGCAAACTTCTTTTACTTTCTGTGCTTGACCCGTCTTCAACCACACATTCTTTCAGCTGTTCCTGAGATATACATCTTTATAAATCATAAAAGGAAACACGACACAGATAACGCATGCCTGTTCCTATTCCCGTTTTCCTGAAAACACAATATACAACAGGTACGGCATAGTCAAAGGGTTTTGAGCAGAGCTCAAACTTTTTACCGAACTTCTCTACCATGGTGTCATCAATGGACAGAAACAGCAGCTGAGTTTCAAGGAAATCAGGAACCACTCTGACCGCTTTTGAAACAGTGGTGTCACTCCAGCGGGAATGGTCACAGCTATCTGTCCTGAGTGTATAATAATACGCATTTAATGATGTACCTGCAAGTTTGGACAGCACATGGCTATGCGCAAACCTAACGGAGCGGAAGGTATCCAGCGTCAGTATTGTTATAGCCAAAAGGAACAGGTTCCTTGCGGTCGGTTTTGTGGCACCAGGAAAATATTCACAAAAGTAAGCATTCAGTCTATCCAAAATGGAGTTCGAGTGACAGATAAAATCCCGGAAATGCTGATAAAATGGGCGTTTCCGGGATTACTTTATGCTTGTTAGCTCAAAATGGCTCTAATTATTTTGAGAGTAATAGAGTTTACTTCAATAATCGTGTATCACGATTGCTGTATAGGTATGATTATAATGTTAGCCTAATTTTTCTGCATCACATTGTGAGAACACAGTTCCATACATTATTCGAAGCGGAGAATACCCCTATGCAAATTAGTTGCGCAGGGGGATCTTTTTCAGAGAGAGCAAGTCTTCTCACACTGTTTCACAGAATGTATCTGGGTGAGTGGAATCAAATATCTCGTT
>CAJUNZ010000060.1 GCA_910587755.1 uncultured Acetatifactor sp. | reverse complement strand
GAGATCGTATTCGGTGACTGGAGTTCAGACGTGTGCTCTTCCGATCTTGCAAATGTCCGCTTAGGCAGGTACTACTATGATTTGGCGACGGAGGATGGAGACGAGCAGGCATGGGAGTATTTTTCCAGAGCGGCGGCCCGGAGGAATACAGAGGCCATGTACATGATGGGGCAGCTGTGTGAAAACGGCAGGGGATGTGAGAAGGATATCAGTGAAGCACTTGCCTGGTACCAAAGAGCGGCGGATCAGGGGTATGTGGATGCACTGCATGCCATTGCTTATCTGTATTATATTGACGAGGGTAACATACATGATTATGACAAGGCGTTTCCATTGTTTCTTGAGGCGGCGGAAAAGGGCTGTACGGATTCGTTCTTCTATCTGGGTTACTGCTATAAAAATGGACTTGGTGTGGAAGAAGACCTGGAAAAAGCACAGGAATGGTACACGAAGGCCGCAGGAGACGGAGGCTCAGCTGCCCAGAACAACCTGGGATGGCTTCTCTATGATCAGGGGGAGTATGTGGAGGCCCGGGAATGGTTTACGGCTGCAGCGGACCAAGGAAGCAAATGGGCACAGTTTGGTCTGGGAGAGTGTTTTTACTATGGAAACGGCGTTGGACAGAATTACGAACAGGCCAGGTTCTGGTATGAGAAAGCGGCGGCACAGGATTATGTAAAAGCCATGGTGCAGCTAGGGAATATTGCCCAAAAGGGATTGGATGGAGCCGATTATGAGACTGCGTTTCAGTGGTACCAAAAGGCAGCGGATCTGGGATCCGCCGAGGGACGCTACAGGCTGGGACTCTGTTACTATGATCAGACAGGTGTGGAAAAGGATGATGAAAAAGCATTTGAGTGGTTTAAAAAGGCGGCGGACCAGGGACATGCTTCTGCACAGAGCCAGCTGGGGGTGATGTATTTTCGTGGCTATGGGGTGGAGGTAAATCTGGTGCGGGCAGTGGACTGGTTCAAAAAATCTGCCGAAAAAGGCAATGCGTTTGGCCAGTGCTGGTTGGGATATTGTTATTTTCATGGGTATGGCATTGAACAAAACTGGCAGGAGGCAGTGCGATGGTTCACTATGGCAGCAGAAGGAGGGAATATAGCAGCCAAGAGGTATCTGGGTTACTGCAGTATAAAGGGAAAAGGTACAGAAAAAGATTATGAGAAGGCAGTGTACTGGCTGGAGCAGGCGGCAGAGAAAAATGATGCAGACGCACAGCACTGGCTGGGGAAATGTTATGAAAATGGCTGGGGTGTTGAAGCGGACGAGCAGAAGGCGGCCGAATATTATGAACTGGCAGTGGTTAACGGATATGAGGAATAGTGGACAGACAGATCTTCAGGGGGCTTTGGGCCCCCTGCTGTTTTTTTGAGGGCAGCGTTCTGGCAATAGTAAAATACCCTATTTTTCCAGGGCCATGTTGCGCACCTTTGCCAGGGCGCCTTTTATGGGAGGGAGCGCCAGGAGTAACAGGGAGATGGCCGCTTCGGAAAGGATGTAAATGGCATTATAGGCAAAGGAATAGAGAAGAGGATTCCATCCTTCCCAGGCGTATTCCTTGAAAAAGATCCAGCCGGAGAGGGAGGCGAAGAACCATCTTCCCAGGATGCTGGCGGCATAGCCTTTCTGGAGCCCGTTCTTCTCACGGAAAAAGATTCCAGACAGGCCCAGAGAGCCAAATGCCAGGAAATACTCTATTACCAGCTGTGCCGGGTGCACCACGTAAGGGTTGGTGACAAGCTGCAGCAGGCCGTAGGAGAGTCCGGTGGTGAGTCCGGCTCCCAGGCCGAACCAGTAGCCGGGAAGGCAGACCACAAGCATGCTCAGGAGAGTGATGGAGCCCCCGGTGGGAAAGTGGAATAGTTTTACATTGGAGAGCACGACGCCCAGGGCCACGGCCACGGCACAGAAGGCAAGCTTTTTTGGGGTGAGCCTGCCTGGGGCGGGAAGACCGCCTTCGGATTTTTTTCGATAGGAGACGGCAGCTTTGGCGATGAGATACAGAGCACCCCCAAGCAGGGCACAGAAGACTACGGCCATAAGAGCACTGCCCAGAGCGGTGGGGACATAAGATGTTCCTTCCCCGTTTGAAACGGCATTGAAAAACATAAAAAACCTCCTTTAGTCTTGGGCTAAGGAGGGACAACATCGACAGCCGTATGCGGCAGGGCCGGGGCATGTCTGAAAACGCTCTGGTCCGGCTCTCTGCGGCTGTTTTGCTTCCTTACGCCGGTATTACCCGGTTCAAGTAGTGAGGGTTAGAAACGGATGCGCCTGCATTCGTCTCAGTCTCAGCGATGTGCTCCCCTAGCAGATATTTTGTTTCACGCCCTACTATAAAGCAGGACGGGGGGGATGTCAAGGGAAAAATGAAGTAAACAAAATGCAAACATAGCGTCTCGACTAACAAATATTCCTGTGATATACTGGAAAAGTATGTATTTGCGTAAAGGAGGCATTTCCATGGGCGGACAGGAATATAAAACAGATAAAAAGAAGATATGTATTGGCCTGCTTGCCCATGTGGATGCGGGAAAGACCACTCTGGCAGAGGGGCTTCTGCTTACCTGCGGGGAGATCCAAAGACTGGGAAGGGTGGATCACGGGGACGCCTGTCTGGACAATTTTGCCCTGGAGCGGGAGAGGGGGATCACCATTTTTTCCAAGCAGGCCCGTCTGTCCTGGAAGGAGATGGATATCACGCTTCTGGATACGCCGGGACATGTGGATTTCAGCGCGGAGATGGAGCGGACGCTGCAGGTTCTGGATTATGCGGTTCTTGTGATCAGCGGATCGGACGGAGTTCAGGGGCATGTGGAGACCCTGTGGAGGCTTTTAAAGCAGTACCAGATCCCTGTTTTTCTTTTTGTGAACAAAATGGACCAGCCTGGAACGAACCAGGAAAGCCTGCTGGCGGAACTGCGGGGGAAACTGGACGGAGGATGCCAGACTTTCGGTCCCGATGCCGAAAAGGCAGGGGATGCCTACTGGGAAGAGCTTGCCCTGTGCAGCGAGGCCCTGATGGAGGAATATCTGGAGACAGGGGATCTGCAGGAGAAGTCTCTGGCCTCCGCCATAAGGGCGAGGCAGCTGTTTCCCTGTTACTTTGGTTCTGCCCTGAAACTGAACGGAGTGGAGGAACTGTTGGAGGGGCTGAGGCGTTTCTGTCTGTGTACGGAGTATCCGCAGGAATTTGGCGCCAGGGTGTACAAGATTTCCAGGGATGACTCCGGTGTGCGTCTGACCCATCTGAAGGTGACAGGGGGCGCACTGCGGGTGAAAATGCCTGTGGACAACAGGGCAAGCGCCGGCGTCTCTCAGGAGGCCTGGGAGAAAAAAGTGGACCAGCTGCGCCTTTACACGGGGGGCCGGTTCAACACTGTGGATCAGGTGGAGGCGGGGGGGATCTGTGCCGTCACAGGCCTGGACAGGACCTTTGCAGGGCAGGGGCTTGGACGGGAGAGAGAGAATCTGCTTCCGGTGCTGGTGCCAGTGCTGTCCTATGGTTTGGTGCTTCCGGAGGGCAGCGATGCCGTTTCTGTTCTGGGGAAAATGCGCAGGCTTCAGGAGGAGGAGCCGCTGCTTCATGTGGTTTGGAAGGAGAGGGTGCAGGAGATCCAGGTCCAGGTCATGGGGGAAGTGCAGATTGAGGTGCTGAAAAGGATGCTTGAAGATCGTTTCGGGCTTTCTGTGGAGTTTGCGGACGGGCATGTGATGTACAGGGAAACCATTGCCAGGGCGGTGGTGGGCATAGGGCACTATGAACCCCTGCGCCACTATGCGGAGGTGCACCTGCTTCTGGAGCCTGGGGAGCCCGGAAGCGGTCTGCAGTTTGCCAGCGCCTGCAGCGAGGATGTTCTGGACAGGAACTGGCAGGGGCAGATTCTGACCTGTCTGGAGGAGAAGACTCATCTGGGGGTGCTGACGGGCTCTCCTGTGACGGACATAAAGGTCACGCTTCTCACCGGACGGGCCCACTTAAAGCACACTGAGGGCGGGGACTTCAGGCAGGCGGCCTGTCGGGCTTTCAGGCAGGGCCTGATGCAGGGGGAAAATCTGCTGCTTGAGCCCGTGCTTTCTTTTTCTCTGGAGATTCCCACGGGGCTTCTGGGCAGAGCCATGTCCGACGTGCAGAGGTTCCATGGAAGGTTTGACCCTCCTGTGACAGAGGGGGAAAGGTCTGTTCTCACGGGAAGTGCCCCGGCGGCAGCCATGGGGGGATACCAGAGAGAGGTGACGGCCTACTCCAGGGGGCAGGGGAGGTTCAGCGCGGCCCTGAAGGGGTATGAGCCCTGCCATGATCCGGACCAGGTAATAGAGCAGTATGCCTATGAACCGGAGGCCGATCTGGAGAATCCTTCCTCCTCGGTGTTCTGTGCCCACGGGGCGGGATTTGTGGTGGAGTGGGACAAGGTGGGGGAGTATGCCCATCTGGATAGCGGCTGGAGCACCAGTGCACAGGAGGGGGCGGCGCTGCAGGGAGACGGCAGGGGGGAGGCTTTCCATGGGGAATGGACCGTGAACGGGGGCGGAGCATCCTCTGGAGGAAGTTCTGCCCCTTTGGCCCGGTCCGCCGGGAGGAGGAAAAACCCTGGGGAGAGCAGATCGGATTATATCACCCAGGAGGAGATTGAGGAGATTTTTCTGCGCACTTATGGGAAAGGAAAGCAGGATTATGAGCCTTACAGATACCACCGGCAAAGCAGGGGGAATGAAAATAATCCGGGACAGGAAAGGCAGGGGAAAAATGGCCCTGCAGGCGCCGGAGAATACGGAGGAGCCGGCCCAGGCCGGAAAAGAGAGGAATATCTTCTGGTGGACGGCTACAATATCATTTTTGCCTGGGAGGAACTGCGCAGCCTGGCTCAGGTGAACATTGACAGTGCCCGGGACAAGCTCATGGATATCTGCTGTAATTACCAGGGATATTTTGGGGGGACTCTGATTCTGGTCTTTGACGCCTACAAGGTCAAGGGGGGTTTGGGTTCCGTGCTGAAATACCATAATATTCATGTGGTTTACACCAAGGAGGCGGAGACCGCAGACCAGTATATTGAGAAGACAGTTCACAAGATGGGCGGGAAACATCAGGTGGCGGTGGCCACCTCCGACCGTCTGGAGCAGATGATTATCTGGGGGGAAGGGGCAGTGCGTCTTTCTGCGGCCAGCTTTCAGGAGGCCGTGGAGGCGGCCTCCCGCCAGGTGCGGGAGAAATGTCAGGAAGGGGGCGGAGGTGTCCGGAACAGGCCTTTTGAGGAATTGCTCTAAGGGTCCGAACCTGGGAGGAATTGTGGCGGAAGTTGCTTAATGTGAAATTTATTGCATTTTAGTCTTTTTTGTATATAATATAGGTATGGGCAGACTTTGCCTATTTATATCAAAAATCTACAGGCTCATATTACTTGAGCGCAGAGTCGCTTTTACAGATATTCAGAATTCATACATAGGGAGAAGTTTATGATTCACTCAAATGAGCGCAAGCAGTGCTTAAGCGGAGAGTTGACGCATTCCATGAATTTATGGAAAACGAAAGAAAAAAGGATTCTGGGCGGAGAGTATCAGGTGGATTTGGAGGAGAGTGATTTTAATGAGGACGATGTTAAAATTATTTCTGCTCTTGACAAAATGTACCCAATTGAATTGATTGAAAATTCTTCAGTGGTGGAAATAGACAGTCACTATTTTGTATTTCACAAAAGCGATATGCCTAAGTTGACAGAACAGAATTTCGATACGCTATCCAATCTGGCAGAGAGCGGTCAGCTGGTCAACCCGGTATATGTGGAAATTGACGAAGGAGGAACATTAATCATTGATTAGTCCAGGAGACGTTATTCGCATGAAGGTGCCTTATCCCAATATCAGCGCTGGACTGGCAGTCAGTGCCCACATGTATATCTGCAGAGAAGCAGAGGGGGATAATTATGAATACATCAAATGCCAAACCTTGAAGCCCAAAATGCTAGGGAGCAGTCTTTTCAGGCATTTTGTGGTGTACTGAGCACATCCGCTCTGACTTTGACTGTAAACAATACAACTTGTGAAACATGTCAGGGAATGGTTGCCATTCCCTCAGAAATATGGTATAGTAAGGAGGTCCCCAAAAAGTCGGGGAAATATTTAGGTGAAAGGACACATGCGCAGGCATGTGCAGGTGGAGAAATGCGGATTTAATCTTATTTGGCAGGGAAGTGTTCATGAAAATCTGTGAGCATTTTCTAAACTGGAGACAGCTGTTGTTGAGTTGCCCGGGGATTTTTCCCAGGGGGCTGTGTTTCCTGTGCCGGATAAGATGGACTGCCTTTTTGAAGCCTGATTTAAGATGGGTTTCTTTTTGTGCGGAAATCTGCTGTTCGGCTGAAAGCATACGGCCCGGGCAGTGGATTTTTTTGTGTGAGGAGGGCTCATATGTTACAGATAAAAAATTTGACAATCACTCATAAAAAAGATTTAAGAACCATAGTGGAGAATTTTCATTTTGTGCTGAATCCCGGAGACAGGGCCGTGCTCATCGGGGAGGAGGGGAACGGAAAATCCACACTGTTAAAGTGGATCTGTGACCCTGCATCCATGGAAAGTTACGGGGAGGCCCGGGGCGAGTGCATCCACAGTGGAGAAAAGCTGGGGTATCTGCCCCAGGAATTACCGGCTGCAGAGGGGGAGAAAAGCGTCTATGAGTTTTTTTCCGGTCAGGAGGCGTTCTGGGAGCAGACTCCCCAGGAGCAGAAGACCCTGGCGGGAAAACTGCACCTGCCCGTGGACTTTTTTTACGGGGACCAGAAGATGGCCACGCTCTCCGGCGGGGAGAAGGTGAAGGCCCAGATGGCCAGGATCCTGATGACGAAGCCCACAGTGCTGCTTTTGGACGAACCTTCCAACGATATTGACATTGAGACCCTGGAGTGGCTGGAGCAGCTGATCCTGTCATCCGGGCTGCCGGTGCTGTTTATCCCCCACGATGAGACGCTGATTGAGAGAACGGCAAACGTGGTTATCCATCTGGAACAGATCCGAAGAAAGACAGTGTGCCGCTATACGGTGGCCAGGATGCCTTACAGGGAGTATATCCAGAGGCGGGAGGACTTGATGGAAACCCAGAGGCAGCAGGCGGGGAATGAGAGAAGGCAGGAGGAGAACAGGCAGGAAAAGCTGCACCGTATCATGCAGAAGGTGGAGCACGATCAGGCAGCCGTCACCAGACAGAATCCCGCCGGCGGAAGACTTCTGAAGAAAAAGATGAAAGCGGTAAAGTCCATGGAGAGAAGGTTTGAGCGGGAGGCGGAGGACATGACCCAGATGCCGGAAGCGGAGGAGGCGATCTTCCTGAAATTCGGCCAGGATATCCGGATGCCTGCCGGGAAAGTGGTTCTTAATCTGAGCCTGAAACAGCTTCAGGCGGAGGAGGCCAAAGGAGAGTCCGGGAATGCCACGGAGGTCTCTGAGGGCAGGATTCTGGCCCGGGATATCCGTCTGGTGGTGAGAGGCGGGGAAAAGGTCTGCATTGTGGGCAGGAACGGCGTGGGCAAGACCACTCTTCTGCGGCGCATTGCCGGGGAACTGCTTGGGCGGGAGGACCTTCATGCCGCCTATATGCCCCAGAATTACGAGGAACTGCTGGATATGGCCAGGACGCCTGTGGAATATCTCTGCACCACAGGGGAACGGGAGGAGGAGACCAGGATCCGCACCTACCTGGGGTCCATGAAATACACGGCGGATGAGATGAACCATCCCATCTCCCAGCTGTCCGGGGGACAGAAGGCCAAGGTGCTGCTTTTGAAGATGAGCCTGTCCGGGGCGGATGTGCTGATCCTGGATGAGCCCACACGAAATTTTTCACCCTTGTCCGCCCCGGTGATCCGGGAGGTGCTGCAGGAATACAAGGGAGCGGTGATCAGCGTGTCCCATGACCGGAAATATATCAGCGAAGTCTGCAGCAGGGTTTGTGAGCTCACGGAGGAAGGGCTGATGAATTGATTGCATCTGTCGTTTTTTTGTGATAAAATCATCATATTCGTACACCCTAACCATGGGTGGCAGCCGGGGGGAGGATGTTTTCAGGAATCCCCTCGGCTGTCCCGGAGAAAAGAAACAAGCACAACAGTGCGGATAGGAGCCATATGTTACATTCTATAGTTTCAGAGGATATGACTTCCCTGCTGGTTCTTGGGGGAATTCTGTTTGCGTTTGGGGCCACTGTATTTGCCACAGGGGGGTTTTGCAAGTATCTGCCCAGGGATGCAGGAAGGGAGTTCGCCCATGACGGCAATCTCTCGGCGGGCAAACCCACAGGGGCAGGGCTGATCTTTGTGGCGGCTTTTCTTGCGTCGGCAGTTCTCTTTGCGCCTTTGACGGTGGAGAATATTATCTATCTGATTCTGATCGTCATCAGTATGGTGACAGGATTTCTGGATGATGCCTCCAGCACACCCTGGGGACGGTTCCGAAAGGGATTTCTGGATCTGTGCGTGGCGGGAATGGTGGCAATGACCTTTCTGCGGTATAACTCCAGCACCATTGAGCTTGCGTTTCTCCACACGGAACTTGTGCTTCCCAGGTGGCTGTTTGCTGCTTTGGCTGTGATACTGGTGTGGACCAGTGTAAATGTGACAAACTGTTCCGACGGTGTGGACGGGCTTTCCGGCACGCTTACCATTATCACCCTTATGACCATCTACGCGGCGGGGCGGATCCTGGAGGCAGGACAGGATTTCGCGTTTCTGATTCTTCTTTTTGCGGTGTGCATTCTGGGATATCTGTGGTATAATGCGGCGCCCAGCAGGCTCCTCATGGGGGACGCAGGTTCCCGGGCCATGGGACTGTTTATAAGCATTGCCGTTTTAAAGACGGGGAGTCCGTTATTATATGTGCCTGCGGCGCTGATGCTGATTCTGGACGGAGGTCTGGGCCTGGTAAAGGTGTCCCTGATCTACATTGCCCGGATTCACATTATGAAACATGTCCGGACACCTCTCCACGACCATGTGCGCAAGGTCCGGGGATGGTCCAATACCCAGACCGTATACCGTTTTGCCATCATTCAGATTATTCTGGCGGCGGCGGTGATATACGGAATCGGGTAGGGGCGCCTGCCGTCAAAACAGGGACAGTTCATATAGCCCTATGGGGCGGAATGAGAGAGCATATACAGGACATGCTGTGGAGAAGGCCATGAGTGTGCCCTGGAAAGGGGATGGAATTATGTATGACAAGCTGACGCCCAGCGACATTAAAAAGATGCAGGAAGAGATAGATCACCGGAAACTGGTGGTGCGTCCCAGGGCGCTGGAGGACGTGAAGGAGGCAAGAGCCCAGGGGGATCTGAGCGAGAATTTTGAGTATTATGCGGCGAAAAAGTACAAAAACCAGAATGAGAGCCGCATCCGTTATCTGGAGAGAATGATCAAGACGGCAAAGATCATCTCGGAGGATTCCGCTGAGGATGAGGTGGGAATCAACAACACGGTCACGGTGGAGTTTGTGGAAGACGGCACGGAGGAAACATACAAAATTGTCACCACCGTCCGGGGAAACTCTCTGGAGAATCTGATCAGCAACGAGTGTCCTCTGGGGAAAGCGCTGCTTGGGAAGAAAGAGGGTCAGACCGCCCATGTGCAGGTGAACGCTTCCATAGGGTATGACGTGAAGATCTTGAAGATAGAAAACACAGTGGACGACGGAAGCGACAAGATCAGGAGCTTTTAAATGAAAAAATATCTGTTATTTGACCTGGACGGGACACTGACGGATCCCAAGAGGGGGATCTGTACCTGTGTGCAGTATGCCCTGGAAGCCTTTGGAATTCACGAACCGGATCTGGACAGGCTGGAGCCTTTTATCGGGCCTCCCCTGAAGGAGAGTTTCATGGAATTCTACCATATGGAGGCGGGGCAGGCGGAGGCGGCTGTGGAGAAATACAGGGAGCGCTTCCGGGAGAAAGGTATTTTTGAGAACAAGGTCTACAGAGGAATACCCGCCATGCTGCGGACGCTTCAGGCCCGGGGAATGGTGCTGGCGGTGGCCTCCAGCAAACCCACGGTGTTTGTCCGCAGAATTCTGGAACATTTCCGCATAGATAAATATTTCAGCGTGGTGGTGGGAAGCGAACTGGACGGCGCCAGAACCCAGAAGGACCAGGTGGTGAAAGAGACTCTGAGACAGATGTTCCAGGGCAGGAAGGTGGAGAGAGCCCAGGTGTATATGATCGGGGACAGGCGCTTTGATGTGGAAGGGGCCCGCGCCGCCGGGGTGGAGAGCGTGGGCGTTACATACGGCTATGGGGGAATGGAGGAGCTCAAAGCCGCCGGAGCAGACTACATTGTCCGTTCGGTGGAGGAGCTGGAGCGGTTTCTTTTAAGGGAAAGCGACCAGGTCAGCCCTCCCTCGGCCCTGGAGAGAACCTGGCAGGTGATGCTGCCGTTTTTGCTGTTTTACCTGGCCAGGGCCCTTGCCGTAAATATCGGCGTCATGGTGCTGAGCGCGCTGGAGAGCAGGGGGCACTGGGGGGAATTGCTGTTTGTGCGGGATGCCTCGGGGGCCCTGCAGAGCCTTACAGCCAACGCCTCCGCCCTGCTGTCTGTTTTTGGGTTTGCCGCAGGGGGCGCTGCCGCGGCAGGTATGGCCAGGAAGGCTGTGAGGGATACCTGGGAGCAGGAAAAGCTCTGGCATCTGAGGCCCAATCCTCCGGGAAGTTACCTGCTTCTTGGTATGGCGTCCCTGGGGCTTGTCCTGGGGCTGAATTTATTTCTGGAGCTGTCGGGGATCACAGGTCTTTCCCAGGCATATCAGTCGGCGGCGGGAGCCCAGCACGGAGCCTGGCTGCCTCTGGGACTTTTTGCTTATGGGATTGTCTCACCGCTGGCGGAGGAGCTTGTGTTCCGGGGAGCGGTCTACGGGAGACTGCGGTGTTCCTGGAGTTTTCCCTGGGCGGCGGTGCTGTCCGCGGCTCTTTTTGCCGTCTATCACGGGAATCTGGTTCAGGGAATATATGCTTTTGTCATGGGATTGTTTCTGGCATATGCCTATGGGTATACCGGCAGATTCCTGGCGCCGGCGGCGATACACATGACGGCGAATCTTCTGGCCTACGGCGCGGGGGCTGTGGGGGCGGACATGCCGAACCACTTTGGCTGGGCGGCCTGTACTGTGTGCCTGGTGTGGGGGGGAGGCAGTGTGTGGCTTCTGCACAGGAGGAAATATTACCCCAGATCCACAGGCCGGCGCTGAACAGGGAGATGGCTTTGCCGGCTGATCTGCCGCATAATAAGTCAGAGGAAGGATAAACTCAGAGAAAGAGGCAAAGGATGGAGGAGAAAGGAAGATTTGTCCTAAAATGTGTTCTCCTGCTGCTGATCTGTATTGTATGCGGGGGAATACTGATTACGGCGGTAAATTTTCTTCCGGTGAACAGAGAGAGAAAGAGCGCTTCCCTGGCGGAAATTGCGGAGGCGGTACGTGCGTATCTATTGGAGCTGGAGCCTGTAGGCAACGACGGCAAGGTGTTTCTGTGGGTAACTAATCAGGGCCGGATGCCCCTTGCCGAGTATGGGGAGGCGGTTATGGGAGGAGAGAAGCTGCAGGGGCAGATGCTTTCAAGGATTGAATACTGGTGCGGCCTTAGGGATCCTTCCATGCCTATTCTGTACACAGTGACATTTCTGGGAATCTGCATGGGGGCGCTGTATTTCTGCCAGAGTGTGATGGGGGAGGAGCGGTATGAGATTTACGGTGGTGACGGTGTGCCTGAACCCGGGAGATAAATTAGAGCCCACTCTGGAAAGCGTACTGGAACAGACCTGGGGGGATGTGGAAGTAGTGCTGAAGGATGGGGGAAGCACGGACGGAGCCCTGGAGCGGTGGAAGCAGGAAAACGCCTCCCGGCCGGGAGCGGAGCGGGTGCGGATCTATGTGGAAAAGGACGGGGGTATCTACGAGGCCATGAATCAGGGGGCGGCCCGGGCCCGGGGGGAGTTTATCCTGTTCTTAAACTGCGGGGATGTGCTGGCGGACAGGGAGGTTCTGGAGCGCACAGAGCGGGTGCTGGAGGAAGAAAGAAGATCCGGAACGGACATGGATTCCCTGGTGCTGTACGGGGATACCTGCAGTGGGAAAAACGGCGTGGTCATAGCTTCCGCGCCTGCCATCACAGGTTTTACCTGCTATCGCAATATTCCCTGCCATCAGTCCTGTTTCTACAGCGCCGCCCTGTGCAGAGGAAAGCCCTATGACCTTCGGTACAGGATCCGGGCGGATTATGACCACTTTCTGTGGTGCTTCTACCGGGCAGGAGCCAGGATGCGCCATATGGAATTTCCTGTGTCCTCCTATGAGGGAGGGGGCTTTTCGGAGAGTCCGGATAACCGGCGGAGTGACAGCCAGGAGCACAGGCAGATCACAGAAACCTATATGGGCAGGTGGGAGCTTTGGCGGTACAGGCTGGCTCTGGCCGTCACCCTGGCGCCCCTGCGGAGGATTCTGGCGGAGAGCGGTCCATTCTCGGGCCTGTACCACTGGCTGAAGGAGAAAATTTACCGCCGGAAACCGTGAGGGCGGGGCAGAGATAGTTTTACAGTGTAATACAACATGGCTGGAGGTCTGGGCAGAGGGAAAGGGAGCAGAGTATGTCCGTAAAGGGAGAAACATTAGAGAAGACAAGAATTAACATCAGGGAGCCGAAACACTACAGGGTTATCATGCACAATGACGATTTCACTCCCATGGATTTTGTGGTTCAGATACTGGAGGAGATCTTCCACAAGGCCCAGCCGGAGGCGGTGCATCTGATGATGACAGTGCATGAGAGCGGCAGGGCGGTGGTGGGGGCCTATCCCTACGATATCGCGGCCACCAAGGTACAGACCGCGGCGGCCCGGGCGGAGGCGGAGGAATATCCCTTCCGCATGACCATCGAGGAGGTGTGAAGATGCAGGTGTCGGATGAAGTGGCTGAGATTATCAGTATGGTGCTTTCCCTGGCCAGGTCTGCACATTTTGAGTTTGTGACCCCGGAGCTGCTGCTGTATGTGGTGTGCCGGAACAAGGTATTTGCCCAGGCGTTTGCCAGCTGCGGCGGCAGTGTCAGGGAATTGGACTATAACTTAAGGACCTACCTGGAAAAGTACATGGAGCCCGGGGAGGAGGATTTCCAGGACGAGGAGGACTCCGAGGAGATGCCGGACTTCTCCCAGGCCATGGAGGAAGTGGTGTCCAACGCCTGGGACAGCGCCCGCAACAGCGAGAAAAATATGGTGGAGCTGCCACATATTCTTCACGCGGTCTATGGACTGGAGGAGAGCTATGCGGTCTACTACATGCGGGTGCAGGGGGTGGAACAGGTGCAGCTGCTCCAGGAGATGAACATTCTGTATGAGGAGGATGCCAGGGAGGAAGCTGCTCTGGGAAGGGCCGGCATGTCTGGCCCGGGCAGGGGAGGCTCCTCAGGGCGGGGGCAGGCGCCGGGCAGGCGAAGGAAAACGGATCCGGAGGAATGGGACGAGGAGGACGAAGAAGAGGACGATGACGAAACCTTCTGGGAGGACATAGGGGAAGACTATGAGACAGAAGTTCAGGCCGGTTTCTGGAAGCGGTATGCAGTCTGCCTGGAGGATGTGCTGAAGGATGCCAATCCCCTTATCGGCAGGGAGGAGGAACTTCAGAGGACCATGCAGGTGCTTTGCCGGAGGGACAAGAACAATCCACTGCACATAGGGGAGCCGGGGGTGGGAAAGACAGCCGTCACCTACGGCCTGGCGGCGCTGCTGAAGGAGGGCCAGGTGCCGGAGCCTCTGAAAGGAGCCAAAATCTACTCTCTGGACCTGGGCAGTCTGCTTGCGGGCACCCAGTACCGGGGGGACTTTGAGAAGCGTTTTAAGAAGGTCATGGAAAGCCTGAGCCAGGAGGAAAAGCCCATAATCTACATTGATGAGATCCACAATATCGTTGGGGCGGGGGCTGTGAACGGGGGCACATTTGACGTCTCCAATATGCTCAAACCCTATCTGGCGGCAGGGCATGTGCGCTTTATCGGCGCCACCACCTATGAGGAGTACAAGAAGCATTTCGAGAAGAGCAAAAGCCTGGTGCGGCGGTTCCAGAATATTGACATCAAAGAGCCCGGAATTCAGGATGCGGCCCGGATTCTGGAGGGACTTCAAGGGGCCTATGAACAGTTCCACGGCGTCGCCTATGGGGAAGGCGTGCTGCGGTATGCGGTGGAGATGAGTGCAAAATATGTGAATGAGCGTTTTCTTCCTGACAAGGCCATTGATCTTATGGACGAGGCCGGGGCTTACCGGAGGATGCACCCTCTGGAGCAGGAGAAGCAGACTGTGGAGCGGGATCTGATAGACGAGATCCTATCCAAAACCTGCCATATTCCCAAACAGGCGGTGGAGGGCGGCGAGGAGCAGGCGCTTTCCACCCTGGAGGAACGGATCCTGGGCAGGGTCTACGGTCAGGACGAGGCGGTGAGGCTTTCGGTGAACGCGGTGAAATTTTCCAGGGCAGGTCTTCTGGAGGATGGCAAGCCTTTGGCGAGCCTGCTCTTTGTGGGGCCCACCGGGGTTGGCAAGACAGAGGTGGCCAGGAGTCTGGCGGAAGAGCTTGGGGTGAAGTTGATCCGCTTTGACATGAGTGAGTACGGGGAGAAGCATGCGGTGGCCAAGCTTATCGGCGCTCCGGCGGGGTATGTGGGCTATGAGGAGGGAGGTCTTCTGACGGAAGAGATCAGGAAACATCCCCATGCAGTGCTTCTGCTGGACGAGATAGAGAAAGCCCATCCGGACATCTACAATGTGCTCCTGCAGGTGATGGATTATGCCACTCTCACGGACAACCAGGGCAGAAAAGCCGACTTCCGGAATGTGGTTATCATTATGACCTCCAACGCCGGCGCCAGCAAGGTGGGCAGGCCGGGCATTGGTTTCCTGGGACAGGATGTGAATGCCCAGGCTATTCTGGAGGAAGTGAAGCGGATCTTTCAGCCGGAGTTCCGCAACCGCCTTACCAGAGTGGTGGTGTTCCGGGGGATGGACAAGAAGATGGCCGGACAGATCGTGGACAAGAAGCTGGGTGAGCTCCGGAAGATGTTACGGAAGAAGAAGGTGGAGCTGGAGGCGGAGCCGGAAGCCAGAAGTCTGGTGGAAAAGAAGGGCATCAGCGCAGAGTTTGGCGCCCGGCAGATAGAGCGGGTGATCGGGGGCGAGGTAAAGCCCCTTCTGGTGGATGAGCTTCTGTTCGGGGCCCTGAAGGAGGGTGGAAAATGTGTGCTCACCGCCAGAGAGGACAAGTTTGAGATACGGATTCTCTCAGAAAAGGAGGACCAGTGCCATGCCTGTGTTCCAGCTGGACAGCAGTAGGATTTCCTTTCCGGATCCTGCCCTTGCCAGGGAGGACGGTCTGCTTGCGGTGGGTGGAGGCCTGGGGGTGGAACGCCTTCTTCTGGCCTACACCCACGGGATATTTCCCTGGGGGTTTCTGACGGAAGAGGAGGAGGCCCAAGGCCCCAGAGAGGATGTGCTGTGGTGGTGTCCCCGGGAGCGTTTTGTGATATTTCCCGGGGAGATTCATGTGTCCCGCTCCATGAAAAAATACATGAAAAAGCATGACCTGCAGCTGGCGCTGAACCGGGATTTTGCAGACACCATGCATCGGTGCAGGACAAAGAGAGAGTTCGGGGAAGGGACCTGGATCTCCGACGAGATGGAGGAGGCCTATCTGCGCCTTCACCAGGCGGGCTATGCCGTCAGTGTGGAGGTGATGGAGGACGGAGAGCTGGCAGGGGGGCTGTACGGGGTCTCAATCGGAAGGTGCTTCTTTGGGGAGAGCATGTTCTCAGAAAAGGAAAACGGCTCCAAAACCGCTCTGATCGCCTTTGCCCGTCTGCTGCAGCAGAAAGAGTTTCTGTTCATAGACTGTCAGTTTCACACGGAACACCTGGAGAGCATGGGAGGAAGGTATATCTCCTGGGAGGAGTATGAAGGAATGCTGAGGAACTGTAAAGAATAATTCTTTCACAGTTCCTCAGGAAGGGCGGCGGAAGAGAGTGAGATAAATTTTCGTTAAGAGCGCAGGGAAAGCACTTTACAGGTCTTTTTATAACAGGCAATCCCATATTTGATAATAGTTGACATTCCATTTTGCAGAAGGCCTTCTGCATAGTTCTTTTCTTCAATTTGTGCCAGGGCATCCTGGCACCCTGCTTCCAGGTTTCCGTTGGCGGGATATTTCAATTCAATCACAATCCCTATACTTTTATCTTCAATTTCTATCAGGATGTCGCAAAACCCGTCTCCGGACTCAGCGTTGGAACTGATAATCCAGTCTTCCCGGTGGCTCAGGAGGCCCAGAAGTATGCCATGATAGAAGTTTTCTTTCCGCTCCTTACGGACACCGGTATCACGGATACTGATGGTTTTCTTCAGATAAGCGGTGAAAATAGTTTCCAGGGTCCGGGTATCTGCCATGGGGAATGCGGCACAGAAAGCATCAAGCTTTGGGGTGTCCCTGCGGGTCTCCTCCTGAAACCATTCCCAGATCTGTTCTGTGAAGATTTCCCGGATCTCCAGGTTAGGTATTGCCAGTTCAAAAGTTCTGCCATCGGTGCTGCCACACAGAGTCAGGTAGCCGGTGGTAAAGAGGACGCTCCAGAGGTTATCCGTATCCTGATAGATGTCCCGGTAGGTGAGCTCCTGACGGATTTTTTTTCTGACAGTGCCGCCGTTTATCAGGCATTCCAGATCCCGTCTGGCCCCAGGGCCTGCCTTTTGCAGAAATGCCCGGATGATGTCGTTCCCGCTGGTGTTGACCCAGAAGGGCCTGGGGGCGGCGTCAGGGTCGGCACGGAGTTTTGCACAGTAATTAATTACGTCCCAGGGGCAGTAGACATTCGTGTTGCCAAAGCAGTATCCATCATACCATGTTTTTATTAATTCATATTTGTCATCTTGTGAATAATAATGCAGCATGCTCCTGACTTCGGCATCGGAAAAGCCAAAGTATTCATCATATTCTGCATCTGTAATGGACAGTACGCGGAGATTGTTAAGACCTGTGAAAATACTCTCTTTTGCGATTCGGAGACAGCCGGTGAGCACCGCAAAATGAAGGCTGCTGTTGCTTTTCAAGGCGCGACTGAAAAGGCTGCGGATCAAGCTCACAATTTCATCGTAATAGCCGGAATGCTGCGCTTTGTCCAGAGGAACGTCATACTCATCTATTAAAAGTATGGTTTTCTGGCCATAATGTTTGTGTAATAACGCACATAATGTGAAGAGGCTGTTTGTCAGCGCATCATCTGACATTAAAAACTGTGACTGTCCGCTTGTGTCTATGGTCACTAGTATAACGTATTAAAAGTTCTTGTGTAAATTTACACATCTGCTATAATGGTTATATCAACCTATTTGGAGGACAAAACCATGGGCAGAAACAAAAAATATGGGAACATCATATTGAAAGACGGCGACCGCGAGATTCTGGAAAAAATTGCCCGATCCCAGACTGCGGAATACCGTAAGGTACAGCGAGCAAAAATTATCCTGTATAGCACAGATGGAATGTCCAACTCTGAAATCGCGCAGACAATCGGTGTCCATCCTAACACAGTGGCTAACTTCGTCAATAAATATATAGCCGCAGGCCTTGAGTATACAATGAATGATGCTGCCCGGTCTGGTAAACCAAACTCCATAACAG
>CAJUNZ010000059.1 GCA_910587755.1 uncultured Acetatifactor sp. | reverse complement strand
AAAAACGCATCGGTTTGCCGGATACACGGCAATTCCTTTTGGGATTATTCAGTGTCTGCTTGCTTTGTTTGTGTCAAACAACAGTCTTGCATTTTTGCTGGGAATTGGTTTTTGGATTATAGTTGTGTGTATTTTTTCATTGATTACTTTTTATCAGAACAAGGGAAAGTTTGGTTAGTATAAGCCATTAGACAGTAGCTGTAAGTAATAATATACAGTTTGGCAAATCTTTTATCTGGTGTCCCATATACAACGCTCTTTCGAGGTCGTTACTATATTCCGCCGCAGACAGATCAGCTGTTGACGAAGATCCAGGAAGGTGATTAACAATCACATAAGCAACCTGAGAAAGAAGCTCAGAGTTGCCCCTGACTTGCCGGAATATGTGAAAAGCATCTATGGAGTGGGCTATAAATTTGAAATATAGGAAGGGTGCGGTATTGCTGCCGCACCTTCAGTTTTTCATGTTTTCATTGCAGTGTGAATAATACCTGATTTTGTCATACTTTGTTGATTAAATTCAGTAAAACTAAATGAAAACAAAAGACGAAATAAAAATTATAATAGATCTATATTTAGACACATTTTCTTGACAAAAAGTGGGAATGGTTCTATAATCACCCCAGGAGGAGAGGAAGATGGGAAAGATTTATGAAAGTTCATTGGAGCTTGTAGGGGGAACGCCTCTTTTAAGGCTGAGCCGTTATGCCGGGAGAGCGGGGATCGTGGATGTGGAAATTCTGGCAAAACTGGAATACCTGAATCCTGCAGGTTCGGTCAAGGACCGCACGGCTCTTGCCATGATTGAGGATGCGGAGCGGAAAGGGATTTTAAAACCTGGAGCTACCATTATAGAGCCCACATCCGGTAACACGGGCATTGGTCTTGCGGCAGCGGCGGCGGTGAAAGGCTATCAGACGATTCTGACCCTGCCGGACACCATGAGTATGGAGAGGCGCAGTCTTCTGGGGGCATATGGAGCCCGGCTTGTGTTGACAGAAGGGGCTGCGGGAATGAACGGGGCCATTGCCAGGGCGGAGGAGCTGCAGAAGGAGATACCAGGCAGCGTTATCCTGGGGCAGTTTGAAAATGCTGCAAATTCCCAGGTGCACAGGGAATTGACAGGACCGGAAATTTGGGAACAGACAGACGGGAAAGTGGATATTTTTGTGGCAGGTGTAGGAACGGGCGGAACTGTCACGGGTGTGGGGGAATACTTAAAGAGCAGGAATCCTGCGGTTCGTGTGGTGGCGGTGGAACCTGCCGCAAGTCCTGTGCTGTCTATGAAAGCATTCGGCAGGCAGCAGGGGATCGGAGCCAAGGAGGACCCGGGAACCTATGGGGCAGCTGGGGCTCCAGAAGATTTGAGGAGGAATGGAGCTGCCGGGACTTTGGAGGATGGGGGAAAACACGGTGTCTCCAGCGTGAATCTGATTCAGGGCATTGGGGCAGGATTTGTGCCGGAGGTGTTGAATACAGAGGTATATGACGAGGTTGTGACAGTGGAAAATGAGGATGCCTTTGCGGAAGGCAGGGCTTTGGCCCGGAGCGAGGGCATTCTGGCGGGCATCTCCTCCGGAGCGGCGCTGAAAGCGGCGGGTATTCTGGCGGCAAGGCCGGAGAACAGAGGTAAGATGATTGTAGTTCTGCTGCCGGATTCCGGTGACAGATATCTCTCCACCCCCATGTTTGCACAGTGAGGAAGTGTCTAAATTCCAGGATATCCGCAGTAACATAGAGAACCTAATAGAGTATGGTCTGCTGGCCCATAAGAACAGAGAGGTACTTTTTCCCAATAGGGAGCCGGTCAGCCAGTGGAAGCCTGGGTCAGGCGCATTGCCCGGTGAGGGAGCCAGAGAGAATGCGCCTGGTCCTCTGACAGGAGATACCCGGGTGGGTCTTTTTGTTTTTAACCATGACAGCTTTCTATCCTGCATTCATGTTTCTTCTTTTCTCTGTCATAGCTGATACCGATCAGGAGTATTTTGCTGCAGCTGCGCACTTTCTGAATATAGTTTTTATCTCTAATCTGCTTTATTGCACTGGCGGCGGAAGCCCCCGCTTTCAGTTCCAGAATGAGGGCTGTTCCTCCGGATTTCTTTGGATAAAACAGATAATCACAAAATACTTTTCCACTTTTTGCTTCCCGTTCTATCCTATAATCTTTTCTTGCATACAGGTAACACAGGGTGATAACACAGGATAGAGAATTTTCATCACTGTACTGCAGAAAAGGGATCTCACGGTCATGTACAGTCTCCAGCATTTCTGCAACTTTTGACGCGTCTGCTGCAAGAGTTGCCTCAAGAATCTGCCGGGATGTCTCTACAATTTCTTTTAGCTCTCCCATGCTGTCCCTTGAGAGGACATTCTGGAATTTTTCCATCAGCTCGCAGTTTGGAATCTGAAGCTGCCCATTATAATATGACAGGAACCCGTATATGGTCATGGCTGACAGTATCTCATTCCGGTTTTCCAGCTGCTGCTCCACGGCGCTGTATCCGTTCAGTTCTGTCTCCACGGGGATTCCGGATACCATTTTGACAATGTCTTCCTTTACCTGGTCTACATTGTGCTCCACACAGTCAGCAATCTCGTCCATGGGGCCGGTCTCGGTCCAGTAATTCAGGCAGATGCCTCTGGCAAGGGCTCTGTTGACGGAGCGGGGATTGAACAGATGCCCTCCGCTGCTTGTGCGGTATCCGTCGTACCACTGTGCCAGTTCTTCATAGGAAAGGCAAGTCTGGCGGCTGCACAGTTCTTTTACTTCATTTTCCAGAAGGCCGAAAAAGATGTCAAACTGATTGTCATTGATAAAGCTGTATTCATCGAACATATTCAGCTCTGAGTCGCTGGAATACTTTTTGATGGGGAGCACCCCGGTCATATAGGCCAGCTCCACATATGGTTTGTCTTTCAGCAGATTTTTCAGGAACAGAAGAAAGGTATTTTTGTCCTTCTCAGTGGCAAAGGGCTGGCTGAAAATGGAATCCCATTCATCAAAGATGAAAATAAAGGAATCCCCTGTCTCCAGAAACAGATCACTGATTCCCAGACATTCTTTTTCCTCCAGCCAGGAGTATGTTTTCAGCAGATCCATTCTCAGTTTCTGGAGAATATTGTACAGGTATGTGTCAAAGTCTGGGGAAAGGTCAGGCAGGGTGCTGAAATCAATATGGACTACATTGTGCTTGTTGAGGTGCTTTTCGCAGGAGGGCGCGCCGGAGATCTTCAGGCCGTCAAAAAGACTGCGGCTGTCCCGGCCTTTTGTGTAATATGCGCCAAGCATATTGGCATTTACTGTTTTACCAAATCGTCTGGGTCTGGTGATACAGATGTATTTAGCGTCGGTACGTATGAAAGAATTGATTTTTTTGATAAACAGGCTTTTATCTGCATAATAAGGGCCGGATACAGCCTCCTGGAACAGAATGGCCTGTGTATCTGTATTCAAATAGTACATAAACGGCACCTCCTGTTTTTTTATATAATATAACTAAAGACAGTATAAACCTAAGGGGAGGAAAATACAAACAGAAAATTTTGCTGTGGGTCGGAAAGCAGTGTGGACAGACCGGCATGAGAATTATGCGGAAAACCTCTTATAACACATACGATTGAAGCGGCTTTGACCTCTGAGTTATTTGAAGAAGTGATGGTTTCCACTGACTCTGAACAGCGGGGCGGTACGGGGCTGCCGTGCCGTTCCTCAGAAGCAGCGTGACAGTGGGAGACTCGGCAGACTCCTGGGACATGGTACAGGAATCTGGGAAGAACCTTTGATACAAAGGTTGCTTTCTCCCTTTTTATATGGTATGCTTATTACTATAAAGCGTGGTTCCGAACAGCTCCAAGAGGATGTCCCGGCGAAATTCCGGGCTGCATGTTCACGGAACGGAAATTTGGGAGGGATATATGAAAAATTTGAGAAACCTGCGGCCCCCGGGGAGCCTGAACTGTCCTCGAAGCCTGCGTGAATCGGAAATCTTCAGAGCCAGAGGGCTGTTTTTCTGCCTTCTGCCACTTCTTTTCTGTCTTTTGACCGCCTGCGGCGACACTTCAGAAAACCCCACCCTTGGTACAGATGGCTTTGTGTATGTGGCGGAACAGATCCCGCTGTCGAAAGGTCAGTACCCTGCAGACAAGATCCAATCAGACGGGGAATATCTGTATTATGTCATGGATGGCAATCTGTATAGAAGTTCCCTTGCGGAAGAGATGTCCTTTGAGAATGAGAAGGTTCTTGTATCCCTGCCTTCCGATGCCTATTTTGCCGATTATGTCATTGAGAGAGAAGGTGGAATCTGCTATTTTGTGCAGGATATGACCTATGGCGCGGAATGGGCCATGGTGCCCGACGGAGGCACGCTGACCAGGATGACGCAGGACGGAACCATTGTCTTTCAGACATCTCTTCCGGATGCCGACACTATGCTGAACTCCACTCCCTGCCTGGCCGTGAATCTGGAGGGACAGTCCTTTCTGCTGACCCAGGAGGGGATCAACATTATAGACCAGGAGGGAAATCTGCTCACTGTCCTTTCCACAGAGAGTTTCCGGCCCCGGACGGAGCAAGGGAAGGAGCAGCTTCTGACGGATGGAAATGGAGCGGTTTTCTATCTGTCCATTGAAAATAGTTTAACGAATCCTGCTGTATATGAGATCACAGAGGAAGATACCGCAGAGGGCAAAAAGGCCCCCTCCTTTCAGCTGGTGAGAAGGGACGAAATAGTTCAGGATATGACGGGAAGTTTTTACAGCGGCGTCTCCGGACTGCTGTGCGACCATGAGAACGGAACCCTGTACCAGTACAGCGCGGAGGAGGGGATCTGGAAGGAAAAGTTGAACTGGGGGGACAGCAGCCTGGCCAAGGGCGCTTCCACGGTTATGGAGGCGTCGCCGGACACCATTCTGGCTCATTATTTTTTCTATGGAGGAGGAAACGATGCCGCGCTGTTCCGTCTGGACAGGACTGCTCTGGAGGACTTGCCCCAGAAAGAAATTCTGGTTTTGGCCGTTACCAATTCCTGGTCCGACCTGGACGATGATGTGGCTGCTTTTAATCAGATGAATGACCAGTGCCATATCAAGCTGGAAATCTATGAGGGGGAGGAAGGGCTTGCGCGTCTGGACAGTGCTCTGGTCTCCGACAATCCTCCCGACCTTTTGGACCTGTCCTGGCTGGATATCACAAAATATGCTCAAAAGCAGCTTCTGGCAGACTTAAATCCCTGGCTGGAGGGCAGCAGTGTGTTGAACCGGGAAGATTTTCTGACAAATATTCTGGAAGGCTATACCCTGGAGGGAAAGCTCTACTGTATTCCCAGCGGCTTTTACTTTTCCTCTTACCTGGGAAGGACTTCTCAGGTGGGCAGCGGCCTTGGATGGACCATGGAGGAGCTGATGACGCTGACCGCAGAATATCCTGACAGCAGGCTTCTGGACAGGAATAATTATGAGTATGTTCTGAATTTCCTGTTGTGTGATTACATATTGGAAGAGTTTATCAACTGGGACACGGGGATCTGCAGTTTCGACGGGGAGGAGTTTAGCAGCCTGGTCCGGTGGATACAGGAGCACACAAAAAATATCTATCTGTCTTACGATGAGAGCGTTGATTATGCTGGCGGTGTGGTTCCGGCGGACATGCTGCTGATCAGAGAAAATATTCTCAATCCCAGGGATTATGCTCTTCAGACATACAAGTGGGACGAACCTGTCACATTCATAGGCTATCCCACGAAGGACGGGCATCCCTGTTACAGGATGAACACGTCCGATGCCCTGGGCATTGTATCCGGCTCCAGGCACCAGGAGCTTGCCTGGCAGTTTTTGGAGTTTTTCCTCTCCGGAGAAAAGGAAAACTTCTTTTACTTTTCCAGCCGAAGAGATATTCTGGAGCAGGATGTGAAAGAGGAGATGGAGCCCCTGTATGAAAGGGATGAGAATGGCGAGATCGTTATCTATGAACAATTCTGGACAAAAGAGAATGGCCAGATGGTGGAACATAGAAATGAGCCATGGGTAAAGGCCCGCCAGTTTCTGAATATCAACGGAGAAGAGGTTGCCTATTACAATATGGAGCAGGAGCAGGGGGACATTCTGATGGAGCTTTTGGGTAACATTGACTTTACCCCCAGGCCGCAGCTTGATAATGATATCATCAGCATCATTATGGAGGAGAGCGCGCCGTTTCTTACCGGGGACAAGTCCCTGGAGGAGGTGACGGATGTGATCCAGAACAGAGTATCGGCCCTGGTACAGGAGAATCTGTAGCCTGTTTCCAAGGGAAATAAAATTTTGGAGGAACAAATGATGAGTATTTTGCCAGCAACTGGTTTTGGTGAAAAAAAGCCGGGTTTGTCTGGTATCAGGCGGCTTCTGTGCCTGCTGCCGGTGTTTGTCTGTCTTTTGACCGCCTGCGGCGATACCTGGGAGAAACCCACCTTGGGGACGAATGGTTTCCTGTATGTGGCGGAGAGGCTTGCTCCGCCGGTTTCAGAGTATCCTCCCGACAATTTTCGGTCTGACGGTACATACCTGTATTATCTTATTAACAGGTCTCTGTACAGGGTTCCGCTGGGAGAGAAAATTTCTTTCGCCAGCCAGGAGCATATTTTTGCGGGGACTGACGGTTCCGGGGTTGTAGATTATACCTTTGACAAGGATGGGGGGATTTACTGTTTTATTCAGAATTTCACCTATAATGCGGACTGGAACATGGTGCCTGAAGACTGCAGTCTGGTTAGATTGTCACAGGACGGGACCGTTGTCGGTAGATCAGAACTGCCCGGTGTCAGTCCTCTGATGAATACTGCCTCCCTCCTGGCCGTCAGCCAGGAGGGACAGGTCTTTCTGCTGGTCCAGGAGGGGATCCATGTTATGGATTCGGAGGGGAATCTTCTTGCCGTTCTGTCCACGGAGGAGTACCGGCCCCAGGATGAATATGGGAGAGAGCAGCTGCTCACGGACGGAAGCAGCATTTACTATCTTTCCGGCGGGGGCACTTATACTCTTTCGACTCTCTATGAGATCACACAGGAGGATTCTTTTCAGCTGGCCAGAAGGGACGGGATCCTGAAGGACATGAGCGGGACATTTTACAGCAGCAGTTCCGGACTGCTGTGCAACAAAGAGGACGGAATCCTGTACCAGTACAGCGCGGACGAGGGAGTCTGGAAGGAAAAACTGAGATGGGGGGACAGCAGTCTGATCAAAGATGTCAGCGCTGTTGTGGAGACATCCCCGGATACCCTGCTGGCCCATTATTTTTTCTTTGGGGCCCCGGGCGAAGACGCGCTGTTTTTCCTGACCAAAACCCCCCTGGAAGATTTGCCCCAGAAGGAGATTCTGGTTCTGGCCACAACCAGATCCTGGTCGGGACTGGATGAAGCCCTGGCCGAATACAATCAAAGCAACGATAAATGCCATATAATTTTAGACATCTATGAGGGAGAGGAAGAACTTGCGCGCCTGGATGGAGCCCTGGTCTCCGGAAATCCTCCTGATCTTTTGGATCTGTCCGGTCTGGATATTACAAAGTATGCTCAAAAACAGCTGCTGGAGGATCTGAACCTTTACCTGGAGAAAAGCAGTGTTCTGAAGAGAGAAGATTTTCTGGAAAGTATTCTGGACGGGTTTACCATAGACGAAAAACTGTACGGCATTCCCGACAGTTTCTATTTCACGTCCCTTTTGGGGAGGACTTCTCAGGTGGGCAGCAGTGCCGGCTGGACTCTGGAAGACCTGATGGCGCTGACGGAAAAGTATCCTGACAGCAGGCTTCTGAACAGCGGAAGCTTTGAGTATGCTCTTGAAAATCTGCTGCGGTCATATATTCTGGAGGAATTTATCAACTGGGAGACAGGGGCATGCAGCTTTGACAGCCCTGAGTTCTGCAGTCTGATCCGCTGGATGCAGGAGCACACAAGGAATATCTACTTGAGTTATGAAGAGGGGATGGATTATTCCTATGGGGTTGTTCCGGCGGATATGCTTCTGGTCAGAAAATATGTGGATTCTCCCAGGCACTATGCCCTCATGACCTATGACTGGGACGAACCCTTTACCCTGATAGGCTGCCCCACAAAAGACGGGACTCCTTCTTATGGCGCAGGAGGGAACAATGCCGTGGCCATTGTATCCCGCTCCGGCAGCCGGGACCAGGCCTGGGATTTCCTGGAATTTTTCCTTACCCGCCAGGAGCAGGATCCTTTTGGCAGTTTTTCCAGCCGTCGGGATGTTCTGTATCAGGATATAGAGGAGGAGACCGAGCCTCTGTATGACAGGGACGAGAATGGAGAGATTCTGATTTACGAGCATTTCTGGGTTATGGAGAATGGTCAGTGGGTGGAGCACTGGAACGAATCCAGGATAAGGCCCCGCCAGTTCCAGTATGTGGATGGGGAAGAAATCCCGTATTACTATATGGAGAAAGAGCGGGCGGACATTCTGCTGGAATTTTTGGAGCAGCTGGATTTTACCCCAAAGCCCCATATCCACAGTGAAATTTTTGAGATTATCATGGAGGAGACAGCGCCCTTTCTGAATGGGGACAAGTCTTTGGAAGAAGCTGTGCATGTAGTTCAAAACAGGGTGTCGGCCCTGGTGCAGGAGAGTTTGTAGCTGACGGAAGCTTGAACGATTCATTCGCAAAAAGTCTCCTGACGGCTTCCTTTCTGGCCGGGAAAATGGTATAATGAAGTACATTTTCACGGAAAAAGGGTCCTGGAAAAAAGGCAGGGAGGCAGCCCTTAAGCCCGGACTGGAAAGAGGGCAGGAAAGGGGCCCGCCATAAAGGGGATCATATATCCCGTGGAGGAATAACAGGAGGAAGAGGAATGTATACTGAAATGCAGCTGGACAGAATGTTCGGCAAGCTGAAGCGTCTGGAGGAGATGCTGGAGCCCAGGCTTTTTAAGGTGGTGGACACCGTGCCCATGAAGGCCTTTCTGACCGACGGAAGCCACCACAGCGTGCCGGAGGAGGCATGCTTTACGGAGTGTACGGACGGCACCGTCTTTGAAGGCCAGGGAATCTACTGCTGGTTCAAAGGGGCGTACACCGTGCCGGAGAATCTGGACGGGAAGACCCTGTACATATATCCCAGAGCCAGGGGATATGAGGGGATGCTGTGGGTGGACGGAAAGCCCTACGGGAATTTTGCTGCCAAGTTCATTGTGCACAGCCATGGCAACCACTACTGCGATATGCTCCGGCAGGGGGTTCATGGGGGCGAGCAGATTGATATTGCCCTGGAATATTATGCAAACCACTATATCAAGGGCACCCAGCCTTTCCTGGTGGAGGCCCGGAAGACTTATAAGATTGTCTATCACCCTGCGGACATCTGCCTGAAGGACGAAGAGCTGGCGGAGTTCTACTTTGATCTGAGAGTGGCCAACGGGATGGTGAAAGCCCTGGAGGACAAGAGTTTCCGGCGGGCAGACTTTGTGCAGGCTCTGCTGCAGATCCACGAGCTGATCTCCTACGATTTTGAGAACGAGGAAGAGGGAGTGTTCCGGGAGCAGATCCGGCAGGCGGACAGGATTCTGAAACAGGTGCTGCAGGCCGCAAATTCAGCCTCCGCTCCCTACGCAGGGCTTATCGGCCACTCCCACATGGACACGGCCTGGCTGTGGCACAGGGGAGAGACGGAGAAAAAGTGCGCCAGAACCTATGCCAACCAGATGAATCTGATGGATCAGTATCCGGAATACACCTTTGTGCAGAGCTCTGCCTATCACAGCGACATTATCAAAAGAATGTATCCGGATCTGTTTGAGGATATGAAAAAGCGTGTGGCGGAGGGGCGTTATGAGCCCAACGGGGGTGTGTGGATTGAGTGCGACTGCAATATTCCCTCCGGGGAGTACATGGTGCGCCAGTTTGTGTGGGGACAGAAGTTTACCAGGGAGAATTTTAACTATACCTCCGACGCCTTCTGGCTTCCGGACACCTTTGGCTACAGCGCTTCCCTGCCTCAGATCATGCAGGGCTGCGGCATAAAATATTTCCTCACCACGAAGATGGCGTGGAATGACACCAATGTATTTCCCTATGACACCTTCTACTGGAAGGGCATTGACGGCTCCCGGGTTCTGGTGCATTTTAACCGCACCCATATCTGGCCGGATCCTGCGGCCCTGAAGGAGAATCTTTTGGAGAAGGGCAGCAACACCATACAGGAGAGGGCGGTGAGCAGAATGCGCCTGATCTCCTATGGCTTCGGGGACGGGGGCGGCGGCCCGGAATTCGGTATGATCGAGGTGGCAAGGCGCCTGAAGGATCTGGAGGGAATGCCCAGGACTTCCCACACTACCGTGAGCCAATTTATGGAGCAGCTGGAGGAGAGTCTGGTGGACCCTTCCGTCTACAGTGGGGAGCTTTACCTGGAGCTGCATCGGGGCACCCTGACCAACCAGCATGTGATCAAGAGGAACAACAGGAAGGCAGAGTTTGCCCTGCGGGATCTGGAATACCTCACAGTGCGGGATGCGGTGGACAGGGACGCGGCGGCGTCGGCGGAGAAGATAGATCCTCTCACAGAGGAGATGCTGGTGAACCAGTTTCACGATATCCTTCCGGGAACCTGTATTCCCAGGGCTCACGACGAGGCTATCAGCGCGGTGGGCCATATCATAGAGGAGGCGGGCAGAATGTCCAGGAGCCTTCTGGAGGCAAAGGCCCAGACTTCCGGGGAGACCTCCGGCGCAGGAAGGACTGTCACGCTGGTGAATACCCTTTCCTTCCCCAGGGAGGATGTGGTGTACCTGCCTTTCCAGGGCTTTTATGTAAAAGGGGACTACCCTCAGCAGGTGGTGGAGGACATGGACGGCGTCAGGAAGCTGGCAGTGCAGGGGGTGGTGATCCCCGCTTTTGGCAGCGCTGTTCTTGAGCTGACCCAGGAGCACGGACAGGAGCAGTCTCCCTTTACCGCTCAGGGCAGTGTCCTGGAGACTCCTCTGGCCAGGGTGGAGTTCAATGAAAAGGGGTACATGGAATCCTTTGTGGACAGGCGAAATGGCCGGCAGCTGCGGGGGCCGGGCTACGGGCTCAACACGCTGCTTATGGCGGAGGAAGTGTCCCTGGGATGGGACAACTGGGATGTGGACGCAGATTACGAGTGCAAATTCCGTGACAGCGCCTGTCTGCTCTCCTCCCAGGTGGTGGCGGACGGGCCGGTGGAGTACCGGATCCGGAACAGCTACCGTCTGAGCGCCAAGTCCACTCTGGAGCAGGATGTGATATTCTATGCCCACTCTCCGGAAGTGGTCTTTGAGACCAGGATGGACTGGCAGGATGACCACCGCTTCCTGAAGGCGGCCTTTGACACTTCCATCCAGGCGGATTACGCCAGCCAGGAGGTGCAGTTTGGCTGCATCCACAGAGTGACTAACCGCAACACGGTGATTGAGAAGGCCAAATTTGAAGTGTCCAACCACAAGTACACGGATCTGTCCGAAACCCGCTACGGGGTGGCGGTGCTGAACGACTGTAAGTACGGCATCAGTGTGAAGGACGGCCAGATGCGCCTGTCCCTGCACAAAGGGGGCTGTATGCCCGACTTCAGGGGGGACAAGGGCGTCCATGAATGTACTTACTCCTTCCTGCCCCACATGAGAGGGTTCGCCGCGGAGAGCGTGATTCAGCCCGCATACCTGCGCAATGTGGAGCCCCTTCTGGTGGAGGGAAGCCTGCCCATGGACAGCCTGGTGACGCTGGACAGCGGTCATGTGATTGTGGAGACAGTAAAGCCTCTGGAGGAGAAAGCAGGGAACCAGGCCCGCACCAGGGACTTTATCCTGCGCCTGTACGAGGCGGAGGGCGCGGCGGATACCGTCACCCTGAACTTCGGCATTCCGGTGAAAAATGTGGCCGTGGCCAATATGCTGGAGGAAGTGCAGGAGGATCTGGGCTCTGTGCAGCAGCCTGCGCTTAACTTCCGGCCCTTTGAGATCAAGACCCTGAAGGTCAGTTACTGACAGCTGTCCTTCCGGCACAGAAAATGTGGCAGAAAGCCGTCCTTGAAAACAGGGCGGCTTTCTGCGCGGTATGGCCGGAGAAATTTTATTCCGAAACAATGCAACATAATGCATAAACATGCAGAAAATAAAGAATTTAGTGAATAATTATAATAATGGTGGACATTTATGCAGAAAGTGGTATGATTAGGGTGGGCGCAGGTCTGCGCCAAAAAAGAAGAGAGGATAAGGGATTTCGGAAAATATGATTAAAGCAGGGATCATCGGCGCTACCGGCTATGCGGGAGGGGAGCTTGTGAGGCTTCTTCTGAACCATCCCCAGGTGGAGATTGTGTGGTATGGCTCCCGCAGCCACATAGAGGAAAAGTACAGCAGCGTATACAGAAATATGTTCCGTCTTGTGGAGGATGTGTGCAGGGACGACAACCTGGCGGAACTGGCAGAACAGGCGGATGTGGTATTTACCGCCACCCCCCAGGGATTTCTGGCAGGACTGTTGACGGAAGAGATGCTGTCAAAAACAAAGTTTGTGGACCTTTCTGCAGACTACCGCATCAAAGATGTGGGAGTGTATGAGAAATGGTATGGGATAGAACATAAATCTCCCCAGTTTCTTGCGGAGGCGGTCTATGGGCTCTGCGAGGTGAACCGGGCAGAAATCACAGAGCGCACCAGGCTTGTGGCCAACCCGGGCTGTTATACCACATGTTCTATCTTGACGGCCTATCCTCTGGTAAAAGAAGGGCTGATTGATGTGGACACGCTGATCATAGACGCAAAATCGGGCACTTCCGGCGCAGGGCGGGGGGCCAAGGTGGGGAACCTTTTCTGCGAGGTGAACGAGAACATAAAAGCCTACGGTGTGGCTTCCCACCGCCATACGCCGGAGATTGAGGAGCAGCTGGGGTATGCGGGAAACTGCAGTGTCACCGTCAGCTTTACCCCTCATCTGGTTCCCATGAACCGGGGCATTCTGGTGACGGAGTACGCAAGGCTGCGCAGGAAGGCCGACGGCAGTCTGCCCACCTGGGAGGAGATCAGGGCGGTGTATGACAGATATTATGAGAAGGAAAAATTTGTACGTCTGCAGGACAAGGGAGTCTGTCCGGAGACCCGGTGGGTGGAAGGCAGCAACTATGTGGACATGGGGTTTGTGGTGGATCAGCGCACAGAGCGCATCATTATGATGGGAGCCCTGGACAATCTGGTCAAGGGCGCTGCGGGACAGGCGGTGCAGAATATGAATCTGCTGTTTGGACTGGAGGAGAGCCAGGGACTGGAACTGGTTCCCTGCTTTCCGTAGATCAGTTAGGCGGCGGGCGGACAAAAATAAACGGGATGGGCCGGGGGCAGGGATGGACAAGAGAGGATTTACGGTCAGGACAATGACCACAGAGGACTATGAGGGGCTGTACGGCCTGTGGATGAGCATTCGCGGTTTTGCCATACGGAGCATTGATGATTCTCAGGCGGGGGTGGAGCGTTTTCTGCGCAGGAACCCTTCCACCAGCGTGGTGGCGGAGGATGAGAGCGGAGTCATTGTGGGGGGCATTCTCTGCGGCCACGACGGGCGCAGGGGATGCCTGTACCATGTCTGTGTGCGGGAGAACTGGCGCAGGCAGGGAATTGGCAGGGCCATGGTGGTCCACTGCATGAACGCCCTCAGGGCGGAGGGAATTAACAAAGTCAGTCTGATTGCATTTACGGTGAACGATATAGGGAATGCTTTCTGGAAAGAAATCGGGTGGACCCGCAGGGAGGATCTGAATTATTATGACTTTACCCTGAATGAAGAGAATATCACAGCATTTAATCAATAACAGCATAGAGAAAAGGGAGCAGCGGATATGAGACAGTTTGAGGGCGGCGTCACAGCCGCGGCAGGATTTCAGGCGGCAGGAGTGGAGGCCGCTATAAAGTATAAGGACAGGAAGGACATGGCCCTGGTTTACAGCGAGGTTCCCTGTGTGGCGGCGGGGACATTTACCACAAACGTGGTCAAGGCCGCGCCGGTGGTCTGGGACAGGAAACTGGTGGAGGAATCCCCCTTTGTCCAGGCTGTGGTGGTAAATTCCGGCATTGCAAACGCATGCACCGGGAAACAGGGAATGGACTGCTGTCGGGCGGAGAGCGCCTGCGCAGGGGAACTTCTGGGGGTGCCTGCGGAGGCCGTGCTGGTGGCCTCCACCGGAGTCATCGGCATGCAGCTGCCTCTGGAGCGTCTGCAGGAAGGGATCCGGAAGCTTGCCGCCGGGAAAGCCGACGGTCCGGAGGCGGGGATGGACGCCGCCAGGGCGATTATGACCACAGATACAGTGCCGAAGCAGACGGCGGTGGAATTTGAGCTTGGGGGCAGGAAAGTTACCATCGGGGGCATGTGCAAAGGATCCGGCATGATTCACCCCAATATGTGTACCATGCTGGGTTTTCTGACCACGGATGTGAAGATTTCCAAAGAGATGCTGCAGAAGGCTCTCCGTGAGGATGTGGTGGATTCCTTCAACATGGTCTCTGTGGACGGGGACACCAGCACCAACGACACACTGATTCTTATGGCAAACGGCCTTGGGGGCAATGAGGAGATTGTCTCCCCGGGAGAGGATTACGATACGTTCTGCCGGGCCCTGCACATGGTCACAGTTTCCCTGGCCAGGATGATGGCGGGGGACGGGGAGGGCGCCACCGCTCTCATTGAGGCAAAGGTGGTGGGCGCCGCCACCAAGGAGGATGCCAGAACCCTGGCAAAGTCCGTCATCTGTTCTTCCCTCACCAAGGCGGCGGTCTTTGGACATGACGCCAATTTTGGCAGGATACTCTGCGCACTGGGGTATTCCGGGGCAAAGTTCGATCCGGAGAACCTGGACCTCTACTTCCAGGGAAAAAGCGGCAGTATCCATATCTTCGGCGGGGGCGTCTCCTGCGGCTACAGCGAGGAGGAAGCCGCCAGGATTCTCTCCGATCCGGAGGTGACGATTCTGGCCCATATGCACATGGGCGGGGAGGAGGCCGTGGCCTGGGGCTGTGACCTGAGCTATGACTATGTGCGCATAAACGCCGATTATCGAAGTTAAACAGGGAAGCGCCGGAAAAAGGCGCATTCTGCTGTGGGGACAGATCTGCAAAGCAGCAGGGGTAAACTTTGTGCTGAAGCGCATACGGAGGTGTAAAAATGGAAAAAAATATGGAGAAAGTGCTCCAGAAGGCGGAGGTCCTCATTGAGGCCCTGCCCTACATACAGCGTTTTAACCGCAAGATCATTGTGGTAAAATACGGCGGCAGCGCCATGAGCAACCAGGAACTTCAGAGGAATGTCATAAAGGATGTGACGCTGCTGAAGCTGGTGGGGTTTAAGCCCATTATCGTCCACGGAGGGGGCAAGGAGATCAGCCGCTGGGTGAGCAAGGTGGGAAAGGAGCCTAAGTTTGTGAACGGCCTTAGAGTGACGGACCAGGAGACCATGGAGATCGCTGAGATGGTTCTGAACAAGGTGAACAAGGATCTTGTGACCATGGTGCAGGAGCTGGGCGTGAAGGCTGTGGGAGTCAGCGGCAAGGACGGGGGACTGCTGCAGGTGGAGAAAAAGTGTCCGGATGGCCAGGACATCGGCTTTGTGGGGGAGATCACATCTGTAAATCCCAAGGTGCTCTATGACCTTCTGGAGAAGGATTTTCTTCCCATTGTGGCGCCCATAGGCCTGGACGCCGGTTTTCAGACCTACAATATAAACGCCGATGACGCAGCCTGCGCTGTGGCCAGGGCTGTGAAGGCGGAAAAATTGGCTTTCCTGACAGATGTGGAGGGGCTGTATCGGAATTTTCAGGAGAAGGAAGGCTTCCTCTCCAGGATCTCCGTGTCCCAGGCGGAAGAACTGATCGCAGAGGGAAGTGTGGGAGGGGGCATGCTGCCCAAACTGGGAAACTGTACCAGCGCCGTGCGCAATGGGGTAAACCGGGTTCACATTCTGGATGGCAGGATTCCCCACTGCCTGCTGTTGGAAATATTCACCAGACAGGGCATTGGAACGGCCATTTTAGACGACAGCGAGATGGAATAACAGGGAATATTTAATGCATTAAATAACGTGAATGAGCCCACGGGAGACAGGAGGCAGAAGGCATGAAAATGCAGGAATATATTCAAGAGGCGGAGGGGGTGCTGCTTCACACCTACAACCGTTTTCAGATTGTGCTGGACAGGGGGGACGGGGTGTATCTCTACGATGTGGAGGGAAAAAAATATCTTGACTTCGCCGCAGGTATTGCAGTGTTCGCTCTTGGGTATAATAACAGGGATTACAATGACGCGCTGAAAGCGCAGATTGACAAGCTGATCCATACATCCAATTATTATTACAATGTGCCCGCTGTAAATGCGGCCCGAAAGCTGCGGCAGGTCTCCGGCATGGACAGGGTATTTTTCACCAACTCCGGGGCGGAGGCGGTGGAGGGGGCGGTGAAGGCGGCCCGGAAATATGCGTACCTGAAAGACGGCCGACACGACCATGAAATTATCGCCATGAACCATTCCTTCCACGGCAGGACCATGGGAGCCCTGTCGGTGACGGGCACACCCAAGTATCGGGAGCCCTTTGAGCCCATGATCGGCCATGTAAAGTTTGCCGAACTGAACAATTTTGACACTGTAAAAGCCCAGGTCACGGACAAAACCTGCGCCGTTCTTCTGGAGACGGTTCAGGGGGAGGGCGGCATGCTTCCCGCGGAAGAAGACTTTCTGCGGAGAGTGAAGGCTCTCTGTGAGGAGCGGGGGATCCTGCTCATTCTGGACGAGATCCAGTGCGGCATGGGAAGGACGGGGTATATGTACGCCTGGCAGCGCTGGGGGATCAGGCCCGACATTATGACTACGGCAAAAGCCCTGGGGTGCGGGGCTCCTGTGGGAGCCTTTCTGATGACGGAGCATGTGGCGGCAAATTCCCTCTCCGCAGGGGATCACGGCACCACTTACGGGGGCAATCCCCTGGCCTGTGCGGCGGTGGAGAAGGTTCTGGACCTGTTTGAGAGCGGGCATGTGCTGGAGCAGGTGAGGGAGGTGGCTCCCTATCTGGAACAGCGCCTGGAGGAGGTCAGGGCCCGGCATGACTGTGTCATGGAGCGCCGGGGCCTGGGACTGATGCAGGGGCTTGTGCTGGACCGGCCTGTGGGAGACATTATCAACAGGTGCCTGGAGAAGGGGCTGATCCTGATCAACGCAGGACCCAATATTCTGCGGTTTGTGCCGCCCCTGGTGGTGACAAAGGAAAACGTGGATGAGATGACCGAGATCCTGGAGGGCTGCATGGAGTGAAGTTTTCCACGGAGCTTTTGAGGTAAAAGCAACCGTATCTGCCGGAGCGTATGGATCCTGGCTTGTGGAAAGAGAGAACCGGCATGAAAAACAGGACAAGGCTGGCTGCCCTGGGGGCGGCGTTGACCTTAGGAGCCGCAGTGATATGCGGAAGTTCCCTGTGGAGCGAGAAGACAAAGGAAGAACGGGGTGGTGCCTGGAGCGAAGACAGGCCCACCCTTTATTTTTGGTATGCGGATCAGAATCTGGAGGAGTTTGTGGACAGTGCGGCCCAGGCTTTCGGGGAACGGGAGGGGGTACGCGTGATACCGGTTCTTGTGTCAGGCAGCGGGTATCTGGAGGCGGTGAATGAAGCTTCCCTGCGCTCCGGCCAGCTGCCGGATGTCTATCTTCTTGGCCATGATTCTCTGGAGAAAGCTTACCTGGCGGGACTGGCGGCCCGAGATCGGAAGAGCGTCGTGTAGGGA
>CAJUNZ010000058.1:4461-18274 GCA_910587755.1 uncultured Acetatifactor sp. | reverse complement strand
GGCTCCACCAGGGGACCTCCTGCCGACAGATTGTAGCCTGTTGAGCCTGTTGGCGTTGTTACAATCATCCCATCCGCATGATAATCGTTTAGGAACTGTCCGTTTACATAGATACTAAATTTGATAATCTGCAGGGAACCGCTTCTGGAGATCACTATGTCATTCAGGGCAAATCCTTCCTCGGACCCCCCATGTGAAAAATGTACCATGCCTTTCAGCATCATTCTGCTCTCCCGCACAAAATCCCCCGCTATCAGCCGGTCCAGGGATTCTTCCAGGTTGGGCATCTCTATCTCTGTCATATATCCCAGTGTCCCCAGATTCACACCGATGATGGGAAGCGCTCTGTGCCGGTACTCCCTCACCGCCTGAAGCACCGTGCCGTCCCCTCCCAGCACCAACAGGCAGCTGTCCGGGGGACCCTGCCCTGCAGAAGGTCCCTGCCCTGCCGGACACGCCCGCCCTGCAGAAGGTTCCTGCCCTGCCGGACACGCCCGCTCTGCAGAAGGTTCCTGCCCTGCCGAAGAGTCCTGATTCTTCAGCAGAGTCACATGCTTGCCCTTCAGCTCCAGATATCTCTGAATCTGCCTGGCCGCCGCCAGGTTTTTGTCTTTGCGTTCGTTGGCATATATCAAAAAATGTTTCATAGGCTCTCCCCTGCCGCCTTCACAGTCCGGGCAATCAACTGCTGCCAGGACAGACTCAGAGACTGACTGCGGCTCTCCCGGCTCCCGGCCTCCAGAGGCTTTTCCAGGAAAATCAGATACTCCACATTTCCCTCCGGCCCCTTTATGGGGGAATAGTCCAGGCCAAGCACGGAAAATCCGGCCAGATCCGCCAGGTCCACAATCCCCCCTATCACTTCCCTGTGAATGCCAGGCTGCCTGACCACGCCCTTTTTTCCCACCCGGCCCCGGCCCGCTTCAAACTGAGGCTTGATCAGACAGACCATCCTGCCCCCTGGCCGCAGCAGCGCCATGGCAGGGCCCAGCATTTTTTCCAGTGAGATAAACGACACATCCACACTGATAAAAGCCGGCTGTTCCTGCAGATCTTCCCGAGTCATATACCGGAAATTTGTCTGCTCCATGCAGATCACCCTGGGGTCCTGCCGCAGCACAGGGGCCAGCTGCCCCCTGCCAACATCCACGGAATACACTCTGGCTGCTCCCTGCTGCAGCATGCAGTCCGTAAAGCCCCCTGTGGATGCGCCCACGTCCATGCAGACCAGACCTTCCAGGCGGATCTTCCATGTCTCCAGAGCCTTCTCCAGTTTTAATCCACCCCGGCCCACATACCGGAGAGTCTCCCCCCGCACTTCCAGAACCGCGCCTTCCTCCACAAAAGAGCCCGCCTTTACCGCCTGTTTTCCGTCCACATAGACACTGCCGGAGCGAATCATCTCCTGGGCCTTCTCCCGGGAGGACGCCAGGGCCCGCTTTACCAGCATGACGTCAAGCCGTTCCTTCATTCAGCCCCCGCCTCTCCCAGGCACCACTCCTGTATTTTCTCCACAATGCTCTCCCCGTCAATGCCCACTTTTTTCTTAAGCAGTTCCACATTGCCGTGTTCCACATAGGCGTCTGGAATGCAGATATTCATTACCCGGCAGTGCATTCCCTTCCGGTTCACCAGATCCAGAACCTTCTCCCCGAACCCGCCGCAGAAGACATTTTCCTCCATGGTAACAAGGAGCTTGTGTTCGGCGCAGGCCTCCAGAACCGCCTCCTCGTCTATGGGCTTAGCAAAACGGGCATTCACCAGACTTACCCTGCGCCCCTGCTCCAGAAGGGCCTGGCGCACGTCCAGCGCCGTCTTCACCATACTGCCCAGGGCAAAGAGGGCAATTTCCCCCTCCCGATAGATCCACTCCGCCTTCCCAAGGGCAATGGGCTCCCGGTATTCCTGCAGTCCCGCGTAGGCAGTGCCCCTGGGATAACGCACTGCCACAGGCCGTCCCAGTCCCACCGCAAATTTCAGCATATCCGAGAGCTCCCACTTGTTTTTGGGCGCGCACACATGCATGTTGGGGATGCCGGTGAGGTAGGTCAGATCAAAGATTCCCTGATGTGTCTCGCCGTCGCTGCCCACCAGCCCTGCCCTGTCCACGGCAAAGACCACAGGCAGGTTCTGAAGACACACATCGTGCAGGATCTGGTCATAGGCCCTCTGAAGAAAGGAAGAATACACCGCCACAATGGGTTTCATGCCTCCCACCGCCAGCCCCGCCGCAAAAGTCACAGCGTGCTCCTCGGCAATTCCCACGTCAAAAAAACGGTTGGGATACATGTTGTGAAATCTTTTCAGTCCCGTCCCGTCAGGCATGGCCGCTGTGACCGCCACAATCTTATCATCCCTCTGGCCCAGCTTACACATGACCGTGGAAAAGATGTCCGTGTAGTTGGCCACGGTTCTGGGATGGGAGGGAATACCCGTCTCAATGTCAAAGGGCTCCGTGCCGTGGAATCTGGCCGGATGGCGCTCTGCAGGGGCAAATCCCCTGCCCTTCTGGGTGAGCACATGCACCAGAACTGGCCCCTTCACCCGCTTGGCCGCATTGAAAACAGCGGTCATGGAACCGATGTCATGACCGTCCACAGGCCCAAGATAAGTAACGCCCATGTCTTCAAAAAACATGCCGGGGATCACCAGCTGCTTAAAACTGCTTTTGGCCCTGCGAAGGGTGTTGATAGTGCCCTTTCCCCTTTTGGTGCCGTGGAGAGCATTGTATATTCCCTTCTTCAGGTCCAGATAGCCGGTGGCAGTGCGGATATAATTCAGATACTGGGACACGCCTCCCACATTTTCGGAGATGGACATGTTGTTGTCATTGAGCACAATGATAAAGTTGGTCTCCAGTTTGGAGGCATTGTTCAGCGCCTCATATGCCATGCCCCCTGTGAGGGATCCATCCCCTATGACAGAGACTATGGTATTCTTCCCTCCATTGATATCCCTGGCTTTCACAAGCCCCAGCCCTGCGGAGACGGAGGTAGAGCTGTGCCCTGTTTCAAAGGCATCACAGTCACTTTCTTTTCGCTTGGGAAAACCACTTAGACCACGAAACTGGCGCAGAGATTCAAAACCGTCCTTGCGTCCGGTGAGAATTTTATGTGTGTAGGACTGATGCCCCACATCCCAGATAATCTTATCTTCAGGCAGGTTCAGGACAAGATGCAGCGCCATGGTCAGCTCCACCACCCCCAGATTTGAGCCCAGATGTCCCCCTGTGACACTGATGCCCTGTATCAGAAAATCCCTGATCTCCTGGGCAAGTTCTCCAAGCTCTTCTTTCTTTATCTTCTTAATGTCATTTGCCTGTTCAATGGTATCCAGCAACATATCCCTGCCTCACCCTTCCCTTTTGTCATACCTGAAAATGTCTCTCTGTCCCAGGCCCGAATGAGTCACTTCCAAGACTCCTGCCCATCGGAACCTGCCTTACTTTCTCCGGTCCACCAGTGAAAAAATCAATTGCTTCAGAAAATCCTTTTCTCCCTCAAAGCCGTCCAAAACTGCCGCTGCCTCCCGGGACAGGGACTCCACGTCCGCCCGGGCCTGATCCAGGCCGTGCAGGGTCACATAAGTCTGTTTCTGATTCTGGGCATCGCTCCCTGTGGGCTTGCCCAGCTCTGCCTCATTTCCCACCACATCCAGTATGTCGTCCTGGATCTGGAAGGCAACCCCCATATTCCGGGCGCATTTTTCCAGCGCTGTCACCTGTTCCCGGGCAGCTCCGGCCAAAATCGCTCCCACCATCATGGACGCCTCTATCAGAGCCCCTGTCTTATGTTCATGAATGAAAAGAAGCTGCTCCCGGGTCAGGGTCCGGGCGCAGAGTTCTGTGTCCTCCTGGTTTTTCTCCGCCATCACATCCACTGCCTGACCGCCGATCATCCCATAAATGCCTGCTTTTCGGGCAAGCAGGGAAAGGGCCTCCGCCGTCCGCTCCATCCAGACAAGCTTCTCCTCCGGGGCCGGGCTGCAGCAGAAAAACCCACCGGCGGCTGTCTCAAAGGCATAGTTGAGAAGTCCGTCCCCGGCCAGAATCCCCATGGTCTCCCCATACTTATGCCAGGTGGTCTCTTTCCCCCTGCGCTGTTCGTCGTTGTCCATGGCCGGAAGATCGTCATGGACAAGGGAATAGGTATGGATCATTTCTATGGCAGCCATAAAATGCTCAACCACCGGGCTGTCCGTACCCCCGCACATTCTGTAGGTCTCCTGCATCAGAATAGGCCGCAGCCGCTTACCGCCTGCCAGCAGACTATAGTTCATGGCAGCCGCAGCCCTGCCCTGAAGTCCTGTCTCCTCCGGCAGAAACCTCATAAGTATCCGGTCAACAACCTCTTTTTTCTCCAGGAGCGCTCTCTCAAAATCTTCCGTCCGCATCACAAAATTCCTCCAACTGTCCGTTCTCGCTCAGTTTCAGCACCCGCTTTTCCACCCGGTCAATCTGGTCACTGCACTGTTTCAGAACTGTCATCCCCTGGCTATATGCCGAGAAAGCATCCTCTAAGGAGATATCCTCCGCCTCAAGCCGCACAATGATCTCTTCCAGTTTGGCAAAATTTTCCTCCAGGCTGGGCTGCCTTGTTTGTTCCTCCATGCTTGTCCCTCCCCTGCCCGTCCAAACGGGCTTATCTATGCTCTCCTGCAAAATCTTCACACATACCGGTATTCCAAACCCACAGATCCCTTCTTCCGACGTAAGCTCCTATCCCGCAAAGTCCGCTTCCGACATTTCTGCAAGTCCCACAGCATCCTTCTTCCGGAAAAAGTTTCTATCTCACAATATTTTCAGCTCTCAGGGAAGCTCCTGCCGTTTGGTTCCGGATACCACCACGTCAATAATTCCGTCTTTTACCCGCACGGCCAGAGCCTGTCCTGCTGCCGCCTGTTCCACGGAGCGGATATTCCTGCCCTCCCCGTCCGTCACATAGGCACAGCCGCTGCCAAGTCTTTCTAAAGGGGAAAGTCCCTTCATCCGCTCAATATAAATTTCCAGAGCATGGCGTTTTTTCTGCACCACCCGCCCCATGGCTTCCAAAAGCCTTTCCTCCGCCGAAACGGCCTCCATCTTTTTCTCACTGATTCTATGAAGAGGGCTGACAATCCTGAGCTTCAGGCCCAGGCTGTCCAGGCGGCCGCGCCTGCCCTGGATCGTTCCCTGCATCAGCCGGCCCAGGGCATCCTCATAAAAAGCCATCTGGCCCAGGATATCCCGAATGTCCGCCACCGCCAGCTCCGCTGCCGCCGAGGGAGTGGGCGCCCGAAGATCCGCCACAAAATCTATAATCGTAGTGTCCGTCTCGTGGCCCACCGCAGAGATCACCGGCACCTGGCAGTCAAATACCGCCTGAGCCACCTCTCTCTCGTTAAAAGCCCAAAGATCTTCTATGGAACCGCCGCCCCGGCCCACAATCATCACATCCACCCCCAGAGACTCCAGAGACTGGATGCCCCGGACAATGCTCGGCGCGGCAGCCTCCCCCTGGACAATGGCCGGGCAGAGAATTATTTGCACATAAGGATTCCTTCTCCCTGCCACCTGGATAATATCCCGCACGGCCGCTCCAGTGTCCGCAGTCACCACCCCCAGGGTGCGAATATACTTTGGAAGAGGCCTTTTGTGCTCCGGCGCAAAAAGCCCCGCCGCAAGCAGCTCCTGTTTCAGCCGCTCAAATTTCTCATAGAGCTGCCCACTGCCGTCCAGCAGCACCTCTTTGGCATAGAGCTGATATTTCCCATCCCTCTCGTACACATCCACATATCCGCCCACGATAACCTGCTGCCCTTCAGACATGCGAAAAGAGAGACCCCCGCGGCTGCCTGAAAACATAACGCAGCTTATGGCTCCCTTTCCGTCCTTCAGCGTAAAATAAATATGGCCGGAGGAATGATACTTGCAGTTGCTCACCTCGCCCTTTACAAAAAGGTTCCTCAGCAGGTAATCCTGTGTGAACATATTTCTCACATAGGAATTCAGTTGTCCTACCGTATATACATTCCGAATGTCAATCACCCTGCCTTATCCGCCTCACAGCTTCGCAATCTTGGCCAAAATGGCATTGACGAAACCGCCTGAATTCTCCTGTCCGTAATTTTTGGCAAATTCCACCGCCTCATCAATGGCAACCCCCACCGGTATATCATCGTCATAACACATCTCATATACCGCCAGACGCAGCACGGCCAGTTCCACCTTTCCCATGCGGGTGGTATCCCACCGCTCCGTATTGTCGTCGATCAGCTTGTCTATCTCAGGAATTTTCTCCCGGATAGACTGACAGCGCGACTCAATCTCATCCGCTGCCTTCTGAGAATCAACCACTTCATTATCTTCCACAAAAAGCCTCATCTGCCTGGGCATTTCCTCCGGCCGGTGAAACTCTACCTGAAACAACAGCCTGAAAACCTGTTCTCTCTGCTCATGTCTTCCCATAGTGCGCATTTGTCCTTCTTGCTTATTCAAAACCTGCCTGTTGTGCCCCTCAGCGCACTTTCACACCCGCAATGCGGATGTTGACATCCGTGCAGTTCAAGCCGGTCATATTTTCAATAGCCGCCTTTACTTTGACCTGCACCTGATGGCAAGTGGCAGGAATATTGTAACCATACTCCATTGTAACGGCAAGGTTTACCTTCACGCAGCCCTCCGCCACGTCCACTCTCACACCTTTGGTGAGTTTTTTCATGCCCACCCTGCCCATAAGTTCATTGGTGATATTTCCCGCCATGGCACTGACGCCGTCCACCTCGGTAGCCGCAAGGGATGCAATCATCGCCACTACATCATCGGCAATCTGCACCACGCCGACACTTTTCCTGGCATCCAGTACCGTTGTGCTCTTTTCCATTTCCTTTTCCTTGTTCATAACATATGCCCTCCTGAAAAAATAACGCCAGATACATATATCCCATGATACCTGGGCCCTCCGACCTGCCTGTCCCGGCGGACAGGAATCCCCCGCGTCCCTCTTAGTATACCACGAAATCTACTCTTTTGTCACCCAAAATGTCACCGAGAGCTGTTTCTCATTCTGGGCATAGGCAATGCTCCCCTCCCTGTCCGGGAGATAAGAGAATATCTCCTGTTTTCCCACCAGGGCATCCAGTACCTCTCCATAGCAGACAGCATCCGTACACTTCACTGTCACGGCCTCCTGTCCCTCCTGTATCTTCCGCCGGAACAGCTCTGCCATCTGCTCCCTGTCATAGGAGGAAAACAGGGCGCCCTCCCTCACATAATAGTTTGCCTCTGTCGCTACGCACTGGGGCATTGGAACCTCTCCGCCGATGGAATGGGTGCGCAGAATTTCCTCTGTGGTCACATTTAAATAGTCATAATTGATAGCCGGGCCCGATGGCAGAACAGGCGGCACCCCCTCGGTCTGGTAGGACACATCCCCCCAGGTGGTGTCCACATAGTAATATTCCCCATCCACCTTTACAAGATTCCAGGCATGTCCTTCCCCTGTGTCCACATGCCCCAGCACCAGGGTGCACTCTACCCCCAGCCTGTTCAGCAGATACTGAGTGGCCTTGGCATACCCCTGACAGACAGAGAGGTGGTTGACGAACACAGAATAGATATTTTGATTGTCCGGGGCATCCAGGGAATAGTCCGTGTTGCATATAAGCGTATCATAGACATACTTTACCTTGTCGTAATCCGACGCATCCTTCTCCACCCCTGCCAGAATCTCCTCGGCGGCGGCCAGAATCTCCTCCCTGCGCCCCTCTGCGGTCTCCCGATCCATACTGTAGGTTCCCGAAAATTCAATGGAGATAAGCCGGTTCCCCTTGGTATATTTCAGGTAAGAATAGCCCTCCACATAGAACAGTTCCGGGTGGTCCGCCATAACACACTGGAAGATCCGGTCTATGTTGGATTCATCCATCCCCGCTGCCAGACCTTCCGCACTCAGCTCCATTCCTTCCCCGAAATTCCCCAAAATCCGCTCCATGTCATGATACCAGACCTGTTCTGCCCTGCTCAGACCGCCGCAGGCATAGGGAAACACTTCCTGCATCAAAAAGGACTCTCCCACCGTTGCCCCCAGTGCAGAAACCTCCTGCAGAATCTCTCCGCCAGCTTCGGGCAGCAGAACCCGCTGGCTCTCCTGCGTCATGTCCTCCGAGGCTGTTGTCAGCAGAGAAAATTCCCTGGGAATTTCATCCAGCATCTGTCCCAGGGCGCATCCTCCCGGAAAAGAGCACAGAAGAACTGTCCCCAGAATCATCCATATGATACGCGGTTTTCTTTTCATCCACCGACCTCCTACACGGAATACCGTTTCCGGGAACCGCTATTATGACCCACAGCAATTACCACCATGTTTCGCAAAGGATAGAATCGAAGCGGGTTACGATGACTGACGTCAACGATGCCACCCCATCGTCTCCTTCCTTCCCCTTGCAGACTGACAAAAAATCCGGCACCGGCAGTGCAATTTCTGGTCAGATGTAGTATAACCCCCACCAATTAACCACATGTTTCACTTGTCTAAATTTCCATCTGCATCGTTGTCGTCAGTCATCGTAGCCCGCTACGACTCCTTCCTCCGCCTTGCAGACTGAAAATTTATCCTTCGCGAAACATAGTGGTAATTGTTGTGGATTATACTAGCTTCGGCCAAACTCCGCCAGAACCAGGTCCTTGTTCCGCTCCAGAGTCATGCCGATACTCCAGGAATTCACAAACAGAAGCAGCGGGTTCCCCTTCATATCCTTGACCTTTTTCATGTCCGAGGTGCCGGTCAGTCTGCCCACATCTACCTGATCCTGGTTCTCTATCCAGCGGATATGTTCATAGGGAAGGTTCTCCAGGCGTATCTCCACATTGTACTCATTCTCCATACGGTACTTAAAGACATCAAACTGCAGCACTCCCACCACACCCACAATGATCTCCTCCATGCCCGCATTGAGCTCCTGAAAAATCTGTATAGCACCCTCCTGGGCAATCTGGGTGGCTCCCTTCACAAACTGCTTCCGCTTCATGGTGTCCACCTGCCTTACCCGGGCAAAATGTTCCGGCGCAAAGGTTGGAATTCCCTCATACCGGAATTTTTCCCCAGGGCTGCACAGGGTATCTCCAATAGAAAACACGCCGGGATCAAACACCCCGATAATATCCCCCGCATAGGCCTCTGTGAGAATCTTACGGTCGTCCGCCATAATCTGCTGGGGCTGCGAAAGTCTCATAACCTTCTCCCCCTGCACATGGCGCACCTCCTCCCCTGCGTCAAACCTGCCGGAACAGATACGCATAAAGGCAATTCTGTCCCGATGGGCCTTGTTCATATTTGCCTGTATTTTAAAGACAAACGCGCTGAACTTATTCTCCACCGGATCCACCAGTCCCTTGTCCGCCTTCCTGGGCAGGGGAGCGGAGGCCATCTCCAGAAAATGCTTCAGAAAGATCTCCACGCCGAAGTTTGTCAGGGCCGATCCGAAGAACACGGGGCTGAGTTCCCCCGCCCGGACCTGCTCCAGATCGAATTCAGCGCTGGCCCCGTCCAGAAGCTCAATCTCCTCCAAAAGCTTGTCCGCCGCCTCTTCACCCACCAGTTCCCGAAGCGCCCCGTGATCCTGGGCGGAAACTTCCGTGGCCGTCCCCTCCCTGGTACCCTTCTCCGTATCCGAGTAAGCCACCACCATCTGCCGGTCCCTGTCATAGACCCCCTTAAACCCTTTTCCGGATCCGATGGGCCAGTTCATGGGGCAGGTGGCGATCCCCAACTCCTTCTCTATGTCATCCAACAGTTCAAAGGTATCCCTGGCATCCCTGTCCATCTTATTGATAAAGGTGAATATGGGAATTCTGCGCATAACGCAGACCTTGAACAGTTTCCTGGTCTGGGCCTCCACACCCTTGGAGGCGTCTATGACCATCACTGCAGAATCCGCCGCCATCAGAGTTCTGTAAGTGTCCTCGGAAAAGTCCTGGTGTCCGGGCGTGTCCAGAATATTGACACAACAGCCGCCGTACTCAAACTGCAGCACTGAAGATGTGACAGAAATTCCCCTCTGCTTTTCTATCTCCATCCAGTCTGAGACCGCATGCCTGGCCGTGGCCTTGCCCTTGACGCTTCCCGCCAGATTGATTGCCCCGCCGTAGAGCAGAAATTTCTCCGTGAGCGTGGTCTTACCCGCATCCGGGTGAGAGATAATCGCAAAAGTACGGCGGCGTTGTATTTCTTCCGTATATTGATCCATGGTTTATAAAACCCTCCGTTCCTATATGATTCTGCTGCCCGCAAGCATACTCTTCCCTGGGAACAAGGGCTTTATGCCAAAATAGTCCAGCACTGTGGCCCCAATGTCCGCAAAGGTATCCCTGGTACCTATGTTTCCAGGCGTAACCGCCGTCCCTGCCATAAGAAAAGGAGTGTACTCCCTGGTGTGGTCGGTGGTTGCTCTGTAACCTGGATCGCAGCCGTGGTCCGCAGTGATCATCAGAATATCTTCCCGGCGCATCTTCCCCATGATTTCAGGCAGTCTGGCGTCAAAGCGGGCAAGCGCTCCGGCATAGCCGTCAATATCCCTGCGGTGCCCGTACAGCATATCATAATCCACAAGATTCGTAAAGCACAATCCTTCAAAATCCCTGTCCAGGTACTCCAGAATCCTCTCCATGCCCTCCTCATTATTCCCTGTGTACACCCACTCCGAGATTCCCTTTCCGGCGTAGATGTCATTGATTTTGCCCACAGCAATAACATCCTTTCCCTCCTCCCGGAGCTGGTCCAGCATTGTGGGGGCAGGGGGCAGAATAGAAAAGTCGTGCCTGTGGGGCGTCCGGACAAAACTTCCCCCGCAGGGCCCGGTGAACGGGCGGGCGATAACCCTTCCCACCCCATGTTCTCCCTGCAGAATTTCCCTGGCGGCCCGGCAATATTCATACAGCTCCTCCAGAGGCACTATGTCCTCATGTGCCGCTACCTGGAAGACACTGTCTGCGGATGTGTACACAATCAGCTTTCCCGTGGCCATATGGGCCTCCCCGTAGTCCTGGATCACTGCCGTTCCGGAGTAGGGAAGGTTGCAAAGCACCCCTCTGCCGGTTCTGCTGCAGAATGCCTCCAGTACCTCCTCCAGAAACCCATCTGGATAGGTGGGAAGGGGCTTGGGAGAATATATTCCTGCAATTTCCCAGTGGCCAATGGTGGTATCCTTGCCCCTGGACTTCTCCGTCATCCGGGCTGTCAGGGCTCTGGGAGATTTTTTCCCCGAAAGGATGCCCGCCGGATTATCCAGAGCTTTCAGGGCATCCTCCACACCGTCTATCCCAAACAACCCCAGCTGTGCCATATGGGGCATGTGGAAAAGAGGACTGGAACACACGGTCCTCAGGGTATTCACATCCACATCCCCATAAGAAGCCGCATCTTCCATTCCTCCGATGCCAAAACTGTCCAAAACAATCAAAAATACTCTCTTCATATGCCATCTCTCCTTCCTGCAGCGCCGGAAGCCCGCCGGCCGCTCCCTTTGGCAGGAGCCCCGGAATTCCGGGGCCTGAGGTCCTGCCGGGGCGGCGGGCTGAATCTTTTATCTGAGGTAAGTATACCACAATCATTATGTAAAGACAATTTTTATTGCACCACCGTGCTGATAATAATATTCTCGGCGGCAATCTCCGTCTTGCGCTTTACAATGTCCTCAATCTGTGCTCTCATGGCCTCATCCAGCACTGCTGCGTTGACCACTACGTCCACCGCATCTCCGTTGATGCTTACCACCACATCGTGGAAGCCCTTTGCCTCCAGAAGAATTTCCGCAGCGGCTTCTTTCTCCGCAACAGCGGTCATCTGCACCATGCTGTCCACAGCTGCCTGTTTCTGCTCATCGCTGATTCCTGCGCTGTTGATAACTTCCAGCAGGGTCTCTTTGTTTTTTGCTCTGGTCTGTTCTTTCAGCAGCTTTGCATCCGAAAGTATGGTTGAGCCCACTGAGGAAGTAAACACTGCCTCTCCGGGAATCTCTCCCTCCTCCGGTGTATTTCCCGCTACCTGTTCCTCCGATGTACCTGCTGCCACCTGCCCATCTGTGGTGCCGGAGGTTTCCGCAATCTGCATATCCGCATCCAGATAGTCATTCACAATAATATCCGCATCAGAATCCAGGCTTTCAATGTCCACCAGATTTGACACCAGGTCTTCCTCTGAAAGATCCAGAAGCCCCTCCGCAGTGTAATTCTCTGTGACGATGCCGTCCGAGTCCACCGGGCTTGCGTCATCGTTTAATGTCAGGTACTCTTCCTCCAGGCCGGTTCCCGCAAACTGCAGATAGCCTGCAATCGCAATCATGATGGCCAGTGCGGTTATCATAAGCTGGTTCTTCTTAATTAGGTTTTTCACTTTCATTCCCCTCTTCGCCTTTTACTACTTCATTGTATGAGCTTGTAGAAAAATATATGCTATCCATTTTCACCACCACCACTTTATGGGCCTCCACCCCGAAAAGTGCCTGCACAATCTCCGAGATGGTGCGGTTGGTGGTGCCGCTTCCTGCCCCTTCTGCCACCACAAGCACCCCTTCTATCCTGGGTGTCAGCGTTTTGACCACATATGGTTCGCTGACACTGCCGTTGGTGCTGTATACAGTGGTATCGCCGAACTCCACCTGGCTCAACACCCGGCTTCCTCCCTGGGAATCACTCTCGTTGGTGGTGGAACGGCTCACAGGCTGCTCCTTATCCAGCACTACCTCTTCAGAAGATTTTAATGTTATCATTACCCTGACTTTCCCCACATCCGCCATCTGGCTGAGCACTTCTGTCAGACGTGCCTCCAGATGCGCCGCATATGCCTCCATCTCATCCTCAGGAAAGCTCTGCCCCGCCGGACTCTCCTCCTGGGGGGGATCTGCCAGATAGTCCGAAAAAGGTGTGCCGCCCGCCTCCCCTCCTTCGCTCTCCCCTCCTCTTTCCTTCTTGGAGGGAAGCGCTATGATCACCAACAGTATCCCAGACAGCACCAATATGACCAGATTGTCCCTCCGAAACCATTTCTGCAACCCCTTGTCTACCGCCCATTGTTTCCAATCCCTGCCCATATCTTTCCTCATTTCCGCGCTGATGCCTTCCCGGAACCAAACTTCGACCGGATTTTCCTACTCCCCCTTCGTCCTGAAACAGAATGCCTTTATCCTGCTCCTTAGTTCCCAATACTGACAGGTTCCACAGGCTCCACTTCCAGTTCTATCTCAATCTTTCCTGTCCCTTCAAAAGTTTCAGTGCCTTCCCCCAGGTCTTCTTCACTGTTCTCCCCTTCAGGTGCTTCAGCGCTTTCCTCCTGTTGTGCCTCCATACGCCTGCGCACTTCCTCCAGCGTCATCTGCTCCAGGATATTATCCGCAGCGGCGGCGCTTTCCTCCGCGCTCTCCATGCTCTCATTAAGCCTGCTCCGAAACTGTTCCAGGGCCTGCGCGGCTCCCTCTCCCCCCTTTCCCCAGATAAAGCTTCCAATGGGAAGAAAAAGCTGGATCAGCACCATGGCGCTCACCAGGAACTTCAGGTACTTCTCATACACTTCCTTGGACCGAAAATGAATAATGGCCTGGGCACATATCATAAAAATTCCCGTCTGGCAAATCGCCCGAAAAAAAGTTTGCTGCATTTCGCTCCTATTCCAGTTCCGTTTCTTCACTTCTATGCCCTTTTAGGGAAGGAATTTCCATCTGCACAGTTCGCAGCTGTAAATTTCTTCCGGGCATCTCCGTTCCGAAACTGTTTTTTATTCCTGTTCTTATTCCAGTTCCGTTTCTTCACTTCTATGCCCTTTTAGGGAAGGAATTTCCATCT
>CAJUNZ010000058.1:0-4361 GCA_910587755.1 uncultured Acetatifactor sp. | reverse complement strand
CAGTTCGCAGCTGTAAATTTCTTCCGGGCATCTCCGTTCCGAAACTGTTTTTTATAATCTTAGTTGACGGCCGTCACTGCGATGGAGATCAGGAAGAGCAGCATGGCCGTGCCGGCGGTTCGCAGAAGCAGAAAGCCTGCATCCCCGGCCCTGTTCACGCAAGTAGAAATTCTGCTGTCACTGACAATTCCCATAAAAGCCGCCGCGCATTTCAGCACTCCCGCAATCAGCGCAATCTTCAGCAGCGGAACCGCACACAGCAGCAGAAGAAGCAGAAGCAGCACCACACCAATACTGTTGCGGATCACAACGGCGCTCCCCAGCACAAGCTCCGCCACACCGTTGGCGGCAGCCCCTACTCCGGGTATGACTGAGATCAGTTTCTGCAGTGCAGAAGTTCTGGCCGAGTCCACCACCGGAGCAATGAGGGCCTGGAAAATGCCGATCCCTGTCACCGCCCCCAGAGCCCCTTTCAGTACCCATCCAATGGCTTTCCCCAGCAGATCCATCAGTGCAGCCAGTTTCTCCTCTATCCAAATGCCGTTCACCACCGCCATCATACAGTAACTGGAGATCAGGGGCAGCAGTCCCGTCAAGAAGATATATTCCACTCCATATATCACCACCAGCATCAGCTGCCGGGAAGCTCCTGCGGTAATAACCCCAGAAGAAACCCCCACAGAGAGCAGATATGCGGGCACAAGAAGCTTTACAAACATAATAATATTTTCCACCGCATATGCCGCCGTATCCGCCGCCTGAGAAAAACATTTCAGCAGTACTGCCGTGGCCAGAAGATACATAAAATAGAACCCCATTTCCGCCACCTGCCGTCTGTCAAAGAATTCCATGAAATGCGTCATCAGGGAAGAGACAAGTCCAAGTACCAGAAGCCATATAAATACATTCTTCATGCCGGCAATCTGCCCCATAAAATCCGAAATACTCCCATGGAACAACATTTCCAGCGCCCCCAGAATATCCCCCGACATCACCTGCGAAAACAACTGATCCAGTTGAAACTGTCTTTCCGGAAATATCCTTGATATCCCTTCCTCCAGCTTATCCAGGCCATAGTCCTGCCAGACAAGGTTTAAGTCCACCAGCCCATCCATCACCCATGCCCTCCATCACATAAAACTGCGGATCTGTTCAATAACGGCAAACAGGATGGGCAGCCCTGCAAACATCACCGTCAGCTTCCCCAGTATCTCAATCTGGCCTGCCACCGCCTGATATCCCGCATCCCTGCAGATATCCGAGCTGAATTCACAGATATAGGTGATGCCAATGACTTTGAACAAAATGGACAGATACCCTTCCGTTCCCTCCAGATACCCCTTTATCCTGGCAAACTGCGCCGCCACATTCTCCACCTGCCTTAAGCAGAACCAGAAAAGAATGATACTGACAGCCAGTCCAATATAAGTTGCGTATTCCGGTTTCTCCCCTCGAAACTGCATCGCCAGCAGAACCCCTGCGATCCCCAGGAAAGCCACCCTGATCAGCTCCGACATAACACCTCCCGCCGTTTTCGCCGCACCTTTGTCCCGCCTTTTCCTACAGGGCAAACAGGGTCTGAATGGTCTGGAACAGTTCATATATGTAGGGCACAATCCATGTAAGCACCAGGATCAGTCCCGCCAGACTCAGCAAAAACGCATGTTCTTCCCTGCCGCTGTGCCTCAGGATCTGGCTCAATATAGTTACCAGTATTCCCACTGCTGCAATCCTAAATATCAGACTTACTCCCATAATCCCTCGCAATCCCCATCCGCTCAAGGTAATTCCTTCCCCGGCGGGCAGTCAGGCCAGGACAGACCAACACCCCTTCCTCACCACAATACCAGGATCAACAGCAGCCCGCCCAGGGCCCCAAGCCCCACAGCCATTTTGCATTTCTCTGTGTTCTCCTGTTCCAGTTTCTCCCAGGTTCCCCGCAGCAGCTCCAGACTCTGCTCCATGGCCCGCAGCTGCATCTGACCGTCCATAAACCCTGTCTGTGAAGTAAACCGCAGGAAATTCTCCCTGTCCTCCGTCTCCAAGGGCAGCTCTTTCAAAACCCCTTCCATCTCTTCCCGGAACGTTTCTCCAAAGGACACCCCGGTATTTTCCTCCATTCTGTTCCCAATCCTTTGGAACGCCTCCCCGAAAGGCGCCGTAAGATGTCTGGCCGTGCGGCTGCAGCACTCCGGCAGAGTGGCCCTGCCATACCTGACTTCACCTGCCAGCAGTTCCAGTATGCTTCCCAGACTGCGCAGGGCCCTGGCTCTTCCCAGAAGCCAGGACCGGTACCACAGCCCCAGACCCAGGCACCCGCTAAAGATCATGCAGCCTCCCAGAATCCTGACCACGCGCCTCACTCCTTTCACAGATCTGTCTCTTTCTCCCCAGCACAAAAAACAAGTCAAACATCCTCTCCCAGTAATCCCGCTCCAGACCGAACCTCCGCTCCACATCCTGGCGGCTCTCCCCGTGAACCGTGGCCAGTATCCGGCACCCGCAGGCAGCGGCCTGTCTCAAAGCCTTCAGTTCCTCTCCGCTCCCCAGCTCGTCAATGGCAACCACCCGTGGAGACATGGAGCGCAGCAGAAGCAGCATCCCCTTGTCCTTGGGGCAGCTGTCCAGCACATCCGTGCGCATACCCACATCGTTCTGGGGCCTTCCCAGAAAAGATCCTGCAATCTCCGATCTCTCGTCCACCACGCCCACGGTCATTCCCCTTCCATAGGCATTCCCATCTGAAATCTGACGGATCAGGTCCCGCAGCAGTGTAGTCTTACCGCAGCCGGGCGGAGAGATAATCAGGGCACTCCTGAGCATACCGTTCCGATACATTTCCGGCATCACTCTGTCCGCCGCACCCTTTACCTGGTGGGCTACCCTGATATTGAGAAACGAAATATTCTTCAGGGTTCGGATCCCCCCATCCGTCTCCAGGATGGCTTGTCCTGCAACTCCCACACGGTGTCCTCCTGCCACAGTGACAAATCCCCGGCGCAGCTCTTCCTCAAAGGCATAGGGGGAGTAATGGCAGATATGCTCCAGGATCTCTTCCAGTTCCTTCATTGACATGCACCGAACTCCTGGGCCAAATTCTGATAATTCCCCCTGTTCTGTGAGAAAAATCTCCCGGCCATCCATATACAGCACCACCGGGCGTCCGGCTCTCAGCCGGATCTCCTGGATGCGCTCCTGGACCCCGGCCGTCCTGCTCCAGAAAGCCCGGTGCCCAGCCGGAAATAACTGTAAAATCGTCTCTCCCATAAACCTGTCCCCCTTTCTCAAATATATGAGGAAAGAGTCAGGATATTCCTGAAGCGGACAATTTAATATCTGCCCTCTGACGGCTGACAAACTGTTATGAAGCAGACCCTGCGGATACTGAAATTACAACGCATGACAAAATATATGGTGTCTCTTTGATGAATATATGAGATATTATCCGTGATATTACATGATAATTGCCTGAGATATATTTGAAATATTTTTCGATAACTTTCCCAGATACTTTGAGATATTATATTGGGTCCTGGAGTCCGCAGAAGCATGGTAGTGAAAAGCCGCTTGTTCCCGTCTTTGCCTCTGCGGACTCACATAGACCAATTATAGATATGATATGTTTTAAACCGTTTTTATACAAACCATTTGACCTTCATGACAAAGTTTTTTGCATTTTTATAACCAGCATTTCCGTAATATCGTTCGTGCATATCATCATTTACTGCCTGAAGCTCAACACAAGACGCCCCTTTCTCTTTTACCCGTTGTTCAAGTTCTCTCAGAAGCATACTTCCAATCCCTTTGTTTTGGTGCTTATAGGCAATAATTGCACCCCTCCTCCTGTTCGTTGTAATAAGAAATATACAGATGTAAGACAGAGACAATATCTTCAGACTCCATCTCTCTAATAAATATAGATTTCTACCTTCCTCGCAAATACCGACTTATAAACCTGATTATAAAATATACATCTACCACCTACAACAAATATTTATAAGCTCGTTTTAAATGGGTATACAATTTCAAAAGAGGAGTAAAATTCTAAAACAAATTCCTGATAAAAAGTTCCCAATCAACAAACTTCTAATAAGTAAGCACATTATGATACAGACGGTAATAGCCGCCTCCCAGCCTCTGCGCCTGGAGCTGAATCAGGAAATTCTCCACTCCCATTTCCTGCAGGGTTCCTTCCACATATCCATTCCAATATTCTCCGCTGCTGTAGGCGCGCTCAAGGCTGCTCCACAAGGACTCAGGAATCACATTGGAAAACTGTTTCTGGCCAGTTCCAGCCTCCTTCAACAGCTTCTTGCAATCCTCATAATATTCCTCCAGAGTCTCCCGAACCTCTTCCTCGG
>CAJUNZ010000057.1 GCA_910587755.1 uncultured Acetatifactor sp. | reverse complement strand
CATGATGTTACAGCATCTTGATGCCTGGGAAATGCCATCTGCTGAGGCATTTCAAGAATCATTCTTAGGTTTAGCCGCCTAATAATGATATCTTAAGCGATTCCATAAGATTTTTCAAGGCATAGTACCCGCTATGTCCAATGTTTATGTCCATTTTTCTCAAATTTCTTTTCCTGCACCATATTCAGTTGTCAATTTTCAGTTAGAATCACATTCATTGAGATTCCGAGAAGTTATGATAACTGCCGCCTGCCGGAGCAGGCGGCACACCGCTGTTTCGTCTCACTGCTTCTGTCTCGCTTTACCCGGATTGCTGCTTAACCATCAGCCAGAAGGTTCCTCCGGAAACCCCTGACAGATTCCGGGTTCTGATGGTATTACGGCAGGATCTGTCTTTCATATTCCTCCAGTCCAAAAGTAAAGACCAGGGTGCCGCTATAAGTATCTGCCGCTTCCACTTCTCCGGTTGTCACCGTCCCAGCCGCATACACATACTCCGACGCGGAGATCTCAACATACTCACCCATGTCAAAGAGCGGGGTCGTCCCTCCGGGATACCACCGGATTTTCTCCTGGTTCACTGTCACAGAAAGGACAGATCCCGTCTTCTCCCCTTTGATAGTTCCCTGATAGTAGTCGCCGTTTGTGCCCTTCGTCAGTTCCTTCATCAGGCTTGTGGGCTCCACCTGCACCATCTGGTTCAGCAGCAGGTCACCTTTCACCCCTACCTGAAAGCTTCCCGAAGCCGTGCCGGTATCCGCCGAGTAGGTCAGTCCCACCGTTGCCGGAATGGATACGGTGTAGGACGAGGATACCTGGCAGGAGATCCTGCATTCCGCGGTCCCCTCTGTGGTGTACTCCTGTGCCGCCGCAGTCATGCCGCCCTGCAGCAGTACTGCTGCTGTTAAAAGTGCCGTCAAAATCCTGTTTCTCATGGAAACCTCCTTTTCTTTCCTGCCTGTTGTTATGAGCCGCCCATGCCTGGCAGGCTTATGGCACGGGGCCCTGCAAGAACCGGACCTCAGTCCAGAATTGCCAGTGTCACCTGGTTGCTTCCCTGCGTCAGGCTGATGTATCTGCCGGACGGTTCAGGATAATAGGGTATCTGGAGGAAATCCAGGGTATATTCCCCCGGCTCCAGTGTCTCCCCGGGCACCCAGTCAATGTGCTGGCCGGAGGGGATCAGGTCCGTCTCAAAGACCAGCTCCCCGGTTCCGGCATCGTAAATCTCATAGCGCAGCAGGAAGTCCAGGTTCTCTTCCCGGTTATCCAACCGCACCACTATCTCCCGCCCGATGGCGGCATCCTCTATTCCGGAGAAGTAGACGCTTCTGCCCGCAAGGGGATTCTCTGCGGATTCTCCGCCCCCATCCTGTGCTGCTCTGGTATCCACCACCATGCCGCCCAGGCTGCTGCCTGTCTCCCCGCCTCCATGTGTGCGTCCCAAGCAAAAGGCAGTGATAACCGCAAGGATTACCACCGCTGTCAGCACTGCCGGAACCACCCTCCTCCACTTTTTCCTGTTATCTTTTTTCCCCATTTGTCTCCTTTCCGCCAGGGCTCTTCCCGGCTTCTAAAACATGCTCCTGTCATCTTTCCTTCTCCCGAAGCCACACTGTCCATACTCCATACATCCACCATAGCTTCATTCCCCGCAGGTGAAAGTCAGCCGTACTGTCCCCTCCCAGTCCCCGGCAAGCCGTTCGCCTGCCAGCCACAGACTGGTGCTGTAACCACCGTATATGCTGTCATCCCCCGGCCCATCCTCCAGCCATATCTCCAAAGGCAGAATCTTTCCGGACAGCTTATCCTGCATGGCAGAACTGCCTTCATCAAGATACAGGGAAAAGTCACCCACTGGGCGCAGATACTCCACCTTAACCGGTATCACCCCGATTACCCTGTTGTTCTCCACATCTTCCGTCAGCCTGACCTCCGCCGGAACCGTTATGATAAAACCTGCCGTAACCTCATAGTGGTACAGATCATACAGTCTGATAAAGCTTCCTGTAATCATGTTCAGGTCACTGTTCCCCTCATCCACAAGCCTTTTCGCTGCTGAAAGCTCCCCCTGCAGTTCCTTCCACTCTGCAGCCGGGTATCCCGTCTGGGACAGGAGCCCATCCGCAATGTCCTTCTCCACCATGCCCGCCAGCTCCTTCAGTGCATTCAGCCTTACCACAAATGTCACTTCCCTGCGCACGGCGGCCCAGTCATATTCATACTGGTATACATTCCCGATTTCCACCGTGGTGGGCGTGATGGTCTGAACCGATGCCATAAAAGCCCTGAATGCTATGCTGCGGGTATTGTCCCCCAGCACAATGTAGTCCGGAATAGTGCTCGTGTCATAGGCTTTCTTGGCAAAGGCATCCGCCCCAATCACAGTGACGCTGTTGGCAATTTCTATGCGGGATGCCTTTGTATTGGCAAATACCTTATCGTGGATCTCCGTGACACCCTCCGTGAAATGAATGGTATAACCGTCAGATATATTCGCAGGGCTGCTTGTTGGGCCCGTCACCTGCGACACGCTTGCGGCTCCCGTCTTCCCCGGTGTGATATAAATGTCCTTCAGGTTCTTCATGTCATAAAAAGGTATGTTCAATCCGTTGTAATCCAGGTCCCCCGGGATGGTCAGGGATTCGGCTCCCTCACAGTGCTGGAAGCAGTAGTGGGAAAGGCTGTCAACCGTGTCCGGAATCACTACTGATTTCAGGGAGGTGCAGTATTCAAAGGCGTTCTCCCCTATGGTCTTCACGCTGGCGGGCAGCGTGTACTCCTGCAGCTTTGAGAACCTGGCAAAGGCTTCGCTCCCCACGTTGGTGATCCCCTCTCCCACCGTCACGCTGACAATCTTGTTCCGGTAAGCTTTATATGGCTGGTAATCATAATGTCCCAGACCGGCCATCTCCCCGGTTCCGGTGAGTTCCAGACGGTAGGTGTCATTACCCAGGCCGTAAAGAGCGGCAATCACGTTGTCGTCAAAGACTGCATAGGTATCAAAACTGTTTCCGTACTTTCCGCTGCTGTTGCCCATATTCCACTGCATCAGCCGGTCATCCGGGTAAACGGTCAGGTCATAGGGGCTGATGCCTTCCTCCCCTGGCTCATCTTCCGGCCCTCCGGTATCTCCACCGGCTCCCGCATCCGCGTCCGCATTTATGTCTTCCGGTCCGCCCCCGCTGCTGTCTGTCCCCGCAGGGTCTTCTGTATCTGCCGCCCCGTCCCCTCCGGATACGGTGCCGCCTTCTTCCCCACTTCCTCCTTCACCGGCTTCCCCTGGCTCCATATCTCCTGCGCCTGTTCCGGCGGCACTGCCTGCCGCATCACCGCTGTCGTCCGTCCCGGCGGCATCGCTCCCGCAGTCAGCTGCATCCCCTCCTGATACAGTGCCATTTTCCACGGAATGTTCCGTTACCGGCTCGTATCCGGACACCGTGTCTTCCGCCTGTACGGGGCACAGGCCTGATACTGCGATACAGATGCCCAGCAGCACCATGGCTGCACTTCTCTTCAAAACGTTTCCCATGTCTGTCTGCTCCTTTCCACGTTTTTTACCCGCCTCCCCCTGTCGTTTTTCTTTTGTCTCCCTATTATCCCCTTTCCCTGGACATCCAGCCGCCGGAAGCTTATCCGGTCCATTCCCCTGGGTGCTGCCGTGTGTCTGTCATAAGGGCATACCGGCGGAAGAAAAATCTGCTTCCCACTCCTGTACTTCCATCGCCGCCCTGCCTGGTCTGCGCTGTCCCCGGCACCCTATCCCCCGCCAAAACCGCGGGCCATGTCATGGCTGACAAGGCTTGCGTAATACTGGCTGATGGTCACCGGTGCATTGAAGAGTGCGGAAAGGGTATAGGCACGGATATTCCCCACCAGGGTGGTATTCCTATCCAGGCAGCCCATCACATATTCGATGTGTGAACTGTCCAGTTTCAGGAAGCGGCTCTTTACCACCTCCGTACACATGTCTTCCTGGTTGATGCGGGTGGTCTTCCGTGTGCTGCAGCAGATTTCCGCCATGAGCTCCACGAAGCCGTCCAGCCGTTCCCTGTCATGGGGATACCGTTCCAGAAGGACGCCGTAGCTGATGTTCTCCCTAATCAGCTCACAGTAATTGCTATACCATTCTGCCTGTCCTGTCCCATCCATCCCTTTCTGCCCGACTGCTAGTGCCCTCCTGTATGGCTGTATCCGGGGATTGATGGATGGATCAGTCTCACTCATCTCAGTTTTATTCAGGTCAGTATTATTTGTTTGTGATTTTCGCAATTCCTGACCTGTGATTTTCACATTTCCTGATTTGTGATTTTCACAATTCTGGATCTGTGATTCCATAATCCCCGGCTGTCCGGGCATATCAGGCGGCATACCTGTTTTCCCTGGTACCAGTTCCCTTCCTGATAAGGCAGGTCCCGCTGGCGGATCCGGCCATGCGCCCTGTCCTGGCGCATGCGGCTTCCGGATGAAGTTCTTCACATAGATCACGTTGGGCTTCCCCAGGCCCCGCCTTTTCCGTTCAATCAGCCCCACCCCTTTTACGCAGTCCAGTTCACACAGCAGCTTATTTGCTTTCTGCTCCGCGCACACAAGCGTCTCCATCACATCGGCAATGGTAAATATGATGTACACCCTGCCGTCCCCGTCCATCCACCCGTTTTTGACGGAGAGCGACATCCGGTCCAGCAGAAGCCCATAGAGCACCTTTGCCTCCACGGATACCCCCCGGAAACGGCTGTCGGTAAACAGCACTTTGGGGATACGGTAGAAGCTGTACTGTTCCGCCTCGTTGCCATAGTAATAATCCAGTTCAAGCGGCATATGGCTTCCTCCTTCCTTTCCTGTGCAGACGGCTGTGTGCTGCAGCCGCCTGCACAAATCCGTCAGAACGCAAAAAAGCCGCCCGGCGACCTGTTTAAGTCAAGTCGCCGGACGGCTTTTTTGCGGCACTGTCCGTAGCATATTTATTCTGTTACATCCTTATTGTCCTTTTTCCACATCTCCAGAAGAGAGAAAATGACCTCCTCCATCTGCGCCTGAGTATATGACCGGGGAAAATACTGTTTCAGTTTTTCCTTTTTCAGTGTCACCTGTACAGGCGCCGCCCGTTCCTCTGTAAGGATTGCATCCATTACATCCCGGTTCAGCTTTCCCTCCTGGCTGTATTTTTTCAGCCGTCTTGCCTGTTCCAGGGACGGCACAACAGATAATTCCCCCATAAAACTCAGAAGCTCCCTCTGTTCCTCACTCGCCAGATATGACAGTTCCACTGCAGTATTGAATGGGATTTTTCTGTCATCCACCATCTGGAGAAGGTCTCCCAGAAGTTCCGTCAGGCGGATAAAACGGTGGATGTTGCGGGCGCTGTCATTGGAGTTTTCACTCAGAATGTCAACACTGTAATTCTCGCCAACTTGGCGAGAATTATTTTTCCCCGGTCTCCCCGCCTTCCGTCTGATTGCCTCCAGCTTCATCTTGTAAGCCCATGCTTTCTCACTGGGAAGCAGGTTCTCCCTCTGCAGGTTGCTGTCAACCATGAACAGCGTTGATTCATCATCATCCAGTTCACGGATAATCACCGGCATCATGGTTTCCCCCGCCAGCTCCAGGGCATGCCTGCGCCGGTGCCCTGCAAGCAGTTCATAGCCGCCCTCTGCGCGGGGACGGGCAATTCCGGGGACAAGCACTCCATGGAGCCTGATGCTCTCCACCATTTCCTCCATGGCTTCATCGTCTAGCACCTTGAAGGGGTGCCCCTTAAAGGGGAAAAGCTCCCCCAGGGCAATCTCCTGCACCTTTTCCCCTGTCGTCCCGGCGACATCACCCACGGAAAACAGATCGTCATAAGAAGTCATCTGGATATTCCTTGCACTGCTCTTCATGATCCCGTCACCTCCCTGGTAAATGCCAGATAGGCCGCAGCCGCTTTCCCGGACGGGTCGTGCCGGTAGATGCTCTTCCCCTCCGCACTGGTCTCCGCCACCCGCACCGACATGGGAATGATGCTGTCAAAAACCCGCAGCTTCCCATCATAGGTATTGTGCATGATCTCCACAATGTCCTTCGCATAGTTTGTCCGCATGTCCGCCATGGTCACAAGAATCCCGGAAACAGAAAGCCCTGGATTGATCTGGCGGCGCACCTTTGCAATCGTCCGAAGGAGCTGCTCCAGTCCCTTGATCGAGAGGTATTGGCTGGCACAGGGAATGATCACCTGATCCGCAGCCGCAAGGGCATTGATGGTCAGCATCCCCAGAGACGGCATGGTATCCAGGACTATTGCATCATAGGAATCCCGCATCAGCTTCAGGAACTCCCGCAGAACCGTCTCCCGGCTCATGGTGTTTACCAGTGTGACTTCCATGCCCGACAGTTCTATGTTGGCCGGGATCAGGTCCACCCCTTCCTCATGCCGGAGGATTCCGTAACCCTCCGGCAGGGGGGTATCATTGATGATGCCGCCCAGTATGTCGGCCAGCGTGACCTCAAGCCTGTCCGGCTGTTGGTACCCCAGGCTTGCTGTCATAGAACCCTGGGCGTCCATGTCGATCAGGAGCACTTTCCTTCCCTCACGGGCAAGCCCTATGCCAAAACTGACACTTGTGACGGTTTTGGCGCATCCGCCTTTCTGGTTACATACTGCATACACAGTCGCTGCCATATTCACACCTCCCCTCTGACACGGACGGTCAGGCCACCCATATCTACATTTCCGTAGCCAACCAGGTAATAGTCTTTTTCATTATGCTCCAGCCTGGTCCACACCCAGTACGGCACTTCACGGTACCCGTCCTCCACCAGGGCCTCAATGGGGCTTCCGCAGGTATAATAATGCCCTCCATCCGTCTCATATCTCCCGGATTCATTCTTATGCAGACGGCTCACCTCACGAACCGGAAGTGACAAATATATAAGCCTGCCCCTCACTTCATCCAGGTTACGCATAATGGCCTGCAGTTCCTCCAGAAGAAAAAGCTGCTCGCCATCCCTGTAATCAATATCCAGACCGCTCAGGTCATCACAATCGTCATAAGTGGACGATTTCAGTATGCTGTCGATCTTACAATACAGCCCGTTCGTTTCCTCCAGCATTTTTTTCAGGTCTTTCATGTGGTTTCTCCTCCTGTTCTCTTCCCGATGCTGCCCCTGTTCATTTGAAAACTCTGCAGCAGTCTCGGGGGACTTCTTCCCCAAACCTTAAGCACTGCCGTTTGCACCCTGCGCACCGCCGTCCCCCTGAAACCAGGGAAACGGCAGCCATAACTCATCAGACAACGCAGTTCCGGTTTGTTTTTCAGTTACTTTCGGTTATCACTCACATGCTTCCTTATGCAGCCATGCGCACTATTTTGTCCCGTTCCAAAACATTTTTTGCCCACGAAAAAACCCGCAAACACTGATGTTTACGGGCTTTCCCTAACTCCCCGAGTAGGGCTCGAACCTACAACAACTCGGTTAACAGCCGAGTGCTCTACCATTGAGCTATCGAGGAATATTATGCAACCTGCACAAATTCGCAGATTGATTTTTGGTTATCCTGTATAGCTTTTTCCGGTATGTAACCACATGGGCTACTCTACCATTGAGCTATCGAGGATTATTTTAAACTGAAGACATTATAACTCCTTTTCTTCCGTATGTCAACAGGAAAATTCACCTTTTTTCTTTCGACCTTATTGGTTATCCGGCTGTGTATCCCGTCCCAGGGGCGGCATACACGGAAACTTCTTTCACACGGCCCAGTACCTATTATGGCCCAGGCAAATCATCTTTATACATCCCTGCATACATCTCTGCCAAATATATTCTTGTCGATACTCCTCATTGACGACTGTCCACATTCCCTCTTCCATCTGGAGAATAACGGTGCGGTCAGGCTAATGGACAAGCCCTCCTCTGCTCACATATCATAGTTTAAGAGTATTTCCCCATCTGAATGAAAAGCCCCGAGGACACCTGTAAAGCAAATATCCCCGGGACAAGCCCCACCCTGTATCAACAGAAATCAAAACTGTCAGCTGCTTTTCCAGCCATACACAGTTCCACTCTTTAGCATATTCCCATCTGTTTCAAGATCCAGTAAATCATCCCCAGCACCCAGCTGGAAAATATCCCATACAGGATCACCGGCCCGGCAATGGTAAAAATCTTACACCCGATTCCAAAGACCTGTCCCTCCGCTTTATACTCAATGGCAGGGGCCGCCACGCTGTTGGCGAAGCCGGTGATGGGCACCAGAGCCCCAGCACCGCCCCATTTGACAATCTTATGGTACAGCCCGAAACCGGTCAGCAGCACCGACAGCAGCACCAGAAGCAGTGAGCACCAACTTCCGGCTGTCTGCTTGTCCAGCCCCTGACTGGCCCCATAGTTCAAGATCCCCTGGCCGATGCAGCAGATAATCCCGCCGGTGACAAATGCTTTAGCCATCTGAAGCCACAGATTGTGTGTGGGAGTCACCTCCTTCACATACTGCTCATATTCCTGCTGTGCTTTTTCCTTGTTAATCCCATCCATGTTTTCATACCTCATTACCATAAATTTATTGTACCATAGTATCCTGCCCGTACCTTCTTTACTCCTATTTTGCGGACCATAGTCTTTTCTTATACCATTCTGAAATGGAAATTTCTGCAAAACCCAGGTTCAAAGCAACACTACAAACTTCCGAAGCATAAAAAAATAACTTTCTGCCAATATTATACTTTACATCCGAGCAGAACATATGCTATGATATTATGATATGTGGTAATGAAAACTATATGACAAAGGTTTCAAAATAGTTGTATGAGTTTTTACGACAATTCCTGAAAAATATATGGATAGGAGCCAACACTATGAGTTACAAGATTATACTGGACAGCTGCGGGGAACTTCCGGAAAACCTGCTTGGAGACGAAAGATTTGAACGGGTACCCCTTGGCCTGGAAGTGGGAGACTATCAGATCCTGGACGACGACAATTTTAACCAGGCGGAGTTCCTGCAAAAAGTAGCGGAATGCCCCACATGCCCCAAGTCCTCCTGCCCTTCCCCGGAGCGCTTTATGGAAAGCTGCATGGCCCCTGTGGACCATGTCTATATCGTAACCCTCTCCGCCCCCCTGAGCGGAAGTTACAACAGTGCGGAGCTGGGGAGAAAACTTTACCTGGAAAAATATGGCTCCAAACAGATCCATGTGATAAATTCCCAGTCTGCCAGCGGCGGAGAGACACAGATCGCCCTGAAACTGGCGGAACTTGAAGAAGAAGGTCTGCCCTTTGAGGAGATCACCGCCCGGATAGAGCAGTTCCGCGACGAGCTGAACACCTACTTTGTTCTGGACAACCTGGAGACACTGCGCAAAAACGGAAGGCTGACCGGTGTGAAAGCCCTTGTGGCCTCCACCCTGAACATTAAGCCCGTCATGGGCGCTGACAAGGGGGAAATCATCCAGAAAGGCCAGGCCATCGGAATCAAAAAAGCCCTGGGCAAGCTGGCGGAGCTGGCCGCCTCCGAGGCCCGGAACACTCCGGAAAAAAGACTGGTCATCACCCACTGCAACGCTCCCCAACGGGCGGAACTGGTCAGAGACCTGATTCTGGCCCGGGCTTCCTTCCGCGAATGCATCATTATGAATACCAGAGGAGTCAGCAGTATGTATGCCAACGACGGCGGAGTAATTGTCACCCTCTGAGTCCTGCCAGAGGGCAGTTCCCCCTCTTAAAACCCAGAAGGCACAAAACATTTCAGATATTCATCAGAATCAGAAAGATTAAAAGCTCAAAGACGAAAATGGCGGGCATGCCATACTTAAAATACCAATGCTTAGTCTTATGACGAAAATGCCGCATTCCCAGGGTGCACCCCAAGGCGCCCCCCAGGAAAGCGGTGAGAAAAAGCGTAGCCTCCGAGATGCGCCAGGCACCCCGGATGGCTCTTTTTTTGTCCACTCCCATAAGCACAAAGCCCACGGCATTGATCAAGACCAGATAGGCCGCTGCAACCCCCATTTAGAACATGGTCTCCTTCTGCTGGGCCATCTTCATGGCACGCACCTTGCAGGAGAGGCCGAAGAGATTGATAAAGCCCTCTGCGTCATGGTGGTCGTACAGATCGCCGGTGGTAAAGGAAGCGATGCTCTCATTGTAGAGCGTATAAGGGGAAGTGGTGCCCGCCTTGATAATATTCCCCTTGTACAGCTTAAACTTTACCTCTCCTGTGACATATTTCTGAGTTTCCTCAATGAAAGCCTGCTGGGCCTGACGCAGGGGAGTAAACCATTTTCCCTCGTATACCAGACTTGCGAAACGGCCGCCCATCTCCTTTTTCATGGCATAAGTATCCCTGTCCAGAATCAGCTCCTCCAGCTGCTGGTGAGCCTCCATCAGAATGGTTCCTCCCGGCGTCTCATAGACTCCCCGGGACTTCATGCCCACCACCCGATTTTCCACTATGTCCACAATGCCAATACCGTGCCTTCCCCCCATCTGGTTGAGGGTGCGGATAATGTCGGATACCTTCATGCTCTTTCCATTGACAGAAGTGGGCACGCCCTTCTCAAAGGTCATGGTAACATACTCTCCTTCTTCCGGAGCCTTCTCAGGGGTGGTGCCCAGCACAAGCAGATGCTCGTAATTGGGCTCATTGGCAGGGTCCTCCAGCTCCAGACCCTCATGGCTGATGTGCCAGAGATTGCGGTCACGGCTGTAAGAGGAGTCCGCGGAGAAAGGAAGGGTGATCCCATGTTCTCTGCAGTATGCGATCTCCGACTCCCTGGAATCCATGGTCCACTTGTCACTGCGCCATGCGGCGATAATCCTCAGATCCGGGGCCAGTGCCTTTATGCCCAGTTCAAAGCGGATCTGATCGTTTCCCTTTCCTGTGGCGCCATGGCAGATGGCCGCAGCATTCTCCTTTCTGGCAATCTCTACCAGTTTTTTGGCAATCAAAGGCCTGGCCATGGAAGTCCCCAGGAGATATTTATTCTCATACACAGCCCCTGCCTGGACACAGGGTACCACATACTCATCGCAGAACTCGTCTGTGACATCCTCAATATAGAGCTTGGAAGCCCCGCAGGATATAGCCCGCTCCTCCAGCCCGTCCAGCTCTTCCTCCTGCCCGCAGTCCACACAGACACAGATAACCTCATAGTCGAAATTCTCCTTCAGCCAGGGGATGATGGCGGTGGTATCCAGTCCGCCTGAATATGCCAGAACTACTTTTTCCTTCATAAATCCTCTTCCTCCACATTCAGCGATAAATTTCTACAGCTTTTTCCTACCAACTATACAACATTCCTGACTGAAAAGCAAGCGTAATTGACCATTTCCGAATCTTCTGGTATAATCTTTCCATGAGCATGGAGCAGAATGTTAGAAATTGACGAAAAATGCTTGAATAAAATAAGAAGGGATTGGTCATTGTCCATGATTGCACTGCAGATTACTTCCATGAAACAATTTATGCACCACCTGCTGGTGGCGGATACCTTTGAGCCCTTTCTTTTGGAGGAGGCGGTGGTGGGCACTGCCTGCACCTTTTCCATCGACGGGCGGATCAACCAGGCTTTCTACGAAGACCAGGAGAAGGAGGATTCCGGAAACAACTATGATTTCCGTCCCTGGAGCGAACTAAAAGGGCTGTGCTTCGACCTGATCAAAGGCAGACGCACACCCCTTTTCTTCCGCTTTGTCCTGCACCTGATGCCCCAGAAAGCCGCCGCTCTTCTGGAGAAAGAATCCTGCGGAGTGGAACCTTCCCAGGTAAAGGCCCTGGTGCTGAATATCCGGTACGATGGCTCCAAAGCAATTCTCACCTCCGGCACCGCCTTCCACACCTTTGTCCCCTCCAAAGAACCCGATGCCATCTGGGACAAAGCCCTCCGCAAATTCCTGGACGGGAAAAAAATCCCCTATGAGGAGCTCTGACCCTTACCCCTTCATCTTGGGCTTGAACACCAGACTGGCCAGATAGCCGAAGATCAGGGCGGCGGAAGTTCCCACTGCCCCGGCCTTAAATCCGCCTGCAAACAGTCCCAGAAGCCCCTGCTGATCCACGGCCTCCTTCACACCCTTCATAAGCACATTGCCGAAACCCAGCAGGGGCACGGTGGCTCCCGCCCCGGCAAATTCTGCAAAGGGCTCGTACCATCCAAACACGCCGATGACCGCCCCTGTCACCACCAGAAGCACCATAATGCGCCCGGGCATCATTTTCGTCTTCTCCATCAGAATCTGCACCAGAGCACAGATCAGACCTCCCACCCAGAAGGCATTCACATAATCCATCATTTGGCATACTCCTTTTCTCTTTTACATAGTATCTGCCAAATGTGAAAAAATATCCTGCCCCTGAGGAACTGTCTCTCACAGAGCCGCTATAACCTCCACCTCACAGAGAACATTTTTCGGCAAAGTTTTCACTGCCACACAGCTTCTGGCAGGCTTCTCTGTAAAATACCTGGCATACACTTCGTTAAAAGCGGCAAAATCCCCCATATCCGCCAGGAAACAGGTGGTCTTCACAACCTGTTCGTAATCAGCGCCCGCCTCCTCCAGCAGCGCCCCCACATTTTTCATCACCTGCTCCGCCTGAGCCGTGATATCCCCGCCTTCGATCTCCCCTGTGGCAGGATTGATGGGAATCTGACCCGACGCAAAAAGCATACCCCCGGCTATAATCCCCTGGGAATAAGGCCCAATGGCCGCCGGCGCTTTGTCCGTAGAAATTTTCTTCAACATTATTTTACACCCTCCTGTGTGAACTGTCACACAGGCCCTTCTTTCAAAAGATTCACACACTCCAGAGCCTGCCTGAAAAGCTGTTTCCGCCCTCTGCACGCCCCGGAGCGCTCTCTATTCTTCCTCCACCCTGATGCAGTTATACCGCTCCGAGCCTATGACTTTCTCCATCATCTCCAGAGGTGTGCTGTCCAGGCAGGCCAATACCTGCTGAAACATGGATGCTGACTGACCGCTCACCAGCTGCACGCCCTTCCGGTTCCTGTCCGCGTGGAACACGTCGTGCCGGCTGTTCACATTCCAGAATACCACATTGGGTATGTCATAGCCATATTTCCGGAACCGGGACGCCATCTTGTCGTAGAAAGTCCACTCCCTGTCCCCGCACCTGTCTATTTCCATGTCTGAGATGACGATGATGGCCCTGGGCATATCCTGCATGGAAATATGGCTTTCCAGCGCGATCTCCAGCACCTTGTCAAATGCGGCCTTCAGATTCGTGGTCATGCCCCACTCCGCCTTGGAAACATTGCGGATCTTCTGTCCCAGATCCTCCCCTCTCAGCACCACCACCTGGGGATTAGAGCTGAAGGTCATAAAGAGATTGTGGTATGCTCCCTGATTCCTCTCCGCAAAATACACAGCCAGACCCACAGAGGTGGACATGGGCCTGCCGTACATGGACCCCGACACATCCGCCATGACAATGGCATTGGTGCCCTTCTCCACATAGTCCGGCAGCTGGTTCCACTGGGCCTCCAGTACCCGGGAATCCTCCCCTCTGTAGAGAATCTTCTCCACAATATCATAGGGAAACAGGGCGTCGGAGTGTATTTTCTCTTCCCCCGCAGCGGCCTTGTTCACAAATTCTGAAAAACGCTCCTCATCATGCCGAAGAAACGCCCTGCGGTAAATCATCATGGCCCTGCTGGGAACCTGGGAATACTTGATCTCCTCCCAGCGGCCTGCGGACATAAGCCCCTCCACCACACCAATATGCTTTCTCATGCGGCGGATCATCCGCTTAAAGTCATAGACCTGATACCCCAGCTTCCCGGCGGTGAGAATTCCCATCCTGCGGGTCTCCCTGGAACTGGCGTCTGCGGTCTTGATCCACTTGGCCAGCAGGGATATGGCATTGCCCTTTTCCAGATTCTCCAGATCCTCCAGGAACTGCCTCTTCATGGCCGCCCACATGTCCTCCTCCAGAGGAGTGCCCACCAGGCAGTACAGATCGTCGTAGCGGCCGAACACTCCCACCAGATCCAGATTGGGTCGAAGCGCCCCCGGATGATGCAGGGCCATATACTTAAGCAGCGTCCGGAACGTGCGCCGCTCCCCCAGGCCTTCCCGGATGTCCCTGGCATAAAAGACTGTCTTTACGGCACACAGAGGGTCTTCCCTGAATGCTTCCCCAAACAGAGCCTGAATCCTCTCCTCCGAGGCTTCTCTGAGGGATCCTGCGGTGCTGAAAAAGTCCAGACAGGCGCTGCCTGTAGTGTTCAGCGCCACCGCCCCGTTCTCCGTGTGGGTGAAACTCCCCGCCGTTCTCAATGCGTCTGCAAAACTCATTTCCTGTTCCTTTCCATGACCCCTTATACGGAATTGAACCGCCCTGCATTCGTTCTAAACGAGTGTTTAACCAATTGTTATTGCTGCGGGGGTCACATCTGCTTCCCTGATACCTGTTTTCCATGACACTATATTCAAAGTGGTAGTTTGACGATGGTTGCTGTCAGTGTCACATTTTCATGATGCCATTGGGTTTAAGATTAAAAGTCTTATCCAAATAAAATTGCTGTAAGCATCACAAATGGCGGCGGCAGGATTTGAACCTGCAGTGATTTTCATCAAAAGTTCCCTATTCAAACTGCTGTCAAGGCCACATACATGACCGTTTTTTAAACTTCCGCGTCTTCCATTTCCGCCACACCGCCTGATTTTTGCAGTTATTTTGTTCCTTCCACCTCGGGCTCATCGAATTCCGCCGTGACGTAGAACCCCCTGGCGTTTTCCTCAATGTCTGCCACCACCCCCCTGCGGCTCTTCAGCCGGTACCGAAACGGAATGTTGGCAGACATGGCCAGGGCAGGGTCAATGATGTAATAGTAATTGCTGGGCAGCAGGCCCTCTGTCACCGTGATCTCCTGGCCGGCCTCCAACAGGCCGGGCCGCTCCATCTTAAACACCATTTTCCTCAAAACACCCTCCCCGGCTTCCTTACCTTAAACCCAGAAACCTTTACTCCGCCTTACAGCCTGAAAATAATTGTTGCGGAGCATACTGATTTTTCTGACTTCCAGCATAGCGCAAAATCTATGCTTCGTCAAGATCGGCGGCAGTTTTTGGACTGAAATATTTGAGCCCTTCATCCGGCGCACTCTTCCTTTTGATAATACTGTGCCTGCGCCGTCCACAGTTCATAGTATTTGCCTTCCGGCTCCTGCATCAGAGTATCATGGCTCCCTCTCTGAACCATATGTCCCTTATGAAATACGGCGATATCCCCGCAGAACCGACAGGAAGACATTCTGTGGGAGATGTAGACCGTGGTGCGGTCCGCCACCAGCTCGTTAAACTTTTCGTAGATCTCATACTCCGCCAGAGGATCCAAAGCGGCAGTGGGTTCATCCAGAAGCACAAAAGGAGCTCCCTTGCACACCGCCCTGGCCAGAGCAATCCTCTGGGCCTCACCTCCGGACACTTCCAGGCCACTTCTGTCGAAATCCCGGTACAGGGTAGTGGAAAGCCCCGCCTCAAGGCCTTCCAGAAATTCCTCCAGGCCGGACCGCTCCAGAGCCTCTCTCACCTTCTCCTGAGAGTACACCTCCGACAGGGCCACATTCTCCCCCAGTCCAAAGGAAAAGAGCTTGAAATCCTGGAACACCACGGAGAACAGCTCCAGGTATTCCTGGTAGTTGTACCGGCGAATGTCGATACCGTTCATGGTGATGACCCCTTCGGTGGGATCGTACAGCCGGCAGAGAAGCTTGATAAACGTGGACTTTCCGCTGCCGTTCATTCCCACCACCGCCAGCTTCTCCCCCACCTGGAACTCCATGCAGATGTCCTCTAAAGCATACCTTTCACTGCCTGGATACCGGAAAGACACATGATTGAACGCAATCTTGTAGTCTCCATCCATCCGCTTTTCCACCGGAAGGCAGCCGCTGCTCATATGGCTCTCCAAGTCCAGAAATTCAAAATACCGTTCCAGGTAATCCGCATTATACCAAAGCTTCACCATGGCGCCCCAGAAATAACGGATATTTTTGACAAACTCCGTGATACTCTGGGTGTACTGGGTCATACTGCCCAGACTGATTTTCCCCATGAGAGCTGCACCCCCTGCCAGACAGCGGGTCAGCATCAGCGAGAGAGCCTCCGTAGAGTCGCCTGCCACCCTGTAGGGAATCCCTTTTACAAACCTCTTATCTACAGCCCTGTCATTAAAATGATGGGTCTGCAGGAGCTTCTGAATCATCACTTTTCCCAGTCCATAGATGCGGATCTCCTTTCCTCTGGAATACTGAGAAAAATACCGAAGGTACCCGTCCCTCTGGAGGCAATTGGCACTGATCTCTCTGCTGCAGGCCTGACTGAGTTTCTCCCGCGCTCCCTGGCACTTTGCACTGACCCAGATCCCCCCTGCCATCAGCAGAAAAACCACGAAGATCCACACTCTGAACTCCTTCATGCTCACCAGAAATTCCCACACCATGGCCACAGACATGACCATTCCCCCCAGGCAGCCTGCTATGCAGGGCAGAAGAAACCTCATTTCCTGGAGATTTTTTCCGTCATTGAAAGTCTCCCGCTCCACCCGCTGGAAGAGCATATGTGTCCGCTCCTCTTCCAGCCTGTCATAGTCCATCTCCTGTATCTTCCTGGCGAAGATCATGTGCTGGGACTGGTTAAAAGCATAGTTCTTCTGTGCGGCCACACTGTTCAGAACATTCCCCAGAAGATTCATGGCCAAATTGCCCAGGAGCATTGCCGTGGTGTATCCTGCCAGGGCTGCCGCATTCCTGGGCCCCTGGATCTCATCCAGCAGCCTGGCAGAGAACCAGATTCCCCAGTAGGGCATGCAGAACCACAAAATATTCTGGACGCATTCCACCGCCACGCAGGAGGCCGACTCCTTCCACATCAGCCGGAACGCCCTCATGTTCAGCCGGCAGACTTTGTCTGCCCGTTTCACTCTCTCCTGAAAGCTTTTTTTATCTGCTGACATAGCCGCTCACCTCCCATGCCGGATCCAGGCAGGATTGAAACTCTTCCATCCTGTCATTCTGATAATAGTGACTCTGTACCTCAAAAAGCCTGCTGTAAATGCCCTTTTTGTCCATGAGCTCCTGGTTTGTGCCTTCCTCCACAATCCGGCCCTCTTCTAACACCAGTATCCTGTCGCAGAACCAGGTGCTGGCAAGACGATGGGAGATAAAGACAGAGCTTCTGCTTCTTGTCAGCTCCTGGTATTGCTGGTACGTTTGACTCTCCGCTATGGCATCCAGAGCCGCCGTGGGTTCATCCAGAACCAGAATCGGCGCATCCCGGTAGATGGCCCGCGCCAGAAGAAGCTTCTGGGTCTCACCCCCGGACAGATTCACTCCGTCACGGAATATCTCCTTTTGAAGGCAGGTATCCATTCCTCTGGGAAGAGCACTCACAGCCTCCCACAGGCCTGCCTGTTCCAGGCAGCGCCGCACCCTATCCCTGTCAAGCTCCTCCAGGGAACAGGCCGCCACATTCTCCGCTATGGTGGCAGGTATCACATCCACATCCTGAAAAACTACCGAGAACAGCCTGTACCAGGACTCCAGACTCCACAGGGAAGAGGGTTGGCCGTCCACAAGAATTTCCCCGCCGGTGGGTTCACACATGCCGCAGAGCAGTTTCACCAGCGTGGTCTTCCCCGCCCCGTTCAGTCCCACCAGGGCAAGTTTCTCCCCTGGGTGCAGGGTGAAGCTCACATCCTTCAGCGTCTCCTCCGCTGTCCCCGGATAGGCATAGGACACATGGGAAAAGACAATCTCCGGCACCCGGCCCTGGTGCAGCATTCCCTCCCCCTGAGGGCTTCTGGCAGTGGAATCCGGTATATCCATCATTTTCCTATAGTCGGAGATGGACAACACAGAACTTTTCAGCCGCTCCAGGTGAGATGTCACCATGGACAGGGACTGGCTCAGGTTCAGAACCAGACCCACATACAGCACAAAGTCGCCGCTGCTGATCTTTCCCGCCCAAACCCCCTGGATCAGAACCAGATAGACGATCCCCTGCCGAAGGATTTCCACAGCCTGTCCTGCCCCGGCGGCAGCCGCATTCTGCCATAACAGCCTCTTAAACCATTGCCTCCGCTCTTTCATCAGCCTGCCGAACTTCATAAGAAGCCAGCTTCCGGCACCGTACAGCCGCAGCTCCTTGGCGCAGGAGAATTCCTTCAGTTTCCGGGTGATATAGTCGATCTTTCTCTCTATGGGCAGCCAGAAATCCCTGTGCTTCTTCTCCCATTTCAGAGACCGGAGCTTTACCCTGTAGTGGAGCCAGGCCCCCAGCCCCATCACTGCCACCACCACAGGGTGCAGCAGGGCAAGCGCGCCGGAGGATATGATAATCTGAATCAGCACCACCAGAAATTCAAGAGACGTGAAAATGCAGACCTTCACATCCCTGTCCCAATGCTCATAGAGCTCTTTTGCCCTCTCAACCTTTCCCTTGTATCCAGGATCCTCCAGGTTGCTGTAGGCGGTACGGCAGATCTTGTCCAACACCTGTTCCTCCAGTACATGCCGATATTTCAGGCAGGGATTATTGACCGCACTGTAACTCACTGAAGAAATCATGTTGAAAAGGGCGGCAAGAAATCCTACCCCTGCAAGCATGGCCACCAGCCTGACCATGGATACCTGTTCCACCACCAGATTCACAGCCAGTTTGGAAATATACAGCCCCACATAAGTCCCTGCCACACTCCCGGCCACGGCCATCACCGCAAAAAACAGGTTCCACCTGCTTTGCTGGATCCATCCCTTGTACAGATACCAGTAGTTGTCCAGGATTCCCTCTTTCTCTGGCTTATCTTTTCTCATTTTCTCCTGAATCCGTGAAACTTACTGTCCCAGCACATTGCTACGAAAATAAAACTCGT
>CAJUNZ010000056.1 GCA_910587755.1 uncultured Acetatifactor sp. | reverse complement strand
CTTGGGAGAGTTCACCAGAATCCTGTCCTCCCCCTGGTTGGGCTCCTCCACACCGCCGTTGAAGAAGAAAGTCACATGGGCATATTTTTCCGTCTCCGCAATGCGGACCTGCTTCATGCCCTCCGCCGCAAGCCACTCCCCGAAAGTATTGGTCACGGACACCTTGTGGAACGCCACATCCTTGTTGGGGATGGTGGGATCATAATCGGAGAAGCACACATAGGTGATATCCTTCCTGGGTCCTCTGTCAAAGCCCTTAAAATCATCGTCGCAGAAGGCCCTGGTAATCTCCCTTGCTCTGTCGGGACGGAAGTTGAAGAAGATGATGGAATCCCCGTCCTGAACTGTGGCCACGGGCTTTCCGTCCTCCACTGCCAGGGTGGGTTTGACAAACTCATCCGTCTCCTGCCTGTCGTAGGAAGCCTGAATGCCGCAGATACCACATGCCGCCGTAAGTCCCTCGCCCTTTGTCATGGCGTCGTAGGCAAGCTTCACCCGGTCATAATTGTTGTCCCTGTCCATGGCGTAATAGCGCCCCATAACAGAAGCGATCCTGCCCACGCCGATCTTTTTCATCTCCTCCGCCAGCGCTTCAGCGTACTCCCTGCCGCTGGCAGGAGGGGTGTCGCGCCCGTCCAGGAAACAGTGTACATACACTTTCTCCAGACCATGCCTCTTGGCCAGCTCCAGCAGACCGTACAGATGGGTATTGTGGCTGTGAACCCCGCCGTCGGACAAAAGTCCCATGAGATGAAGAGAACTGCCGTTTTTCTTACAGTTTTCCACCGCCTTCAGCAGGGCGGGATTCTCAAAAAAGGTGCCGTCCTGAATCTCCTTGGTGATCCTGGTGAGCTCCTGGTACACAATGCGGCCTGCGCCCATGTTCAGGTGTCCCACCTCAGAGTTGCCCATCTGCCCCTCAGGAAGCCCCACCGCCATGCCGCTGGCATTTCCTCTCACAAAGGGGCACTCCGCCATGAGCCTGTCCATCACGGGCGTCTTTGCCATAGCTACGGCGTTGCCCTCTTTCTTCTCATTCAGGCCGTACCCGTCCAAAATCATTAAAACAACCGGTTTCTTGCTCATATTCCCTCTCCTTGCATCACATCCCCGGCCCCTGTTCTCAAAACCGGAAGATGGTTATTTTCACGCTTCCTTCCAAAATTATACACTGAAAAACACTGTCGCGCAATACCAATTCACGATTATCTCCCCCAAAGCCGATTGAAAAACATGGCAGAAAATGTTATCATAAGACCAAATCCCAGGTCTGCTCCAAACTGCGGTCAGAATGGAACCGGAAAACATCTCCCGCCGGCCCAGATGGGCATTCCGCTCTTATACCATGAAAGGAAGCATCAGATATGGCACAGCACAAAGACCCCTCTCTGGCGGCTGCGGAAAGCAGACGCCTGGAAGCCCTGAGACAGCGCTACCGAACCCAGGCACGGGCACAGTTTGAGAACCGTGTGGCTCATTACCACAAGATCACCGGCGGACATTACAGCTCCATCTCCGTCAGGGACCAGAAGACCCGCTGGGGAAGCTGTTCTTCCCGCGGCAGTCTCTCTTTTAACTATCGACTGATCTTCGCACCCCCCATTGTGCTGGACTATGTGGTGGTCCATGAGCTCTGCCATCTGACTCACATGAATCATTCCAAGAAGTTCTGGGCCATGGTGGCCTCGGTGATGCCGGAGTACAAGACCTGCAGAACATGGCTGAAAGAACACGGGGAAGAGCTCACCCTGGAAACCTATCTGACCAGGCGGGGCATACCCATTAAGCTCTGAACCTCCCAGGATACCGGAGTATAACCAGCACCAATAACAGAGAAGGATGGAGCTGCCTTTTTGCAGCCCCATCCTTCTCTGTTTCACTTTAAATTTCAAAAATGCAGTTCTCAGCGGTTCTCATCCACATAGACCTGGGCCCTGCTCTGAATTACCTTCGCCACCTCCTGGGCCGTTTTCTGCCCGGTGTAGAAGCCGTCCATCTCCTCGTTAATAATATTTGCCACGGAGTCGTTCCAGTAATAACTGTTATCCACGGAAAAGACAAACTCGATGGCCTCGTCCAGCTGCTCCTGAGTCAGAGGCGGCAGGACTATATCCTCACCGTTTAAGTAATAGTTATCATCATACTCTACCTTCTCTCCGGTCTCCTGGTCAATCCAGTAAGGCCTCTGAGTGGCCTCCTGAGCTTTCTCCATAAAACGATCCTTCCGCACAGGCATGCCCCAGTCCAGATTTGACTGATACTCATCCGTCAGATAGTACCGCAGAAAATCCCAGGCCCCCTCGGTGTTCCTGGAGCGGGAGGAGATGGCAAAACACATATTTCCATTCACATAAGATCCCCTGCCGCTCTCTGTGGGAAATCCGATATAGGTTATATCCTCACCGATTCTGCCGTTGAGAGTATAAGAAATATTCCGCATGCTGCTGATGCTCAGGGAACACAGAAGAGTCCTGTTATCCCTGTACTGGGTCTGGTACTGATTCCACCACTCTTCCCCGTAGGACTCCTCGCTCTCCTGCACCGGAAGCGTCTTGGCATATTCCATCATGTCCAGGAAGTTCTGAGACTCAAAATCGCATTTTCCCGTATCCACATTAATGAAGTCCCGGCCGCAATATCCCATTACCACATTGAAAAAGTCCGGCCGCAGGATTTCTCCCATGGCGCTGGTTCCCTCGGGCATAGTGTCCAGAACCTGCTGCATATCCGCCATAGTCCAGGTTTCCCGCTCTCCCACCAGGGATTTCTTGGCCACCATGGTGCTCACAAAGAAGCTGGGAACAACATAGAGCAGCTTTCCGTCCACGGAGTAAGCGTCAAAGACATTCTGTACAAATTCCACCTGGGACAGTTCCTCATCTTCCTCGATGAGTTTTCCCACATCCGCAAGCAGTCCCTTGGCCGCGTAATTGTCCACCGGAAGCCCGTCTGCCAGCAGAATATCCGGCATATTCCCCGTGATAATATCGTTGTTCAGCTGCGTAGTACCTGCATTCCAGTCATCATTTGAGTTCAAGCTGTCATATTCCTTCACCACAATACGATACTCTTCATTGCTGCGGTTATACTCCACCACCCTGCGCTTCACATCCGAGCTCACATAATTGCCTGCCATCACAATCACCTGTTTGTCAGGAATGTCCTCCGGATTCACATGGGTAAAGACTCCCAGCTTCAAACCGTTGTCATAATTCTCACGATATACGCCAAAAAATCTGTCAGCGTCCAGTTCCAGAACACTTGAGAAAGAAGGACTGTTCATATCGGAGTTGATGAAATTCATCTTTATGACAGATTCTGTGTTGCCTCTGTTAAAAGTGTAAATCCCCCTGGCATTGCTGTACACCAGGTCGGCGCTGGTTCCGGAATTTATGGCGTTATAATCCCACATAAAGCTGGCGGGCAGAGACGTGGGCTCCCCCACTGTATCTGTGGAAGGATCATAGGCCGCCAGGTACAGTTTGGACCAGTCATTTTCATCCGCGTACAACAGCAGAAGGGTTCCGTCCGCTTTGGTGTAGGAACCGCTCAGGTTGTTGAAATATTTACTTATCTCCCCAGAGGCCGTTTTTCTCTCGGAAGCGTTTCCCTGAGAGTCCACCGACATCTTGTATGTTTCGTCGCCTGTCATCACCATCTGAACGGAGCCGTCCTCCCCCAGGAACATGACATTGATATTGACGTACTCCTCATCCGTGCGCAGCCCCTCCAGTTCCGTCTCCCACTGCAGGCTTCCGTCCGGCCCCCAGTTGCAGAGGTAGAGCTTATTCTCCACAATACTCTCCTCCGGATTGGAATAATCTTCAAAATTATAATCCTTCAGGCCATAAGCGCCGCCCTCAGGGGACAGGATAAAATTGTAGTAGTTGGTGTACTCCCAGACATTACTGCTACCCTCATCCCCTGTTGATATGCCAGGCTCATCCACGCTGATATCCTCATCAGAGCCTGTCTCTCCTTCTGTCTCTACGTCTGCTTCATCGTCTTCTACAGGCTCTTCTTCATCTTCCTCGGCGGACTCCTCCTCCGCGGGTTTCGTATCCCTGGCCAGAGGCATAACGGATCCCCCACGGCCCTCAGAGGCAGGCATCTCCAGACGCACCATCTGCAGGTCGGATCCATCCTCTTTCATGGATATCAGACGGTAATCCAGCCCGCTTTCTGTCTCATCCCAATGGGCAACCTCCACTGACATGTGAATCCTTCCGTCCCTGTAGACCGTATTTCCCACGTAGTAGTTATCCCCTTCCAGATCCGGAAAGTCATATGCATCCACCTTGTACACATTCTCTTTTGCCAGATCGGCGTTTACGTTCTGATCACCGCCGCAGGCACACATCCCCAGGGCCATGCTCGCTATGAGCCCGCCGCACAGGGCCTTCTTTCCCCAGTTTTTTTTCATAATATTGCTCCTCCCTGCCTGTTTATACAAGCATCCGTTCCATTTGCTCCAGCCCTTTGCCGGAAGCCCCTAAATCATCCTGCCTATTTCTCTTTGTCCAAAGCCTCACCTTTCTTTCTAAAGAAGCGTTTTTTCTTTTTCATCTCTGCCATCTGGCCGGGTTCCTCCAGCAGTTCCACATAGTCATACTCCCCCGGCTTCTTTCTTTTGGCACGGATTTTCTCCATGACCCGCTCCGCCTTGTCCGCCACCTTCAGCCTCACATCCCTCAGGGTCCATCCCTTATGCTTCCACCAGATGCAGAAGAACACCATTGCCAGACCAATAGGATAGATCACCAGAAGCAGCTCAAAGAGCGTCAGCAGAGCCAGAATGTCCTCGTATCCCCTGGCGATATTTTCCCAGTAAGGATAGATAATGGCTTTTCCGTTCATGGACCTGGTTCCAAATTCCAGAAGCAGCTGGCACCTGGACAGGAAAGAATATCGGGAAGTGTTCTCCAGAACCTCCGTCTCCTTCTCGTCCGCCCCCAGATTCTCCCGGATATAGTTTTCCGCAAAACCCGACACAGGGTTGGGCATCACGATCTCATAGTGATTGATGCCGTTGCTCTTGCCGTTCTCCTCCAGGGACTCACAGGACACATACACCAAAGTACTGTCCAGACCCGCAGCTTCCGCCAGTCTGCCGGAAGGCCGCTCCACCACCCCTGTCACAACATGGGGAATCCCACCGATATATACCACCATTCCCGCCACATCGCTGGAACCGAAGAGCTGCCATGCCGCGTCCTCGTCGATGACGCAGTAATCCTTCAGCACATCATTCCCGGAAAAATAGGCGCCATAGAGAAGGGGCACTGGATGAAACAGGAAAAAGTCGCCCCCTATGCCCACGGCATCCGCCGTAATGCTGGCCTTGTCTGTGGAGATCGTCACCTGGCCGTCCGCGCTGTACGCATCCGCCCAGAGCCTGGCGCCGGGATTCTCCGATTCCTGGATCACGGAGGCATCTGTCAGCGCCTTGTCGATGCTGTGCTCAAAGTCCATGATCCTGTCTTCTGTAATACCCGCGCCCACCGAGAAAAAACAGCTGACCTGGGATACGGCTTCGCTGCCGCCCCACCTCTCCGCGGCAGTCTGGGAAAGCTGTGACTTTCCCATGCTGCCGGTCAGGAAAAACAGGACCAGGAAGAGTGCGAAAGATATCCCCCCGCTTATGCCCAGTACTATTTTCTTCATCGCTTACCTCATTTCCATTCGGCGTTAATTATTTGCCAGCCTGATCAGCTTGCCCGCCTCCACAGGCTTTGTAGACGTCGTGATCACAAATTCAGTGCTGTAGAGAGCGCCGCTGATGGCGGACTGGGTATCGTCACTGGCCAGAACCTCCACATCCACACGGCTTGCAGAGTAACGGGTGCCCAGGGGCGTGCTCTTGGACTCCACAATCAGAATGAACTTGCCGTTGTTGTCCTCCCTGATGGCGCTGTTGGGCACAATCAGGTCATAGTTTGCACTCTTCTGCCCCACGGACAGATTCAGAGACTGGCCCGCCGTCACTTCTCCCGCCACGTCGAAGGTGAGAAGCTTCTTCTGGCCCGGCTCGTTGGGATCGGGCTTTATGCTGGCCAGAGTCACGGTCACATCATTATATCTCCATGCGTTTACAAGCTCCGCCTGGTCTCCCACGCTCACCCTCTTGGCCTGTTCATTGGTGACGGAAAAGCTCATGGTAAAGCCCTTGCCCTCCGGCTGCATCACCATCACCGGATTGCCTATGGAAGTGGTTCCTCCCGCCTTCACGTTCACCGCCGTCACTACACCTGATATGGGAGCTGTGATGGTGGCGCCAATGCTCTTCTCCGTCAGCTCGTTCACCAGTTCTTCCGCCTTGGCAATGGCTTCCTGCTGTTTCTCCAGCCCCAGACTCCGGGAGATCTGCCCTGTCAGATCGGCCAGATCCTCCTTCTTCTCTTCCAGGAGCTCCTCCTTATCCTTCAGATCCCTCTTGGCGTCCGCCAGATCCTTGTCTGTAAGGCCCTGTTCCGCTTCCATCAGCTTCTTGGCCCGGTCAAAGGAAAGCTGCCACTTCTCCACTTCCAGATTCGCGTTGTTATACCTGCTCTGGGCGCTGTTGGCCTCCGCCTCCGCCTCATAAAGCTGTCCCCGCAGTCCGCTTACATCGCTGCCGCTGATCTGTTCGTCCTGTTCAATCTGCCTGCGCAGGGCGTCCACCCAGTTTTTCTTCTCCGACCACTCCGCGTTGGCGGTATCCTTCAGGTACTGGGCATTCTCCAGATTGGTTTTTGCCACATTGTAGGCTTTCTCCGCATCCGTCTCATTTCCGTTGACATCCGCGGCGGCGGCGTCGCTCTCCGCCTGCAGAAGATCCACCGTCTTCTGTGCCGCCTTCACCTCGTTCTCCGCCGCATTCACCGCGTTCTGTGCCGCAGTGATCCTCTGGCGGTATGTAGCCGTGGAGATATGGCTGTTGGCCGCCTGGATGTCGGCTGCCGTAACCTCAGCGCTGAGCAGAGCCGTCTCGTAGGCTCTCTCAGCCTCCTCCAGAGCGTCAATGGCCGCCTTCAGCTCCTCGCTCTCCGCGTCCTCCAGGTACACCAGCACATCACCCTTCTGAACGGTATCGCCGACCTTTACTGCCACTTCCGCCACCTTCCTGGATTCCTTCACCTCCACATTGTAGGGGTCGCTGCTCTCCACCACCCCTGATCCCCGGATCTTGGCGGTGATGGTGCCTGACTGCACATACACCGTGGCCACCTCCGGCAGGGAGTAGTTCATAAAAGTATTGGAGAAAAAGGTCAGTATCAGCATCACCGTCAGAAATATGATCGCCGCCGTCTTCACCCATTCCCGCTTTTTGCTTCCGTTCTCGTTCATCGCTCTTCCTCTCCTAAATATGATTCCATCAACCTTTGATGCCGCCCTGGTACGTGATTCCGTCCACCAGATACTCCTCGCCGTACAGGAAAATCAGCAGGCTGGGCACCATGTATATGGTGGCCACCGCAAAGGCCAGGCCGATCTCCCCTGCATTGATCTTGCTCAAAAACACCGACAGCGGGTGGGTCTGAGGATCGCTGAGCAGAATCAACGGCTGCTCCACCATATTCCAGTAATCAATGAATACCAGAATTGCCGCAGAGTACAGCGCGCCCTTGCACAGGGGCATGCATATTCTGCGGTAGATCTGCCATTCTCCCGCTCCGTCGATCTGTGCCGCCTCCATCACCGAATCCGGAATCCGGCGCATAAACTTGGTCAGAAGGAACACGGCAAAAGGAGAAAAAATTCCCGGCAGCCAGATGGCCCAGTTGGTGTCCAGCAAGTTCAGAAAATCGCTCACCAGATAGTTGGGCACCAGCGTAACCTGATAGGGCATCAGCATCAATATAATGTAGGCAAAGAAAATTATCTCCCGTATCCTTCCACGGTACCTGGTAAAGCCATAGGAGGCCAGAGAGGCCACCAACAGCTGAAACACCACAATGGGTCCCGCCAGTATGACGGAGTTCCAGAACTTCAGCAGATAATCCGGGCTCTTGAACAGCACCGTGCCGTACTGGCTGAAGGAAACCATGTCCGGAATAAATTTCAAGTTTACCTTCTCCGCTATGTACACCTTGCCCCCGTTGGCATCCGTGGCAAAGACAGAGCCGTAATTGGCCGAGATCTCCGAGGACGCCATAAAGGAATTGGTAATGGTCAGAACAATGGGCAGCAGGAAGAGGAAAGCGAATGCCGCCGCCAGCGCCGTTGCCATGGCAATCTTGGAGGTCTGCCACATCTTCCTGCGCTTTGCCGCCCGTCGGTCTGCAAGTATCCGATCCCCTCCGGGAACACGCTCTTTTTTCTCACTCATCCTTCCACATCCTTTCCAAAGCGGTTCTCCGTGACAAACAGGATACCGATGATCACGATCATCACCAGGGACATCAGTATGGCCGCTGACGACAAGGTGGGATAGTCCAGTGACTTGAACTTATTGTTCATAAAATGCTGGAGCGTGTAGATGGAATCATAGGGATGATCCCCCGTCAGCAGGTACACCTCCCTGAATATCTTAAAGGAACTGATCAGGGACATGATGGTCACAAACAAAAGGGTGGAGGACAGATAGCGGATCTTTATGTAGAAAAAAGTCTGCAGGGGCGTGGCGCTCTCCAGTCTGGCCACCTCCAGGATATCCCTGGGAATACTGGCCAGGGCCGCCATAAACATAATCATATTGTACCCCAGGTTCTTCCACAAGAACAGGATAACCACCACGATCAGCGCATAATCAGACTTTATCCAGTCAATCTTCCTGCCTCCCAGAGCCATAAGCACCTCGTTGACCGCTCCATTGTAATGAAAAAGCACTTGCCAGATCAAAACAATAGAAGCCACCGGCACCATCATGGGACTCAGAAAAAAAGTCCGAAACTGACTCCGAAAAGGCAGCTTTGTGTCCAGCACAATGGCCAGCAGCAGAGAGAGCACCACAGCCAGAGGCACCGCCGCCACAGAAAAGGTAAAGGTATTGACCACCGCCGTCTTAAAGGCGGAGTTTCCCATGGTATACTTATAATTTTCAAAAAGCACAAAATTGTTGGTGATGGGACTGTCCACCAGAGAATATACCACCACCACCAGAAAAGGAAGGATGAAGAATGCCATCACGCCCAGGAAACTGGGCAGGATAAATGCCCCTGAGCTCAGTTTCAGCTTCCGCGTCCTCCTTGTGGTTTTGATATGAATCTTATCTTCATTTTTCTGCTTCTTCTTCACTTTCGCACCCCCTGCCCGCCCCAGGCGGGCAGTTTTACAGCCCGCCTGAAACTAATTACCCTCGCTCACATAGAGCTCAACACGGCTCTGAATCACGCTCACGGTCTCCTCCACCGATTTCTGTCCCTTGAAGAAGGCCTCCGCCTCCTCTGTCACAATAGTTGAAACATTGCTTCCATAGAGATCCGGCGCAGGTTCTGCCACCTCCAGCAGATGCATTATGATATCCACCTCTTCCTGGGTGGCCTGCCGGTAGGTATAGGACCATCCGTCCTCATAGAACACCGTGGAAGAGCCGCCCATTGCGATGGCGTTCCCCTCTGAATCCAGAATCAGCTCACCGTTCTCGTCTGTGAGATACTCCACCTTCACAGCCTCCTCTGCCAAGGCCTGCAGTCTGTCCTTCATCACGGGAAAACCGCTGCTGTTAAACCTGCTGCCCTGATCCTTCAGCAGGCAGCTCTCAATGAATTCCCATGCGCCCTCTTTCACCTTCGACTTGGAAGTGATGGCCAGCGCCTGGGAGGAACTAAGCTTACATCCGCTTCTTCTGTCCGCCGTGGGAAATCCGATATAAGTCACTTCCCCGCCAAAGAGCTCCGGATAAATCTGTATGTCTTTGAAGTCGGAAATATACACCGTCTCCATAAGGACCTGCCCCTTCTGAATCTTAGTGGCGGTGGAAGTATTATCCGACGCATAGTCATACTCGTCAGGAAAACTCTTCACAAACTCCAGCAGATGCTTAAACTCATCGGAGTTGAAATTGCATTTCCCCGTCTCCCAGTCCACAAAGGCATCCTCATTGCTGTTCAACAGATAGTAGAGAATCTGCTGCTTGGTAGCCCCCTCAAACATGGCCGCGTCCGGATGGGCCTCTGCGTAAGCAATCATCTCCTCCAGGGTCCAGCCCATCTGGGCGCCTACATCCTCCGCTTTTCCCGCCACTGTCTGCAGGGCAACCGACGCAGGAATACTGATCAGAGAACCGTTATAGCTGTAGGCTTCCAGGATATTCTCCAAAAACTGAGAGCGATCCAGAACAGCGCTGTCCTCCAGATAGCCGTTCAGATCCTCAAAAGCCCCCTTTGATGCCAGCTGCTTAAAGTTCAGACCGGACAGGTCAATAATGTCGGGGCAATTGCCCGATGTGATATCATTGTTCAGACTGGTCACTGCATCCGACACCAGGCTCACATAGTCATTTCCGTCCCAGTTATCTGTATTCAGATACTCTTTTACGGTGACATGGTATTTGTCGCTGTTTCTGTTGAAATTCACTATCAGGGCCTTAAGATTGTAACCTCCGCTGAGGGTGGCCACCACAATGGTCTCCTTCTGAGGCACCTGATCCGCAGCTGTCTTTGTCAACAGCACAATGCCGCTGTTGGAAGTATCCTCCCAGTCCTCCACCACCGCCAGAACCCGTCCGTCCTCCAGCACACCTACGGATCTCACATAATTTCCGTTGATGTCGCTGTCCAGCCAGCGAAAAAGCTCCTCCTTTGTCTGTGATGCCAGGTCATACTCATACATCGCCTCACCGTCAAATGCCAGAAAGTCCTTCTCCTTCCCCATGGTCAGCTTTTCGCCTCTGGCTCCCGGGAAATCCTTGTAGACCGCACCTGCCTTTACCCCGTCAAAATCCACTTCCGTCAGAACATAGCTCATGGTAGCGGCTTCCCGGCTATAGCCGCAGAAATACACTTTACCGTCCCGGCCCTGCCCCAGAGCCTCCGCATTGACGGTGGTTGTGGGTACCGTCCCCTTGTAGCTTCCTTCCTCATCGTAGAGCAGAATACCGGATTCAGCAGATATATAGATCCTGCCCTTCTCGTCCAGAGCCAGGGAACTCACATAGAAGCCAAATTCCGGATCTCCCTGGACCTGTTCCGTGATATCCTGAGAAAATATATTCTTCCCCTCTTTGTCAAACCTGGCCAGATACACGGTCTGTTTATAATCTGTAATAAAGCTCTCTGCCCCTGAACTGTTCTCCCCTCCGGCTGCTTCACCGACTGCTGTGCCGTCCTCCGCCCCGGCGCTGTCACCGGCTGCTGTGCCGTCCTCCGCCCCGGCGCTGTCACCGGCTGCTGTGCCGTCCTCCGCCCCGGCTGCTTCATCGGCACTCATATCATCCCCCAGGCCGCCAAAGTCACCATAACTTGTCACTGACAGCAGAGCGGTCATTCCTCCGTCCTCAGTCAGAACATAACTCCTGACATTCCAGCCCCCGTCCTTGGGTCCCTCCCACTGAATGGGAGTCTTGGTAAAAGAGCCGTCCTCCAGAGAATACCTTCCCAGAGTCTGGGTGGAAGTCCCCGCCGCCTCGTCATAATCATAAAGAATAGTGCAGAGACTGCTGCCGTCCAGAACAGTGTCGTAATAGGAAAAATTCTCCACCCCAACAGTGACATATTCCGGCACCCAGACCCATTCTGCCGCCGTGCTGACGCTGTCAGCGGGCTCATCCTCACCGCAGCCGGCCAGCTGCAGGGTCATCACGGCTGCCACCGCCAAAGCCCCCAGACGCCGGAGCAGTCCAGTTCTTTTTTTCATCATCTTACCTCCCCGTCCACTCAGAGCGGACTGATACAATTTAGGAAATGCTTTCCGTCAGGATATTTATAAGATTTACACCTTACTCAAATATCACTCCCCTTCGGAAATATGTCCAAACCAGAAAGACTGTTTCCCGCCAAAAAAACTGCAGGACCTGCCTCCGGCACATATAGAGTATATCACACTCTCCCAAAATTGCACCTTAAGATTTTATGAATTACAGAGAAAGAAAGCTTAAAATTGCAATAACTCTGTAACAACTCTTCATTTTATCCGAATGTACATCTTGCCCAGTTCCCGCTTCCGCTTTCTGTGCCGCAGCATGCTGCCGACCCGGTTGTAAAACCAGAAAGATTCCACCAGAATGCTGTTGGCTCTGCCGATCCTGCTCTTGGTGGTGTGGGTATAGTACTCCCCGCCGCAGACACAGGACTCCTGGCCCTTCTCTTTCACAAGCCGGATCAAATCCGATTCACAGGTGATTTCTCCCTGAAATTCCGTAAATCCAAGCCCCACACAGTCGGGTCTGTGGGCGTCGCTTCCTCCAAAGGCAGGCTTCCCGTATTCCTCCGCAATCTCCATGGCCCTTGCGTTGCTCTCGTGGCTCTCGCAGGCGTTAAATCCCTCCAGAAAGTCAAATCTGTCCATCACCGCCAGACAGTTCCTGTGCTTCCTGGTGTTGGTAATACTAAGGTATTTCTCCCCGCAGGGATGGGCAGGACCCAGGATCCCCCCGTGCCTGTGGACAATCTCTATCAAAAAGAGCACGGGAAGCCCCCGCAGCTCCAGAATCTTCAGCTTCACACCTTCAGGCATGATCACAAGGATATGCCCCGCGTCAATGGTATCATATTCCACGCCCTTCAGCACCAGGAAATCCTTCTCCCCGGCGTCTTCCTGCTCCCAGGGAGTATCTTTCTCCCGGAAGGCGTCCCTTATTTTTTTCCACGCCCGATAACCGTTGTAGGAGTCATGGTCGCTGACGAGCATCCCGTCAAACCCCATCTCCTGCAGCCTGGCGGCAAATTCCGCTATGGGCACCTTTCCGTCCAGGGACCCCTCCTTTGTATGGCAGTGCATGTCAAACTTCATTTTTATCCCCCCCAATCAACAGTTTACAATTATTTTAATACGGCAATCCATCCCCTGGAAACCAGTTTCAGTCCACACTCTTCAGGGACTCCGTCATACTGATATGCTCCAGCTTCCGGCCCATTACCCGGTTCACAAACCAGGCAAAGACCAGGGTGAGCACCCCGCTGTAGAGATAACTCACCGGCTTCACATAAGCCACAAAATTCATCATGTCCACCTGGATCTCATTCATCACAAACCAGTGCAGACCGCGCCCCAGCACAAGCCCCAGGGCCAGGCCCATAGCCGTGAGCAACACATTTTCCCGGAACACATAGGCCGCCGTCTCTTTACGATAAAACCCAAGCACTTTGATGGTGGCGATCTCCCTGATCCGCTCAGTGATATTGATGTTGGTCAGATTGTACAGCACAATAAACGCCAGACCCGCCGCACAGAAGATCACCACAACAACAATAATATCCAGACTCCGGAGCATATTGCCCAGACGCTCCATGGTATCCGCATTCACCGTGACATTTGTCACCTGCTCCATCTGCATCAGCAGGGCGGCGGCCTCATGGATGACATCTTCCCCGGAGGCTGTCCCGGGCTCCGGCTCCTGCAGGTTCAGATACACCGTCTTCCGCTCCGGTTCCTCCCCCATCTGATCCACCCAGGTCTCCTCACAGATATGGACATAGTCATAGATATAGTTTTCATACACCCCTGTGACCACTGCCGTCAGGGTCCGCATATGCTGATCCCTGAGTGTCACCGCATCTCCCACATGGATCCCCCACATCCTGGCCAGTTTATCGGATACCACCGCTTCCCCGAAAGCCGGATAGGGAATGTTCTCCCCATCCGACCTGTGAAGGTTCAAAAAAGGTCCCATCTCCTCCCCCCGGCCAACCACAAGGGTAACAGGATCCACCCCTTTGTCCGTGACCAGATCCATATTATTTTCCATCACGACGGTGTATTCCTCAAATCCCAGATCCGCAAGCTTCTGCTCCAGGGCCCGGTCCGCCCCCACTCTTAGGGAGATCCCTATGTCATAGGTCTGAATCTCCCCAAACTGCATATCCGCCACATCCGCAATGGAGTCTTTGATGCCAAAGCCAGTCACCAGCAGAGCCGTGCAGCCGCTGATGCCCACCACCATCATAAAGAGCCTTTTCTTGTAGCGGAAAATATTCCGCAGGGATACTTTCCGCAGAAATCCCAGACGCTTCCAGAGAAAGGGCAGCCGCTCCAGAAGCACCCGCTTCCCCGCCCTGGGGGCTTTGGGCCGCATAAGCAGCGCCGGCACCTGGGCCAGCTCCACCCTGCAGGAGAGCCAGGTAGTGCCAATGGAACACAGCAGGGACACTGTCAGGGAGATCAGGGCCAGCTGCCAGCTGAACACATAGCCGATTGGATCCGCAGAATACATGATCCTGTAGCAGAACCAGACCACCTCCGGAAACCCCCAGGTGCCCAGGAAAAAGCCAAAAACACAGCCTCCCAAGGCAGCCAGGCCGGAGTAGGTCACATATTTTGACATCACCGCCCGCTCCCCGAAACCCAGAGCCTTCAGCACGCCGATCTGCGTCCGCTGTTCCTCCACCATCCTGTTCATGGTGGTAATACACACCAGGGCCGCCACCAGAAAGAAGAACACGGGGAAAATATTGGCAATGCCCTCAATGATGCCGGAGTCATTCTGAAAGCACAGATACCCTATGTTGGTATCCCTGCCAAGGACATAGGCCTGGGCCTTGGCCAGGCCCGCAAGCTCGGCCTCGGCCCGGGCAATCTCCTCCCGGGCCTGTTGGGTCTGCTCCCGAAGTTCCTGCAGGCCCTCCTGATACTCCCGCTCTCCCCGGGCATACTCTTCCTTCCCCTCCTCAAGCTCCCTGGTTTTCTGCACAAGCAGCGCTTCAGCCTCCACCAGTTCCTCCCAGCCCCGGGCAATGCCGGCCTCGCCGTCGGCAAGCTGCAGCTTTGCCTCTGCAATGGCCTCTTTCCCTGCAGCCACCTGCAGCTTTGCCTCGGTCAGGGACATCAGTCCGTCGCCGTTCTGAGCCTCGCTTTGGGTGATGGCGGCCTCGGTCTCCCGGATCTGGGCCTCGCTTTGGGCGATGGCAGCCTCAGTCTCCCGGATCTGAGTCTCCCTCTGGGCGATTTCCAGCCGGGCCTCCTGCAGCCGGGCCTCATTCTCCTTCAGAGTGCGCCTCCCCTGGTCCAGCTCTTCCCGGGCATCCTCCAGAGCCGCCTCCCCCTCCGCTAGCTGGGCCGCTGCCTCCGCAAGACCCTTTTCCGCCTCCGCAAGCTCTTCTTCCGCCTGACCGACCTTCTCCTCAAGCTCCTGCCTTGCCTGGTTCAGCGCTTCCTCCGCCGCATCATAGATCTCCTGGCGGTGTGCCTGGACGGCCTGATCCGCCAGCCGCTCCCAGACGCCTGTCTTCTCCTGAATAAAAGCGTCATATTCCTCACTGTACAGTTCAAAGCTCTGTCTCGCTGAACTTTCACCGGCAGAGCCATATCTGAACCTCACATAAACTTCCGTAAAATAATCCACCGCAAACCCTTCCGGCATAAGGTAGATAAATCCCCCCAGGCGTCCCGCGCCCAGGGAAGTATTTCCCCTCTCATACTGCAGGTACAGAGGGGACTGAGCCAGCCCCACCACAGTATACTCCTTCAGAGCAAAATTTTCCAGATCCCCGGAGGTATTGTCCTGGGAAAGACACAGCACGGAACCAATCTGATCCTCCGTGAGCATTCTGCTGTCCGCCAGACACTCCCCCGGCTCCTCCGGCATCCTGCCCGCCACAAGCTTGGGCGTGTTCACCGTCTCCGGCAGGCTCATGGCCTTCACCGCTGTCTGGCTGCCGTCCTCCAGCCGGCACAGAATGTCAAAGGACACGGCGCCCTCCGCCGCCTTCACATCCTCCGCCAGGGCAAACGAGTCCACATCCTTCTGGCCGAAGCCCAGCGTGGAGAGAAGCCGGAAATCATAGAAGGCATGATTGTCCAGATAACTCTTCACCGTGTCCGTCATGGCCTCCCTGGCCACCTTCAGCCCCGCAAAAAAACCCACCCCCATGGCGATGATGGCAAAAATAGCCGTAAAACGCCCCAGACTTGCCCATATCTCCCTGAATGTAGATTTCCAGACCCCTTTCATTGCTCCTCCTGTCCCGCCGCCCCCGGCTGGTTTTACCACTCTATCTCTTCCACATCCACAATGTTTTTATTCTCCTCCATGCTCACCACCGTGCCGCTTCTGACCGTGATAATCCGGTCGGCCATGGCGGTGAGCGCCTGGTTGTGGGTGATGACAATGACTGTTTTGCCCACTTCCCGGCAGGTGTCCTGAAGCAGCTTCAGCACCGCTTTGCCCGTATTGTAGTCCAGCGCACCCGTGGGCTCGTCGCATAGAAGCAGCTTGGGATTCTTGGCCAGAGCCCTGGCGATGGCCACCCGCTGCTGCTCGCCCCCGGAGAGCTGGGCGGGAAAGTTATTGGTACGCTCTCCCAGCCCCACCTGTCTGAGCACCTGCCCTGCGTCCAGGGGATCCCGGCAGATCTGCGCCGCCAGTTCCACATTCTCCAGCGCCGTCAGATTCTGCACCAGGTTGTAGAACTGGAAAACAAACCCCACATCATAGCGCCTGTAGGCCGTCAGCTGTTTTTTGTTGAAAGAGGAAACTTCCCTGCCGTCCAGAAATACCTGTCCCGACGTAAGGGTGTCCATTCCCCCCAATATATTCAAAATGGTGGTCTTGCCCGCTCCCGAAGCGCCCACAATCACACAGAACTCTCCCTTCTCCACCAGAAAATTCACGTCATGGAGAGCCCGGATCTCCACTTCCCCCGTCCTGTAGACTTTTTCCACATCCTGAAAGCTCACAAAAGCCCCCATATCCCACTTCACCTCCCAAACATTTTGTCCATATCGAAATATTATAACACAAATGCTTTTCTTCTATCAACCTTTTTGATATAATGTTGTGGTCTCTAAAACCAAAATACGGCGGGCCGGGCAGGCCTGCGCCGGCCAGAAGGAAATATCTGTAGGAGGTACCTGATGTTACTAATTCATTTTTTTGCCATACTTGGAATCCTGATCCTGGGATTATGCTGTCTGGAGGCTGAGTGCCGGCGGGGCAGGCTGAGCAGGCTTTACGTGGTTACTCTTTTCTACATTGCCCTTATCCTGCGGCTTTTCGCCGCCTCCCTGTCCGAGGGCTTCGGAAACGACACAGCCTGTTTCGCCTCCTGGGCGGACCGGATCTTCCAGCTGGGGCCGGGAGATTTCTATTCTCCCGACGTCTTCACCGACTATCCTCCCGGATATATGTACGTGCTGTGGATCCTGGGGGCGATCCGAAAGCTCTTTGCCCTGGAGTACTACTCCGTCCCTCACCTGATACTGCTCAAGGTTCCCGCCATCGTCTGCGATCTGGCCTGCGGATACCTGGTGCTTAAGGAAGCCCAGAAAAAGTGTACAGACGTGCAGGCCTTCTTCCTGTGTGCCGCCTTCCTGTTCAATCCCGCCGTGATCCTGAATTCCTCCGTGTGGGGGCAGGTGGACTCTGTGTTCACCCTCTGCGTGGCCTGTATGTGCCTGAGCCTGGTGAGGAGAAAGATGCTCCCTGCCTATGTGAGCTTTGCCCTAGGCGTGCTGGTAAAGCCCCAGACGCTGCTGTTCGGCCCCATACTCCTGGCAGGCATCCTGGACCATGTATTCCTGAAAGATTTCTCCTGGAAGAAATTCTTTAAAAACCTCCTCCAGGGACTTGCCTCCATAGGAGGGCTGGTTCTGGCCGTGCTGCCCTTCGGCTTTCTGAACGTGTGGGAACAGTATTTCAACACTGTAGGTTCCTACCCTTACGCGGCGGTAAACGCATACAACCTGTGGGGATTTCTGGGCAAAAACTGGGTCAGCCAGGAGGAGACCTTCCTGGGCATTCCCTATGTGGCCTACGGCATGGCCGCCATTGCCGCCACAGTGATTCTGGTGTTTGTGTTAAGCCTTCGCCGCCCCAGGGACAGGGAAAAATATCCCTTCCTGGCCGCGCTGCTGGTAATCAGCATTTTTGTACTGTCCGTGCGCATGCACGAGCGCTACATGTACCCGGGACTGCTGCTTCTGCTGCTGGCCTATGTGTACAAGCCCTCCCGCCTGACCTACCTGTGCTATGGAGGCTTTTCCATCCTGCACTTTTACAACACCTGCAATGTCCTGTTCTTCTATGATCCTGCCAGCTATGACCGGAAAGCCGCCATCATCCTTCTGGTCTCCGGAGGAATGCTGGCAGGGGAGATTTTCCTGTGCTTTCTCGCCTGGAAGCTCTACGGAAAGGCAGGCGGCGAAACCATTCTCTGGCATCGGAACACTTTCCAGGATACCGGCAAGTCCGGTGTGCTCCTTGCTTTGGAGAAAAAACTGCCCCTGGCCCCCAGGCCTTCCAGAAAGCAAAAGCCCCTGGGAAGAGCGGATTTCCTCTGTATGGCTGCGGTAACTCTGGTGTACTCCTGTTTTGCCCTCTATGACCTGGGAGACATGCAGGCCCCTGAGAGTGCCTACGACATGACCCAGGGCCAGTCGGTGGAACTGGACTTCGGCTCCCAGGCCCCCGCCTCCCTGGCCTACTACATAGCCCCCTGGCACGGGAGAGTTTTCACCCTGGAAGGCAGGGCCGATTCCACCCAGGACTGGACGAATCTGGGAGAGATCACCCTGAGAAATGTGTTCACCTGGCAGACTGAACCCATAAACGGGGGTATGCAGCAGCTGCGCCTGACTCTTCAGGACAACCAGGCCTCCCTTCTGGAACTGGTGTTTCTGGACGAAAACGGCTCCCCCCTGCTTCCCACAGCCCACACGGCCTACCAGGGGCTGTTCGACGAGACGGATCTCTATCCGGGGGTCAGCACCTTCCGCAACAGCATGTATTTTGACGAGATCTACCACGGCCGGACCGCCTATGAGTTTGTCCACGGGCTCACTTCCTATGAGAATACCCACCCGCCCCTGGGCAAGATCTTCATCGCTCTGGGCACCCTGGTCTTCGGCATGAATCCCTTTGGATGGCGCATTGCGGGCACCCTCTTCGGCATTGCCATGGTGCCTCTGATCTACCTGTTCGCCAGGAAGATCTCAGGGTACCTTCCCCTGGCTTTGCTGGCCTCCACCCTGTTTGCCTTTGACTTTATGCATTTTGCCCAGACACGCATCGCCACCATTGATGTGTACATCACTTTCTTTGTGCTGTTAATGTACTATTTTATGTACCAATACATGGAGACAAGCTTTTATGACACTCCCCTGAAAAAGACCTGGATCCCCCTGGGGGCCTGCGGTCTGTGCATGGGGCTGGGGGTGGCCAGTCCCCATCTGGATCATCTGAGCAGTATCTGCGGCAGAACCCAGGGAACTGGCGGCAAGGAC
>CAJUNZ010000055.1 GCA_910587755.1 uncultured Acetatifactor sp. | reverse complement strand
AGTATTTAGCTACCGTGACAAAATAGAAAAGAAAAATTCCAAGCCCCAAGAGGTTGATCGCAGTCAGAGTAATATCATTTCTCACTTTGTTATCGCTTTTGGAGATTATGTGAGGGAAAAATGCCACAATAGCTAACGCCAACAAAAGAGCAAAACAAATCCCGATAAAAACCCAGCGGGAAGGGCTTTGCATAAACAAAGGGATTTCACTGGGAAGGTACTTAAAACACAGAACCGTCCCTATGATGAATATAATCAAGAATATCGTATTCAGACTTCTATATAGTTTCATTCTCATCTCCCTCTTTTCCTGCCGTTTTATTGGTATCAAAAAACTCCAAAAATGCGCCTAAAGTTGTTTGTAATACAGAAGCATTAAGGGAATAAGTAACGGACATCCCCGTTCGTTCGCTTGTCACTAACCTTGCTTCTTTCAAAATATCAAGATGCTTTGATATGGCCGGCTTTGAAATCGTAAAGTTCTCAGAAATTTCTTTCGCTGTCATATCACCATTCGCAAGCAGCTTTAGGATTTGTCGTCTGGTATCATCAGATAAAGCTTTGAATACAGTAGTCATCTAAGCGAATCTCCTTTCCCAATAATACTGTATTCATTTTTTCTTGTGTGTGAATTGATGGTAAATTAAATACGGAACCGGCGTAAGCAGCAGGATAAAATACTTGCTTGTATACCAGCCAGCCTTTCCATTCACATCAAAATGGAAGGGTATCTTGTCTGGAAGAAAAAATGTTGCCACAAACAATATGACAAAGGTTCCAATCAATAACACTGCAGGGATCATTTTCTTCTTACTCATAGCTTCTTCCTCCTTTTGATCGATTGACATATTTTGAAAGATTACTCTTGATGAGACGCAATTCCTTTACACACAAGTAAAATTAGAATACATACACTGCACAACAGAAAGGTAATAACGCCACTGGCAGGGAACCCATTCTGAAGCATTTTTGCAACCGCAAAGAAATATCCTATTGAAATTGCGATGCAAAGCAAAATGGATAAAACTACATTAACATTCTGCTTAATCGCTTCTGTTTCATTTGTCCATTCTAATTTGGGACGCTTCATATCAATCAATACTCCGATCAAGTTCCATAACGCTGCAAATAATATACCAACAAGAGCGATTACTCCAATCTGGATAAGACCATAGTGAAAGTAAACCTTAAATATTAAGCAATTCATGATAATCCCCATCATTGAGATACTTGTAGAAAACAGGGCTTTTACAAACGCTTGCTGCATTAATGAATACGGAATAATCTTCGCTATCCAGAAACTTGCCCCCTCTCTGGAAAAACTGCTGGAAGCCACTACATTGATTGCGGACGTTAGGGCAATGACCGCAATCGCAAACAATACCGCATAGAAGGAAAATTCCGGGGCAGATACCAAGGCTCTTATTTGTTCTATACTTTCTGCGGTTGCACTGATCCGGAAAGACAACGGCAGTAAAAAGGGGGTAATAAAAATCCCAAACAATCCATTTATGACATATACTGGATTTCGGAAAAAAGTTTGGTACTCTTTCTTAAAATAACTTCTCAACTTTGACAACAAGTTGTATTTCATCGCCGTTATGCGAATCCGTCCTTCTTTATCATAGATGGCATATTTCTTTCCGATCACAAGATAACTCAAATAGTAATATCCGCCGATAAATACAGCGACAAGTATAATGCAGAGCAGCTTTAATACGGGATGAAAACCGATATACTGATTATAGAATGGGAATGGTACAATAAAATCATTAACCCAGTTCAATAAGTCTTGTTTTTCATCTATTTGTCCATTTGATAATAGACCGCAAATCACGCCGCCTGCAAAATACACTATGATTCCTGCAACCACCAGCAGTGTCCTCATGCGTTTCAGAAGCATGGCAAATTTCAAGCATATTGTCACAAGAACCGCCAAAGGGAACACAACAATATGAGGGAGTATCGCTGCCGCAGAGATATATGTAATTATCGCAGAAATGTCCCCAATGTATTGCGTTTGAATTATACACACAGGAAGCAGTAGTAAAATTTCAATCACATAGCAAAACATGATTACTGCAATGTACTTACTTGTAAAAATGTCGCATGGCCTTACTGGAAATAGCAGCAAGTATTCTATATCCCTTGAAAAGCAAAAAATATTTATCAGTAGGAAGACGCTCACTATTGAGAGTATCATCGCCACTGCAAACAGTGCAAGCCGACAAAACAAAGCTCCCAACCCCAGCTCGGAAAGTCCATCATAAAGCTGACCAAGCAATCGAAAATAGTAGTAATAGAATACGCTGATAATACTTAAAACAAAGCAAGCCAGCACAATAAAGTAGGGATCAGGGCGTTCTTTTAACTTATACCGAAAATTCAAAAAGCTGAAATTGATCTTACTCATTGTTTTGCTTAATTGAAAAACCTTGTTCCATCGGTACATCATTAACCACCTCCAAATAAATATCCTCCAACGAAATATAGGAAGGATTATCTCGAAGCTCGATTGTTTTCTTAATCGTTCCAGCTTGCATGATGACGATTTTATCACACAAATTCTCACAAATTTCCAATATGTGAGATGAAAATAGAACGGATTTTCCGCAGGCCGCTCTGGATTTCATCAATTCCTTTAAGACCTGAACAGCTTCCACATCCAGTCCCATCATTGGCTCATCTAACACCCAAAGTAGGGGATCATTAACCAGGGATGCTATAATAGCAATTTTTTGCTTTGTCCCATGAGATAATTTTTTAATAGGGCTGTTCAGATATTTTTCAACCTGAAACGCTTCTATTAGAGGAGTATAATTTTTTCCTCTTGTTTCAGAAGGTACTTCGTACATATCCGCTATAAAATTCAAATATTCCTTTCCCGTAAGATTGTTGTATATATCGTGGCTGTCAGAAACATAGTTAATTTGTTTCTTGTATCGTATGGGATGTAGATACAGCGAGTAGTTGCCAAGGCAGATAGAGCCTTTTTCAAGCGGTAGCAACCCCAAAATCAGCTTTAAGGTTGTAGTTTTCCCAACTCCGTTTTTCCCTAACAGGCCAACGATTTCTCCATCTAATACGGAAAAAGTAAGATCGGTCAGCATAGGTACATGAGGTTGATAATGAAAAGACAGACCGGACACTTCTAACAAAGAGAGCACCCCCTTTCATGGCATTTAACCATTTAGTTAATTGGTTATTTACAATATAGCACTGAATCTGAGAAATGTCAATACAAGAAGCATCTTCTGGCTGTGAAATTATTTGAAGTGATGGCACCGCTGAAACCTCTTCAGAATTTAATCTATATTTCTCTTGAAATTTTCCGCAGAATGCCACATAATAAAAATAACTTATCTGAACTGGAAGCCTGGCTGTATTTTCTTGCCTCGGACAATCCTTCCGACATACTGAATATAGTCAAACAGTACCCTGCCTTTCAGGAACTTTACAAAGACATTGTCCTGTTCCGTTTCCAACCCAAGGAGGTGATTTCTATGTATTCTGAAGCTTTAAGCATTATGGACCGCAATACTGTCAAATATATGATGGATGAGATGAAAGCAGAAAACTTAAGACTGGCTGAGGAAAACCAAAGACACGCCGAAGAAAACCATAAACAGGCCAAGGAAAACCAAAGACAGGCCGAAGAGATCCGTTTACTGAAACAGCAATTGGCAGAATATACCAAAAGAAAAAATTAATACATACTAAATTTCATCAAGAGGTACCCTGACTTCCAGGAATTGTGCAAAGATATTATCCTGTTCCGTTTCCAACTCAAGGAGCAGAAACCCCAGCCCCGCAGCACATTTTTGCTGAGGAGCCGCCGCAGGCAATATTACCTGCTCTCCTCCTCCTGCCCTTCTCTCCCGGCTGTGGCAATGAGAGCCTTGTCCACATCTTCCTCATAATTGCGCATTGCCACCTCTATGGGAGTGGGATCTTTTGTAATGCGCCTGCCGCCCACATGGTTAAAGAAGATAATGATCCCGGCTGCAAGTCCCACCGTGTAAGACAGCTCCAGCACATTCAGCCCCTGGGGTTCCCGGTTCATCACCATTCGGTACACTTCCGTGAACACATCATTGATCCCAACATCGTTATGATAAGCCATGATGGTAAATGCAGTGCCAAAAAAACTTACCAGACACACCAGGGCACATTTAAACCACTGCACAGGCCCCCTGCGCTCCTCCACCTGGATCCGCTCCACAAGTACATCGGGCTCCCCCACAACCTGCACGCTGATATTGGGACAAACCCCCTCCATCAGCTCCACCAGCCTCAGACAGCTGATGACACAGCGGTCCGGATCCTCTTTCCCAAAATGATGCACTTTCAGCGCCTTAAGCTTTGCCGCCGCAACCGTATCCGCACAGCGCAAAGCCCCCAGATCCGACAGAAACACATCCTCGGTTCCAACCTCCACATTCCTGTCACATTTTAAGTAAACCATCAGATTTGTCATTGAATCGTCCTTTCCCCGCCCACACAGCCCACCTGCCTCTGCGCCACTCCTCCATGCCCTTCTCTCCGCCCTATTATGCTGTCCTGTGGAACTCGGTAAGAAAATACACCAAAGAACCGAACAACTTTCCCAGAGCCATGCTGACAATGGCAAGCCCCAGGCCATGCCGAAAAGAGATACGGCGCGTCAGGATAGGAATACTGTCCAGCATCTCCGCTATGGCAAGAGCCAGACACCCGATAAACATGCCGGCGAAAAGACCATAGACTGCCTGAAAAAATATGCCCATGCCAAAAAGCAGACCATCCTGTTCCGGAAACCGCTCCTGCCACCAGGCCCCAAACTGACAATACCTGTCAAACACACTGAGCACAGCCCCTGTGAGCGTGCCAAAAATGACCATCTCCTCATACAGCAGCACCTTATCCGCCGTATGGGTCCTCCCCGCAAACCGAGGTACCAGGCCCACCGCCACAAACACGGTGAACACTCCTGCCGCTGCCAGAAGCCCATAGCTGACCCCTGCCAGACACAAAAAAAGATTCTGCATCACCATAACCGGACATCCCTTCGGATACATAGATTTCCTGATTATTATGATACAGAACCTTGTAAAATATACCTGAAAACTATTCTTCCCAAACAGGCCCGAAGCTGATGTTCAGATCCACATTCCCCTGGATCCCCTGTACCGTCCCGGACTGGGAATACTGCCAGATCTTATACTCATAGGGATAATAGAACTTATCGCTGTAGGCGGCAAACCACTTGCCGTAGGCCTCCAGAACCTCCAGGCGCAGAAGCATAACCCCCATCTCCGTATTGTGGTAAATCATGGGCTTGTAGCCCGCCTGTTCAATGGTCTGGCAGAACAGCAGCGCCAGGCTGGTGCGCTCCTCCACCGAAAGGGCGTCCATCCGTCCCTCGGCCCCTGACACCCTCTCCACATCAAACACCACCGGGCACTCGATCTTGTAAGGCGCAATCTTTTCCAGGACAAACGCGGCCTCCTCCAGAAGCTCCTCCTCCGTGACAGCCTGACTGTAGAAATAAACCCCCGTCTTAATTCCTGCGGACAGGGCTCCCTTGATATTCTCCTCAAAAAACTCGTCTTCCATCAGTTTTCCCGTGCCATACCCCCGGTATCCCACCCGGATGAAGGCAAACTCCACCCCGTCCTGGGCCACCAGGTTCCAGTCAATGGTACCCTGATGTTTGGACACATCGATCCCCTTGTGGGAAATCACCTGCCCGTCCCTCACATACTGGTATTCTCCGGACTCAAGCACATTCAGGCCTGCCTCCTCCAGGGTACTCTGTTTCAGAGAACGGTTAATGGGGACAAAATTATATTTTCCTCCGCTGTAAACAATCAGTTCCTCAGGATACAGGGGCCGCAGCACCTGCAGCACAGAATCCCCTCCGTCCAGACTCTGCCGGATCCCCCCCAGCAGCTCCTGGGAAACCTGATCCCTGGCCTCCGCCACTTTCGCCTCCAACTCCTCCTGAGAGTAAACCACGGAACCTGACATGGCCCCCACAACATCGCCATCCTGGCCCGGAGCGCCTGAGGAATCCTGCTCTCCCTCCTGAACGGCCCCGCCGTTGGAAGCGTCCGCCTGCTGCCCCTTCAGCCTCTCATCCATCCATGCAAATATACAGAGGATAAAGTACATGACCACAACCATTGCCACCAGGCATCCCAGCATGGCCAGAATTCTCTTATTCCATCCCCAGGCCGGGCGAGTCTTCCCGGGCCTGCCCTCCTGTCCGTTTCCTGCTCCGACTTTCATAAACTGTCTCCTCATCTCCTGCCGCTTCTCAGCGGCGCAACCACGTCCATTTCTATATTAAACGAAATGAATTTAGATGAAAAGCAAAATGCGACAATTTAATAAAAAGTTCATCTTTTTTCGCGCCTGTACCAGATATTTCCGCTGCTGTCACCGGATCTGCTCCCGGAGGCACATCAGAATCTTCTTTTCCAAACGGCTCACCTGCACCTGACTGACCCCCAGAACCGCCGCCACCTCCATCTGGGTCTTATTCTGGAAGTAACGCATCTGGATCAGCTCCCTGTCCTGAGGACGCAGGCTGTCCAGAAGCTGTTTTAGCAAAATATGATTCAAAAGTTTTTCTTTTTCCGTATCCTCGCTGCTGCATCCTCCTGCGGCACTGCTGCCCACCGCGCCGCTTCTGCCCCGGACCACCTTGTCCACCAGGTATACCTCGCTGCCGTCGTCCTGGTACACGGCGGCATAGATGGACTCCACCTCCACCGAGGCCTCCATGGCCAGCACCACGTCCTCCACGTCCAGCCCTGTCTCCCGGGCGATCTCCTGCAGCGTGGGCTCCCTGCCCTCACTGCCCTGAAGTTTCTGTCTGGCCATCTTGACCTTCACCCCGTTCTCCTTGATGGTCCTGGACACCTTCACCGGCCCGTCGTCCCGCAGGAACCGCTTGATCTCTCCTGCAATCATGGGCACTGCATAGGTGGAAAATTTCAGACCCAGGGAAAGATCAAACTTGTCAATGGCCTTCATAAGCCCTATGACCCCGATCTGGAACAGGTCTTCCATGTCATATCCCCTGCCTGCGAAACGCTTTACAATGTGGCGCACCAGGCCCAGGTTGTTCTCTATCAGTACCTCCCTGGCATCGCTTTCTCCCGCCTGTGATCTGGCAATCAGTACTGACATTTCTTCCATGCATCAACCCCCATAAGCCTTTAGATCCCGGATCCGGCGTCCTGGTCTTCCGCGCCGATTTTTTTGGACATCCGAACCACAGTCCCCTGACCAGGCGCACTCTCCACCTGCAGCTCATCCGTAAAAGCCTCCATGAAGGCGAATCCCATTCCGGACCGCTCCAGTTCCGGCCTGGTGGTAAAAAGGGGTTCCATGGCCCGTTCCACATCCTCAATCCCCTTCCCCTTGTCCTCCACCAGAATATGTAACATTCCATCCTCCAGGCTGCAGCACACCCGCACTTTTCCCGGGTTCACCGGGCAGCCTTCCCCGCCTGGCTCCAGGCCTTCCAGATTTCCATAACCATGTATGATGGAATTCGTCACCGCCTCCGACACCGCAGTCTTAATGTCCGCCATCTCCTCCAGGGTAGGGTTCAGATGGGTGAGAAATGCCGCCACAGCCACCCTGGCAAAACTTTCATTGTCCGAGACAGCATCAAAGATGAGCTCCATTTCGTTTTTCATGATTCCAGTACCTCCACAATCTTATTCAAACCCGACAGCCTGAAAATCCTCTGGATCTGCCTGTCCACATGGACAGCATAGACACGGCCCCCAAAACAGGATATTTTCCTGTGGCGCCCCATAATGATGCCGATGCCCGAAGAATCCATAAACCTGGTCCTGACAAAGTCAAACACCACATTCCGAACCTCCTCCCTGACCAGGCAGCGGTCCGCCTCCTGGCAGATCATCCCCGCGCTGTGGTGGTCAATCTCCTCAGGCATCCGGATGATGAGACAACTGTCAACAACCTGAAAATCTTCCGCAGTAATCTGTTCCATATCACCATATCCTCCTTTACGCAAACCTGCGCACAAAAAAGAACCTATACCGCTATAGGTTCTCTTCCTTCGTAGACTGCCCCCGCGCGCCTTTACTCACTGCGCCAATTCCGGGTTATTCCTGATAAGATTGTCCCTGTACTGTCCGGCGGTCCTGCCCCTGTTGGTATTGGGAAACAGCTCCGCCACCCTGCTGTAGGTGGCCACGGCATCGGCGGTATCGCCGTTATGCCGGTAGGCTTCACCCAGGTAGAAAAGCGCGTCCGCATTGCCGGCATCATACCTTACCGCCTGCTTCAGTGTCTCTATGGCCGCAGCATAGTCATGCGCCCAGTAGGAAGCAGTTCCCTGGGTATAGTATGCAGAAGACAATTCCGGCCCTACTGCCCCCATAATGGCCTGATACAGCCTCTGGAATCCCTCCGACATTGCTCCCACATCCACCCTCTGGGAAATGGCCTCAAGAGAAGCGGCGGCGGCAAACACGTCCTTTGTCTCTGTGTAATCTGCTGCGGCCTGAAGCAGGCTGTCTATGGTCTGGAGCGTCCCGTCCGTCCCCACATAGCCCTCGATCTGCTGCCGCAGCCCTGTCATCTCCTGATCCAGCCCTGAGACCTGGCCCTCCAGCTCCTGAATGCGGGCAGTCTTGACGTCCGACTCATTGCTGATCCGGGTGATGACCTGCTGGTCCTCATTCCTGACTTCCGCCTGGGCTGCAGGCACCAGAAGAAAATACGCCGCCGCCAGCCCGATCACCAGCCCAATCCCAAGGTTCAGCAGCGTGCCCACACCGCTGCGCCTGGGTTCTTTTATGGCGGTGGGCTGAATGATAATCTCATTTTCGCTCTGGTACCTAATGGACTCATCCTTCCGGCGCTTTGCAGGCTGCCTCACCGTCTCGTCAGGCATGAGCATCAATTCCACTTCCCGCAGATACCGCAGGGTCTGCACATTGTTCCTGTCAATGTCCATGCACTTGCGCAGCTCCCTCTCTGCCTTCTCCCAGTCCTCCCGCTCCATATACAGGAGCGCCAGAAGCTGGTGGGCGCGGATAAATCTGGGATTCAGGGAGAGCACCTTTTTCAGCTGGATCACCGCCAGATCCCTGCTGTCCTGGCTGCAGAGAGCCACGGCCCTGTTAAATTTTTTGATGGTCTGGCTGAAAGTGTCCAGCCTGGCGGAATTGTACTGCAGTTTTTCAATATATTCGTCCGCAATATTCTTTCCCGGGCTCATGTTCTTGCTGATGACCCACTGGCTCAGGGCGGTCACTACCTCCCCCATCTCAAAGTACACCAGCCCCAACAGGTTGCGCGCTTTAATGTTGCTCTTGTCAAACATCAGGCTCCGGCGCAGGCTTGCCACCGCCCCGCTCAGATCCCTCACACTGGCTTTCTCCAGGCCCTCATTGTAATACATATTGGAGACATGAATAACCTTCTTATACAGAGCCACATCGGCGCCGCAGGAAGTGCAGAAATCATGCCCGGACAAACGGCATCCACAATTATAACAAAACATTACTGCTCCTCTTTCGATTTTGATTCGGTCCCCATGATCTTTTTCACAAGCATATCAGCCAGGTCCGTCAGGTCCTGATGGTAAATGGCATCCTCAGCATCCTCCACCTCAAGACTGGGATGGAATTTTTTCAATTCTTCTTCAAAGTTTATCATTCTGCGCCAACTCCTTTATCTCGCCTACCAGGTAGAGACTTCCCGCCGCATAGATGCGCTCCCCGGGTCCCTGCCTGCGCAGAAGCTCCCGGACGGCCAAAGCCACACTCTCATATACCTGGCACACACACCCGGGACAATTTCCGAACAGCGCTTCCAGCTCACAGGGCTCCAGTCCCCGGCCGGTGCGCATGCCCACGGCTGCAATTCTGTCAAAAAGGCCCCCGGACGCCAGGCTCTCTGCCATGTGCCTGTAATCCTTGTCCCTGACCACCGCAAACAAAAGCGTCCGCCTGCCCTCATGCCCGTCCGCCGCCACCGTTTCCAGGAAAGCGCGAATGCCGTCCTCGTTGTGGGCTCCGTCTACATAGAACTCCGGAAACACTTCCTCCATGCGCCCTGGCCAGAAACACCCCTCCACTCCCCGGCGGATCTCCGCCGGACCGATGGCCTTTCCGCCCCCTGGCTCTCTGGCCCTGCCGCCCTCTTTGTCCTGGGAGACATACTCCTCCAGAATCCGGGCAGCGCGGACAGCCAGGGTACAGTTTTCCATCTGATAAGCCGCAATGGTACCCAGCGTAAGGTCAATACATCTATCATACTCAGTGTTTACACAAAAATCAATGGTTTTTCTCTTAAATTTTGAGAAAGAGTAGTCAGCTTTCGACACAGAGTAAGCCGAAATTCCAAGCTTTTCGGCCTGCGCCTGAAAAACGGCTGTGGTCTCAGGACAGGTGTCCCAGAAAACGACCGGAACTCCCTGCTGCATAATTCCCGCCTTCTCCCAGGCAATCTTCTCCACTGTGTCCCCCAGTATCTCCACATGGTCAAGACTGATGTGGGTGATCACCGAAAGCATCTTCCCGCCCACGGCATTGGTGGCGTCAAGCCTTCCCCCCAGCCCTGTCTCCAAAATGCAGAAATCAGGTTCCTTCTCCGAAAACAGCACCATGGCCATAAAAAAGAGAAACTCAAAAAAAGTGGGGTGGTAAGCGTCTCCCCTTCCCTCCCCCTGGGCCTCAAGCCTATCCCAGTCCAGCATATGGTACACCCGCAGAAAGGCCCGGAGGAAATCCCCCCGGGAAACCATTTCTCCATCCACGGTAAACCGCTCTCTGATATCCACCAGATGGGGGGAGGTGAAAAGCGCCGTTCTGTATCCGGCCGCCTCCAGAATCCCCCGCAGGTAGGCACACACAGAGCCCTTGCCGTTGGTGCCCGCCACATGGATGATCCGCAGCTTCCTGTCCGGATCCCCCAGCCGATGCAGAAAAGCCTTTGTATCCTCCATGGTATTTTTGGAGGTAAACCGGGGAATTCCGGCAATATAGCGCTCTGCCTCCTCAAAAGCAGTGATGGATTGTCTCTTCAAAACTTTCACTCCTTACTGGGTTTTAAGCCTGGCAAGACGCAGCTCCACCTGTTCCATCATCTGGGTGTATCTGGCAAGCTTCTCCTTCTCCTCCGCCACCTTGGCCTCCGGAGCCTTGGAGAGGAAACGCTCATTGGACAGCATACCGTTCACCCTGGCCAGCTCGCCCTCCAGGCGCTTTTTCTCCTTCTCCAGGCGCTCTGTCTCCTGGGCCATATCCACCAGTTCCGCAAAAGGAATGTACAGTGTGGCCCCCGGTATGACCACAGACACCGCCGACTGCTCATCCACCCGTCCGCCGGCCTCCGCCTTGCCGTACAGGGACACCTCGTTGGCATAAGCCAGAGAGGCAAAGAACAGCCTGCCCTCGGAGAAAGCATTAATGACATCTGTATCGTCGCTCACCACAATAACGCTGGCTTTGCGGCTGGGAGGCACATTCCTCTCACTGCGAAGGTTGCGGATGCCCCGGACCGCCTCCTTGATGATATTGATATCCCTCTCCTCCCTGGGGAAACATCTCTCCTCCTGGAACCTGGGCCAGGCGCTGATCATAATGGACTCTTCCTGGCTCTGGAGGGTACAGAAAATCTCCTCGGTGATAAAAGGCATGTAGGGATGGAGCAGTTTCAGCGCGTCAATCAGCACCGTCCGCAGAGTCCAGAGCGCGGCGTTCTGGCTCTCCACATGGTCCGTGTTGTACAGCCTGGGCTTCACCATCTCAATATACCAGTCGCAGAACTCATCCCAGATGAAATCATACACTTTCTGCACCGCAATACCCAGCTCAAAATTCTCCATGTTGTCGGTGGCCTCTTTCACCAGAGTGTTGAGCTTGGAGAGAATCCATCGATCCGCAGGCTCCAGGCTGGAAACCTCCGGCCGGGACACTTCCCTGCCCTCCATATTCATCAGGATAAACCGGGAGGCGTTCCACACCTTGTTGGCGAAGTTGCGGCTGTTCTCCACACGCTCATAGTAGAAACGCATGTCATTGCCCGGGGCATTGCCCGTGATCAGGGTCAGCCTCAGAGCGTCGGCGCCGTATCTGTCAATAATCTCCAGAGGATCAATGCCGTTGCCCAGGGACTTGGACATCTTGCGCCCCTGGCTGTCCCGGATAAGCCCGTGGAAGAGTACCGTCTTAAAAGGCGGTTTCCCCATGTGCTCATAGCCGGAGAAAATCATCCGGATAACCCAGAAGAAAATAATGTCATAGCCTGTCACCAGCACACTGGTGGGATAAAAATAGTCCAGATCCCTGGTGCGGTCCGGCCATCCCAGCGTCTCAAAGGGCCACAGCGCGGAGGAAAACCAGGTGTCCAGGGTGTCAGGATCCTGGGTGAAATGGCTGCAGCCGCATTTGGGGCACTTTTCAGGAGCCTGTGCCGCCACCAGGATCTCGCCGCACTGATCGCAGTAATAGGCCGGAATCCGGTGGCCCCACCAGAGCTGACGACTGATGCACCAGTCACGGATATTGTCCGTCCAGTTGAAATAAATCTTTTCCAGACGCTGGGGAACCAGCCTGATCTCCCCCTTCTTCACTGCCTCCACGGCGGGTTTGATCAGTTCCTCCATTTTCACAAACCACTGCTCTTTCACCAGAGGCTCCACTGTGGTCTTACAGCGGTCATGAGTTCCCACGTTGTGGCTGTAATCCTCAACCTTCACCAGCAGCCCCAGGCGGTCCAGTTCCTCCACAATCACCTTCCGGGCCTCATAGCGCTCCATGCCCGCATACTTTCCGCCGTTTCCATTGATGGTGGCGTCGTCGTTCATCACATTTATCACAGGCAGATCATGGCGTTTTCCCACCTCAAAGTCGTTGGGGTCATGGGCTGGGGTGATCTTCACCACGCCCGTGCCGAACTCCATGTCCACATAAGTGTCCGTGACTACGGGAATAGGACGGTTCATCAGGGGCAGCATCACACTTCTGCCAATGAGATGCTTATACCTCTCATCATCCGGATGGATGGCCACTGCCGTATCTCCCAGCATGGTCTCTGGACGGGTGGTGGCAAAGGTCAGAAATTCCGTGCTGCTGGGCGTGCCGTCCTCCTGCATCAGAGGATATTTGATATGCCACAGGTGCCCCGCCTGCTCCTGGTACTCCACCTCCGCGTCGGAGATGGATGTATTGCACACAGGACACCAGTTGATGATCCTTGCCCCCTTGTAGATATAGCCTTTCTGGTGCATCTTCACAAAGACTTCCGTCACGGCCCTGTTGCAGCCCTCGTCCATGGTGAAACGCTCCCTGTCCCAGTCGCAGGAAGAACCCATCTTCTTCAGCTGGGAGACAATACGTCCGCCGTACTCTTTCTTCCAGGCCCAGGCCCGCTCCAGGAATTTCTCCCGCCCCAGCTCACGCTTGTCAACGCCTTCTGCCTTCAAGGTCTCTGTAATGCGCACTTCCGTGGCGATGGAAGCGTGGTCTGTGCCGGGCTGCCAGAGCACATTGTAGCCCTGCATGCGCTTAAAGCGGATCAGGATATCCTGCATGGTGTTGTCCAGAGCATGTCCCATATGCAGCTGCCCTGTGATATTGGGCGGGGGAATCACAATGGTAAAGGGCGTCCGCTCCTCATCCACCTCCGCGTGAAAGTATTTTTTTTGTATCCATTTCTGGTACAGTCTGTCCTCCAGTCCGGAGGGGTCATAGGTCTTAGCCAGTTCTTTTCCCATATCTGTCCTCTCTGCTCCTTTCCCAGGATAAGTCCGCCCTGACGGGCTCGCCGCCCCTGCTGCCGTTTTTGCCAGCCACACAAAAACAGCCCTCTGCCGACTTTCATCAGCAAAGGGCGTCATAACAACGCGGTACCACCTTTGTTTACAGCCGGACACCCCAAATGTTATCCTGCTGCCTCTCTCTAGACTTCCCATAAAGTCCTATCCGGTAACGGAGATAAACCGTGAAACCCTACCTGCGTCAAATCACTCTATGACATCGCTGATACGCTCTCTGTCACAGGGCACATCTCTTCCTTCCCGTCTCAGGTTCCAGGCTCAGGAGCCACCTTCCGCATTCCTTCCTGCGAGCAGCCTTTCAGCCTCCCTGCCGGGACAGCCGCTCTCTCTTTTCAGGGGCCCTGCGTACTCATCTCCCTCAAAGCCTTCTTATTTTCTTTTCAGTAATATAGCCTATGGCAGGATTTTTGTCAAGCGGGACTTTTAAAAACTTTTGCCGCAGCTTATCCAAAAGCAACCCTTCTGCCTCACCCAAACACCCGCCGAAGCACTTCATCCTCCCGCAGCAGCTCCTTTGCCCGCAGGCGGTATTTTTCCTCGTGGAGATAGGTGTGCCGGGAAGGCTTTATGGAGGGAGCCATATCCACCGCCTTCTCATAGTCTTCCCTGTTCAGCCCTAAGGTGCTGACATAATCCCAGAATCCGGTCTCCGTCAATATGGTGTTGACTCTATGGAATCTGTGTTCCTGCACCCGGCTCATAAGATAGGTGGCAATCCCCACCTGTACCCCGTGAAGCTGCGGCCTGTCCAGCATTTTGTCCAGAGCATGGGAAATCAGGTGTTCGCTGCCGCTGGCCGGAGCGCTGCTGCCGGCAATCTCGTTTGCAACACCGCTCATGGCCAGAGAATCCAGAAGTTCCCGCAGGAACAGCTCCTCCTGAATGCTTTTAAAAGGAGTGCGGACAAAACTGTTCACCGCCTTCTTCGCCACCATCACCGCAAAGTCATCCACCACACCATACCCGCACTTCTCCTCATAGACCCAGTCATAAAGAGCGGTAATCTTGGACACCATGTCCCCGATGCCGGAGTAGAGGAATTTTATCGGCGCCGTCCGTATCACCTCCGTGTCAGCCACTATCCCATAGGCCATCCGCGCCGGAACGCTTGTCCTCCTTCCGTCCACTGTCAGAGAGGCGCTGGCGGAGGAAAAGCCGTCGCTGGAAGCGGAAGTGGGCACGCTGATAAAAGGCAGCCTGCGCAGATAAGCCGCATACTTGGCCCCGTCAATGACCTTTCCGCCCCCAATCCCCAGGATTACCTGGGCCCTGGCGTCAATGGAAAAAGCCAGTTCCACAATATCCTCTATGCGGATGGAGTCCAGCTCCCGGTACTCCAGCACCTCCACTTCCGCCTTCTTCAGAGATGCCATGACCCCCGCGCCAAACATCTCCACCAGACCGTTTCCAAAATAGACCACGGCCCTCTCCATTCCTCCTGCCTTGATATAACTGCCGATCTGTTCCAATGCCCCTCTCCCCACTTTCAGCAGGGCAGGGATCGCTATATGACTACTTCCCACAGTAACCTCCTGTTTTTATTCCTGTTTGATTCTTCGATTCCATTTTTGCGCTGCCTCATTATAGCATGAGCACCCCTCCTGGACAAGGGCAACTTTTTGTCCGCCCCACTGGCCTGGTAAAAAAGTTCTATTCTGGCACTTTTTATCATACCACTTATAGGCTACACTGTCTAAAGTGCCTGTGATGCGGGCAGAATATTTCAAGTTGAGGGAGGAAATATGGAAACTAAGACAAACAAAGAAAAAAGAAAAAGTTACGGGCTGCTGGCGGTGGGTGCGGTACTGTTGATTGCAGGAATTCTTTTTGCGCTGTATGCCTACAACACAACTTACCAGCAGTCCCTGCCCATTGCCGCGGAACTGTCTGAAACCAAGGCGCTGGTAAAAGCAATCAAGGAAGGCACTGCGGAAGGAGACCTGGATGCCCTGAACTCCCGGATTTCCAGCCTTTCCCCTGAGAAACTGCGCCTGGAACGCCCTTATTCCTATGCGCTGACCCTGGTGTTCTTCGCGGTAATGCTGACCATTAAGGGAATCTACAACGCAGTGGCGGGAGTTCCCCAAAAAGGGAAGACAAATATCCGCCGCCTGACCCAGGCAGGACTTCTGGCTGCACTCTGCTACATTGGATTCGCTTTCTTTAAGATTGACATTCCCGCAGGTACCGAAAAAGCTTCTTTCCACTTTGGAAATGTCTTCTGTGTGCTTGCCGCCCTGCTGCTGGGGGGCTACTGGGGCGGTCTGGCAGGGGCCGTGGGCATGACCATCGGAGATTTCACCACCTCCTATGTGACCAGCGCCCCCAAGACCTTCCTGCTTAAGCTATGCATTGGTCTAATCGTAGGTCTGGTGGCCCACAAAATCTTCAAACTGAGCCGGGAACACTCCGCCAGGTACGTCACAGGCGTCACCATCCTGGCCTGTGTGTGCGGCATGGGCTTCAATGTGGTGGCAGATCCCCTGGTGGGATATTTCTACAAAACCTACCTGTTCGGCATCCCCCAGGATGTCACCCAGGTTCTGGTAAAAATCAGCGCTCTGACCACCAGTGTCAACGCCGTGGTGGCTGTGGCCGCCGCCTCTGTGATTTACCTGGCCCTGCGCCCCGCTCTGAAGAAAGCCGATCTGTTTGTGGAAATGGACTGAACGCGGTAGTTTCACAGCCGGGCAGAACCTGAAAACACCCGCCTTCGGACAGTGCCTGCTGTCCGGGGACGGGTGTTTTTATCTCCTGTGTCAGTCTTTAAAATCAATTGTTATATTTCCCATGGAACAATCCACTGTCATGGTTTTATCCGCGCCATTGACAATACTTTTGGTATTGTCCAGACCGCCGAAACTCTCGCCTCCCACATCCACCTGCCCCATGGAACAGCTGACACAATAGTCGAAATCCTCCTGTCGCCCTTCCACCTCCAGATCCACATTTCCCATAGAACATTCAATGTAGACACTTTCGCTCACAGCCCCTTCTGCCACAAGCTCTCCCATGCCCACTTCTGCATCCAAGCTGGTTATATCCATGTCTTTAATGGTTATCCGGCCTGCCCCCACAGACAAGGAAAGATTCTCCACCTGGGCCTCATCCAAAATAATCTGGCCCGCTCCTGCCTCCAGATAGGCCTCCTTTGCACAGAGCCCCTCAAAGTCCAGCGTACCGGCTCCTATGTTAATATACACGTTGTCAAGCCAGTACTTCTCCGGCAGATACAGCGTAATTTTGCATTTCCCGATATTCTGCCAGTCATCCACAGCTCCGGCATCCGCCCTGATGTACAGAGTACTGCCCTCCACATATCCCTGAAAGCGATGAGCCTTCTCCGCCTCAAGGTACACATCGGAATTGCCCGAGGGCTTTGCCTCCAGGATACAGCCTCCAATTTCTATATCCAGACCGTCAAAGTCGCTGCCAAGGCTGTACTTTTCCACTTCCCCTCTATAGATGGGATACGCTTCGTCAAAAGATGAAAATTCCCCAATGTCATAAGCGACAAAATCATCCTCCACAATACCATAATCGGTTTCATCTTCCATTTCATTGCCGAATATTTCCTTTAAAAGATCCAGCCTCCAGACAAAACCCAGATTTTTCCAGCCGCCTGCGTTGATCTGCACCCTGCCATCGGTGGCTTCTTCCACCACCTGGACGATGTTTTGTCTGCCCGCTCTTCTTCCGCCCACCGCGAGAAGCACTGTACCCAGGACTCCAAGTATAAGGGCTGTCACCGCACATCCTTTCATAAACCCCTTCATCTTATATCCTTCCTTTCGCCCTTTTAAATATATATTTTATGCCCTTGAAAACTGCCGGGGTGACAATCCCTGCCATGGCCACTGTCAGCATCAAAAACACAATGCCCAGAGCTCCGCACAAAAGACCGCCGCCCACCAGCGCTGTTCCCACCCAAGGGTTGGCAAACATGCATATAAAACCCGCCACTACCAATACCACAAGCACCACCAACAACACCAGAGCTGTCACTCCAAAACCGAAGATCATGGCAAACCAGGAAGCCAGAAGACCAAGCAGCGTCCCAAATATTCCCAGAACCAGCGGACAGGCAGGCAACAATGCCACTACCAGAAGAGCCACCGCCCACCCTGGCAGAGCGGAACCGGGCTTTCCAGGCTGGCCGGACTCGCCGTACCCTCCGTCACCGCCTGGCTGGCCGACCCCGCCATACTGCCCGAACCCGTCGCAACCTCCGGTGGCGCCGAACTGGCCGGACTCGCCATACTGTCCCGTGCCGCCAAACTGGCCGGACTCGCCATACTGCCCCGTGCCGCCAAACTGGCCGGACTCGCCATACTGCCCCGACTGGCTGAACTGCCATGACTGTGGATCGCTGCCCATCCAGTCCGCAGAAGAAAACATATCTGAAGCGGCGCCAAACCCGCCTCCTGCCTGACCCTCCTTGCTCCCGGCAGATGCAGTACGGCTCTCTGTGCCACTGCCAAATCCAGGCTGGCCTCCCTGGCCCCCGGCGAATGCAGTACGGCTCTCTGTGCCACTGCCAAATCCAGGCTGGCCTCCCTGGCCCCCGGCGAATGTCGGCTGAGTTCCCAAATGGCTGCTGGTTCCCAGGCTTTTCCCACCGGTTGCGGCTCCTGATTGCGTTTCCGCCAGTTCCGGCCTTTCAGACTCCTCTCCGTAGCCAGGCATGCCATCCGGAGTTTCCTCCTCCTGGCTCTCCTTCCCGTACTCCACCAAAACCCTGTCACAGGCGCGCACCTTCCGGGCCGCCCCTTCCACACCACCGTTTCCAAGCAGGTCCCGCTTAATATTCTCGGCCACCCTGGCCGGATTTCCCAGCGCCTCAATTACTTCCTGCTCATTTTCCTTCCCTGCATCATCAAAATAACCCTCATAGAACTGCAGAGCCTCTTCCCGCTCCGTGGAAGAAATGTTCTGAAGCAGGCTCTCAAGCTGATCCATAAAATCATTTCTGTTCATAATGATACCCCCTGCCCGCCTGGGCGGACATCCTGTTATAATTTTAAATACAAATCTTTGGCACAGACAGCTCACAAAGAAGCAGATTTACAAGCCGGATCTCACACCCCGATCCTTCCCTCGAACAACCCTGTAATCTTTTCCGCATAACGTCTCCATTCGCTTTCATATAGCTGCAGCTGCGCCCATCCTCTGCTGGTCACTTTGTAATACCGCCTGTTTCTGCCCGCGCATGCCTTGTCGTATGCCTCCAGACACTCATCCTTCTGCAGCCTTCGCAGAACCGGATAAAGCGTGGACTCCGACAATTCGATCACGCTCCGAACTTCCTGGGTGATCTTATACCCATAAGTCCCCTCCGGATCCTTGGACACAACGGCAAGTACAATGGCATCCAAAAGCGCCGCACCCGTGTTAAATACCATTCCACCGCTCCTTGCTCTAAATAGTTTAATGTTGTTAGTTCTATAATATAGTATCTTCATATAATATTATACCTCGTATAATATTGGTTGATGAGCATACTATACACCATATAATATCACCTGTCAATATGAATCTTGAAAAATTTCCACCTGTGCGGTTGGATTTTATAGCTATACCACAAAATTAGGCG
>CAJUNZ010000054.1 GCA_910587755.1 uncultured Acetatifactor sp. | reverse complement strand
ATTCCGTACAGGAAACCCACCACGGCGCTGGCCCCTCCCACGGCGGTGGTGATCCGCAGCGGTTTCACCGAAAATGCCGTGAACCCGTTAAACCACAAACCAATGAGTTTTTTCAGGGTGTAACCCGATGTTCCCACCTCCCGCTCCCTGTGGGTCACGGAAACATTGGTGATATTTCTGGTGGCACGCAGCACCAGGCCTATGACATAAGGGTAGGAGTTCTCATAGCGGGCCATGTCCTCCACCACAAATCTCCTGACGGCAAAATAGCTGGAGATATACAGCTCCGCCGGCTTCTGCAGCATCATCCGGGTCATAAGCTCGTTGAGCCTGCTCCCCATGTTCCGGAACGCCGAGTGCTGCTTGTGATCATACCTGGCATACACCGCATCGTACCCCTCCTCAAGCTTTTCCAGAAGCTTGTCCACTTCGTTGGCCGGGGTCTGGCCGTCATCGTCCAGACATACCACATAGTCCCCGTCTGAATGCCGCAGGCCTGCCATCAGCGCCGCATGCTGGCCGAAATTTCTGGAAAAATCAATGCCCCTGATATTCTCGTGCTCCTGGCAGAGCCTTCTGATCACCTGAAAAGTGCCATCGGGCGAACAGTCGTTTACCAGAAAAATATCATATTGATACCGCTTGATGGCATCCATTTTTTCCTCTATCTCCGCAATCACATGGGGAAGGGTACTCTCTGAGCGGTAGCACGGAATGACAAAACTTACTTTCTTCATATGTCTGAAACTCCTCGTTCCTGGGATGTGAAAGACTCCGGTACGGCTTGGAGCAAAGGGGCGCCTCAGGCCATTTCCCCTCCGCCGGCCTGCTCTTCCCGGGCCGGGTTGATTGCCGCCATCCATATCATATCACAGTATTTCCCGTCTATGCGCACATCATCCTTCAGGCATGCCTCCCTGACAAAGCCTGCTTTTTCATAGCTGCGAATGGCCTGGAGGTTGTCCGAAAATGCCCGCAGGTAGATCCGGTGCAGCTTTTCCTCCTGAAAACAGTACCGCAGCATAAGCCTGGCGGCGGCGGTGCCCACCCCCCTGCCCCTGGCAGAGGGCTCTCCGATAAAAATGCCGTACTCCGCTTTATTGTGCTGCCTGTCAATGTCTCTGATATAGACACTTCCCAGAGGACGGCCCCCCCTGAGGTCACAGATCATCATCTGCACCACCTTCCCCGTCTCAATCATGGTCCGGATCCAGTTCTCATGGCCCTCTCTGGTAAAAAGCTCCTGGTAGACAAAGTTCCTGCGCACCTGCTCACTGTTGCGCCAGGCCACAATCAGGTCCGTGTCAAACCAGGTCATAAGGCGCAGGTAAATGCCTGCATGGGTATCCACAGCCCATTGCCCCAAAGTTTTATCTGTCATTTTGTCCTCCTGCCTGCTTCCCCTTATCTTCCAAAGCTCCTGTCCGCCTCATGGGCCAGGCCGCCGGGAGAAAGAAAGGAAAGACCGCCATCATGGGATAGATATACCGAAGCTGCACCGTGGGCCCAAGGAGCAGCGTCAGAAAATAGCCAAATATGATCCCCAGGGGAAGGCATCTGGAAAATCTGCGGTTTAACAGCAGCCACCCCAGAAGCAGCAGGTACAGCCACACCCACACGCCGGGGACAAACAGGTACTTCAGCACCGGCAGATCCAGATACTTATTGCCGTCCGCCCACTCCTCCATAACAGCGTAAAGTCCCGGCCACCTGGAATCCTTGTGAATCCCCCATTCTTCCAGGGTGCCCTCGTCCCAGCGGGTCTGGGCATAACCGCCCCCTGCCGCCTGTCCCTCCTGGGCATTCACAAAGGCATGGGTCACGTCCCCGGGATAGAGATATCCTGCGTTCACCGCCAGGGCCGCATTCACATAGTCCCCGGGATACTGCGCAAACAGTCCCAGATAAGCAGAGAGAAATTCCCCCGCCCTGTACCTGACCACAGAAGTATTGACATTGCTCTTGACGGGATCCGTAAAATCAGGACGGTAATTCCTGTAGGCCTGGTTGAGAATAAAATCATCCACCAGATTTTTGTCCTTCTCCTCCATGGTTCCGTCATCCTCCGGCAGCACATCCACGCCCCCGTGATACACCATCACTCTGGCAAGCTGTTGAATGGGAAGGCTCAGCATCTCCCGCCTGTCTCCCTGCTGGCCCCCCACTGCCCGGTAGATCCCGGAAAGCGCCGCACTGCCCGCCAGAAACGCTGCTGCCGACAGCAGAAACAGCCGCCCCCACACCGCTCTCTTTTTCCTGCCGAAAAGAAAGGCGGCCAGATTCAGCACCAGAAAGACTGCAAAAGCATATTTCCCGTTGTTCCGGAAGAGAATCATTCCCACGGTGGAGAAAAAGTAAATCCCCCAGAGCCTGCCTCTGGGAAACTCCCCCCACTCCTCCTGCCCCAGAATAAGCTCCAGAAGGCTCATCACCTGCAGGAAAAAAAACGCCGTAAAGATCGTATCCTTTGTGACGCTGATACTCATATAGTGGTGGAAAGGGTACAGCATGCCTGACAGCGCCACCAGCACAAGCCAGATACGCCTTGTCCGCCGTCTGCACAGACACCATATTCCAAAGGCAAAGGAAGAAGCCAGAAACGCCATCTGAACCAGGGCGTAGCACCCTATACCGGCGTTAATGTTCCCAAACACATTCTCCCCCAAAAGCACTGCCCCCTTCAGCAGGAGCGTGTGGGCAATGGGATGGTGGTCAATGTAAATTCCCGCCATAAGCTGACCTGTCTGAATGGGCATGTCATAGGCACAGATTGCAGGGTAATAGGCCAGAAAACCGGGAAGCCATGCCAGGAACAGCACCACCAGGCCCCCCAGCGCCTTTCTGCCCGGGCTCCTTCCAGAGGCCCTGGCCCAGAGCCAGCCTCCCCAACGCTTTCCCGAAGCGGCCCCTGCCTCCAGGGCCGCCCCTCCAGACCCGGCCATTCTGTAAAACAGCACACACACCAGGCCCCCCAGCGCAGCCCCCGCCGCCAGGCTAAGCCCCAGGGTCCTCACAAGGTACGCCCCCGTCCACAGAATGTTCCCCTCAGCGGCCAGATCACGGCCTGTCAGGCAGCAGAAAAAGAACAAAAAGCCCATTGTGCCCAACACCGCGTAACCAGCGGGCTTTTTCAACAGTTTTCCCTGGTCCATCCTCACTCCGGCCTCCCCTCAGTCTATACTTCCCCGGCTTTCCCTCTTTTTTCCGCGTTTATCTTGGCCAGACGGTACTCAAAATCCCGTTTATCCTTGGCCGCCATGACCTCCAGTATCATTCCCGCAAAAAAGGACTGGATCCCCGCCAGAACCATAAAGCCGCACACAATCAACGTGGGAAAACGAGGCACCAGCCCCGTCTGCAGGTACTCTCTGAAAATGGGAACCATGAACAAAAGGGCCAGTATCATCAGAAGCGCACAGAGTGCGCCGAAGAAATGCAGAGGCCTGTAATTCCGGTACAGCTGCAGCATCTTTCGTATAACGCGCATCCCGTCGCTGTAGGTATTCAGCTTCGACACGCTGCCCTCCGGCCGGTCCCGGTACTCCACCACCACATTTTCCACCTGCATGTTGTAATTCACCGCATGGATGGTCATCTCCGTCTCAATCTCAAATCCCTTGGAGAACACAGGAAATGTCTTCACAAACTCATAGCTGAAAGCCCGGTAGCCGGTCATAATATCCTTGATGTCTGTGTGAAACAGACCGTTGATCCCGGAGCGCATGAGACTGTTGCCGAAGTTGTGAAAGGGCCGCTTGTTTTCCGTAAAATATGTGGAAGACAGCCTGTCCCCCACCACCATGTCCGCCTTCTGTTCCAGCACCTTGTCCACCATCTCCCCGGCGCAGTCCAGAGGATATGTGTCATCACCGTCAATCATCAGATAGCACTGGGCGTCCACCTCCCGGAACATTCTCCGGATCACATTCCCCTTGCCCTGCCTGGGTTCCCGCCGTATACAGGCCCCGGCGGCAGCGGCCTCCTCCGCCGTTCTGTCCGTGGAATTATTGTCGTACACATAGACGCTGGCCTCCGGCAGAGCTTCCTTCACATCCCTGACCACCTTGCCTATGGTCTGTTCTTCATTAAAACAGGGAATCAACACTGCTATCTTTTCCATAACCAACTGCTATCCTCTCTAAAAACGACACGGCTAATCAAAGCATGCCTGAAATCTGTTCTGGTGTATATCGTACTATAAATATTGTAATTATATCACATTGACCAGGCAGGAACAAGTTTTACTTTGTGGAAAGGGCCCCAGATTCCTTCCGCCTGGCAGCAGCTCAGACAGGACGCGGAGCTTGTGCCCTACCAGTTCTGCAGATACTGAAAGGTGTAAAACTGCAGTCCCATCTCCCCGGCCTTCTCAAACAGAAAACGCAGCCTGTCCTGGCTGACACTCCAGTCGCCGCCTTCTGCTATGGCATGGGCATACAGGGAAATCACATCGGCTTTCCCCTCCTTCAGCCTCGTCAGCGCCTGGATGATATACTGCTCATACTCTTCCTGAGATTCAAAGTTGATATTGTCCAGAGAAGCGGACTCCACATACCCGCCCCGCAGGACATGTTTGTTGTTGATCTCCAGCTTATAAGCCCCCCGCAGCACCTTATAGTGCTCCAGCAGCATCTCATTCAATTCCTGACTGTAGTGTCCGTAGGGGTAAGCGAACGTGGTCATGTGGATGCCCTTTTCCTGGAAAACCTTCAGGGGCGCAATGGCCTGCTGATATATCTCCTCCTGGGAGACCTTGGTCAGATCCACATGCCCGGAAGTGTGAAATGCGATCTCATGCCCCTCCTCCAGGGCATGGTAACAAAAATCCGTGGGCTCCTCTGCGGTGACAAAAAAAGTTACCTTCACATCATACTCACGAAACAGCTCAAAACAATCCTCCCAACCGTAAGCGTCATAATCATCAAAGGCCAGAAGAATCCCGCACTGATCCCTCTGGTGTATCCGGTACAGCTTAATTCCTCCAAGCGTCGCAGCAGCAGCCAGAATCAGCACTGCGGCACATACCGCCAGCTTTTTTCCACTCTTCATCTTCCAGTTCTCCCCTTCAGGGCCTCCTCCGAAATACTTCTTTGTCCGATCTTCTCAAAGACAGCCTCCAGACAGATCCCCCCTGGGGGAATCTCCACCGTCAAAACTGCCTCCCTCTCCATCTTATCCCACGCCGGGGATTTCCAGCCCATAAAACGGTATCCCTCCCGGGGCAGGGCCGTTACCGTCACCGGATAGTCCGTAAAGTACCTGCCGCTCCACCCGCCCCTGGACAGATCCGGTTCTATGGTATTCAGAAGGATCCTGCCCGCCCCCGGATAATTGACGGACAGTTCCAGGCTCTCACAGCTTCCTGTCAGCTGAAACTCCTCTGCCAGATGCCCTGTGACAGCCTCCGTCCTCGCCGGGAAAAAAGTCTCCGCCCAGTCCGGGCGCATCCCCCACCACTGAATAGTAACTCCCCAGTCTTCCATAACCCTGGAGGCTCTCTCCACCGTAAAATCCGTGTTCACCATGTCCATAAAACTCAGCACAAACTGCCTGCAGAACTCAGGATTTTGTTTTAACGCCCTGTACATGGGCCGTGTATTGAAAGCTCCTCCCGCATAGTGGGTATCTGTGGTAAAGGTATTGATCTCCTCCACCGGCACCCCATAGTCCAGATTCTCCAGGTCCAGATCATACAGCGCCCAGCGCCAACGGCCGTCCTCGTACTCTCCGTGCCCCGTCTTTCTGGCTCTCCAGCAGAGGGTGTTCTTTGTCTCATTAAAGTCAAGATTCGCAAAGTATACATTGACGCAGGAATAGTCTATATAGCTCTGAATGTCCATAAGCCGGTCCAGTCCCTCATAGGAAGAGGGCAGGGCCATGTCATGGGTATCCAGAAAATCATAGACCGCCTGGTACAAAGCCATATCCCCCTCCTCTCCGCTTTCCAGTTCTCCGGCTTTCACTATTATCACGTTATCATCATCAACCCCGTAGTGGGCCTGAAAATATTTTCCGCTGTATTTTTCCTGGGCAATGGTAATATACCACAGCGCGCCATTCAAGTATGCCACCGCCTCCCTGCTCTCTGCCGCCGCCACATCCCTGTCCTGAACCAGCTGCTGGATATAGCCGTTCATGAATCCGGACCGCAGCATAAAAGAGTGGACACTGCCTCCGCCAAAAGGGAAGGACTCAAACCATCCGCTGCCGCCGTATTGTTTCCTGGCAAAAACAGAGAAACGCTTGTTTTGCCCCTCCCTGGCCGAAGCTCCCTGAATGCGCAGGCCTGCCTTCTGCTGCAGGATGCTTTCTCCCTGAAACAGCTCCACCACCCCGGGCCTTTCCCATTCCTCCCCCCGCTGCAGGAAATTGGGCACGGGCATGGGGCCGTTTTGATCCCCCAGATACCATTGATCATAGTCTTTTCCGGTGACATATATTCCGTTCTCACCGAACAAATCCTCCGGATCCGCCACCAAGGACACCACCAGCTTGTCCCTGTAGGGATTCTCTCCCACAAAATAGGTGGCTGTCACAGCCTCGCTGACCCTGCCGTCCTCATATACGGCGCAGGCCCGGATCACAGCCGCCGTTTTGGGGTGGCTCTCTCCCTCTTTTTCCATCCAGTCCACCTGCATATTTTGGATAAATGTCTCATCCGGCTCCGTTTCTTCCCCGGCTGTCATCCAGAAGGGCTCCGTGTAAAGAATCCCATTCTCGTCAGGGAGACTTCCGTCCAAAGTGTAGTAGACCCTGGCCCCCTCAGGAGCCCTGATCTCCAGCCGGAAAGGTTCGTCATAGAATCCGCTTTCCACTGACAGCACAGGGGGGTCAGGCACAAATCCGGAATACTTCTCCCCGGGCCCTGTCCCTCCCGCCCGCCAGACCACTGTAAGCAGCGCTGTAAAGACCGCCGTCATGGCCACAACCATGCAAAAATCCAGTTTTTTCATAACCACATACCCATCCCGGATAAACCGGAACCAAAGTTTTCCATTTTGCGCAAGATTTCATTCCCAAGTGCCTAACAGACTGAATCCCCCTTGTGAGCCACCATGGAGACGGAGATCACATCCTTGATCCCATTCAGTTCCCTCAGCAGTCCTTCGCTGTCCTTAAGCCTGACTTCTATCAGGAAATCCACATTGTCCCTGGTGAGATTTCTGGATTTCACGGCATAATGCCTGTCGTATCGGGATACCGTCCGGAATACTTCTTCCGCACAGTCATTTCCCGCCGCATTCACCACCAGTATCATGGATCTTCCTGCCTCGGGCATCCGGTAAAAGACCAGCGCCAGCACAGTGGCTCCCAGCGTCAGCATCACAGCCAGCCCCACCATCCCGGCGCCGCATATGATCCCCACGCTGATACTCCAGAACATAAATATCAGATCCAGCGGATCTTTCACAGCCGTTCTGAATCTCACAATGGAGAGGGCTCCCACCATGCCCAGCGACACCACCACGCTGCTCTGGATGGTAATTATCACAGCCGCCGTGATCACACACATCAGGATCAGGGACACATTAAAACTCCTGGAGTAAAATGAATCTGCCGTCATAAAACGGTACACAAAGAAAAGATAGATCCCCAGAACCGCCGCCGCCAAAAGCAGCAGGGCTGCCGCCCCCATGGTCAGGCTGGTATTCTGAAATCCCTGCAATATTGATTTTTTAATCACATCCTGAACGCTCATGTTCCTCCCCTTATCTAAAACCGTATTGTCTGCACAGGGCGTATTTTGAAAAACTTGTCCTCCTCAGCTCCTGCCCTGCCGTCAAAAGCTCCCTCACCGCCCCAGGGAGAACTTCATCGTATTTTACCTCCAGGACATTGACACCCTCAGGCAGAATGAGCCTGCGGACCCTGCTTTTCTCCGGGAAAGCAAAAACCTGGTGAGAAGTCCTGATGGATCTGTCAAAGGTGATCCGCACATTTCCCACCGGGTATACATAGGGTGTGCGGTCATATTCCACCACCACCCTGGGCTCCAACAGTTCCAGACGTCTCTCCAGCAAAAACCTCTCCAGAAGCCCCACAGCCCCAGGGACCTCCCTTCCCTGCTCCAGCCTTCCCTCCGGGAAAACGCCCCAGCGCCCCTGCCCTGCGGCCAGCTTCCTGCACAACTCCCTGTCCACGGGGCAGCCCTCCTTGCTCTTTCTGCCGTGGCAGGAAGACTTGCACTCCAGCCTGAGCCTGTCCGTATCCTCATTGTAGGCCCGTATCCTGTACTTTTTCCTGCGATCCACACCTGCCAGGTTTTCCTGATAGCATTTATCGTCATAGGTGTCAAAATACAGGCTCCTGACCGTATAGATCCCCTTGTTTCCCCCATGGGCATCCGGCCTGCAGATATGCCGGATCCTGTCCTCTATCACGCGCAGCTGCCTCTCTTCACACAAGAATTTCAACTCCTGCCGGTACACCCTGGTCCCCACTTCCTTCATTCCTGTCCTCTCCTGATATTTCTTATTCTCTTTATCTGAGAAAATTTTATCCCGGATCTGCAAAGTCTGTCCCACAAAACTCTCCTGTCATGATATAATACTCAAAAAACAGGCTCAGAAAGGAAACACCGCCATGAACCGCTTTTCAACCACAATATACTATTTCAGCCTCCGCTTTGTGCAGATCTTGCTGCTCCTGCTCTCCGGCCTGCTGCTGGCGTCGGCCTTTTTGGCCACCTGTTACTCCACCGATATGGGGACACAGCTGGTGCTGTCAAAATGGGACAATCCTTTCTGGTCCCTTCTGGGAACGGCCCTCCTGGCCCTTCCTGTCCGGGGCGCCGCCTCATGCATCTGCCGTAAGAAAACCGAAGAAAAAGCCGTCCCCCTGGAAAAAAGAAAGCCTCTCTCCCGGCTGGCCATTCTGCGGCTGGCCGTGCTAGGGTGGTGTATGGCTGTGGGGCTGGTTCTGATCCTGTTTGGCCGATCCGCCCCTGCGGCGGACGCCTACTCCGTATACAGCATTGCCGAACATCTGGCGGCCGGAGACAGCTCGGTGATCCATCCCAGCGAATCCTACCTGTCCTACTACCCCCAGCAGGCAGGGCTGACAGCCTTCTGGGAGATCCTGATCCGTCTCTGGAACCTGGCTCCCACCGGGCTGGCGGCATACCATTTTATCAAACTGGTATACCTGCCCCTGACCTGTGCCATCATCTTTTTTGGGGAGAAGCTGGTTCACCTGCTGTGGAACCATGAGAGAACAGACTGCATATATCTGCTTCTGGCAGGGCTCAACTGCCCCCTGCTCATGTATTCCTCCTTTGTATACGGGGAGATTCCTTCTTTTGCAGCCCTTTCGGCAGGGTTATATCTGCTGACAAAGCTCCTGCTCAAAGACAGCTGCCCTTCTGAAAAAAACTCCCGCTCCTGTCTGGGCCTGGGCAGCTTTTTCCTGCTGACCCTGGCGGTACTGCTGCGCAAAAACTCCCTGATCTTTGTGATCGCCGCCGTTCTTGTGCTGCTGCTTGTGGGCCTTTGGCAAAAGCGGCCCGCTCTTCCCCTGCTGGCAGTGTGCTGTATGGCAGGAGCCCTGGCCGTACTGCCCTGTGTGCAGAAATATTATGAGCTGCGCTCCGGCAGCACCATCAGCTCCGGTGTTCCGGCTCTGTCGTATCTCGCCATGGGAATGCAGGAATCCTCCCGGGCGGAAGGGTGGTACAATGGTTTTAACTTCAATACTTACCAGGAGACCGGCATGGACGCCCAGGCCACGGAAGCCGCCAGCCTGGAGGCCATCCAGGAAAGGCTTTCCTTTTTCCGGAAAAACCCCGGCGAAGCCGCCAGATTCTACCTGCGCAAATACCTGTCCCAGTGGGCCGACGGCACCTACGCCTGCCGTCAGGCCACCCTGGCCACCCAGGGCGGGAGAAGCCCCTTTTTTGTCTCTCTCTATGAAGGGGACAAAAGCCGGTATCTGATCTCCTACTGCAATATCTACCAGAATGTACTGTACCTGGGAACCTTCGTCTTCTGCCTGGCGGGATGCAGAAAAAAAAGGCCCGGGAATTCGGGCAGCACACCCCTGCGCCCTGAACCGGACAGAGGGGAGTTCCAGCTTCCCGCATACCTGGGCCTTATCGCCGTGCTGGGAGGCTTCCTGTTCCACATGGCATGGGAGGCCAACTCCCGTTATATTTTCCTCTACAGCCTGGCAATGATCCCCTGCGCCGCCAGGGGCCTGTTCCTGCTGTTATGCCGGAACCCTGACCAATGATCCCGGCGGGCAGAATTTTAGCCAAGCGCAACGTGAAGGTAATTGACGGGGATAAACCAGCACTTGGATCCTCAATAATATCCTTCTCCGCTTAAAAGCAGCCCAAAATAGAACAGACCGCAGACCACATGGCACAGATATGCCCCCCACTGAAGCACATACAGCCCTTTCCTCCAGAGAGACTTTTGGTCCATTCCGGCTCCCTTCTCCCTCTTCTCTCCTGTCCTGGATTTCTCTCCTGCTCCCTGCCCAGGCGCCTGCAGCAACTGCAGCAGCGCCCCCAGGTGGCAGAAAAATATACCATACATATACCCCCAGGAAAAATTGAAATGTGTCTCCCGAAAGCCTTTTTCATACAACAGGAATGCTTCCGCAAAAGCCAAAAGGTAAAACAGCCAGGAAAAGCGGAAAAATGTATTTCTCCTTAATTCCCTCCAGTTGCATACAAGCACCAGAAGAGGAAATCCCACCGCCAGACACAGAGCCAGGGGAATATTGTCGCAGTACAGCCCCCACACATCTCCAAAACAGAAGCCAACGCCCCCTTCCTGCCCAGGCTCCGCCACAAACACTCCCCTGTACTGGTACAAAAGATCGGCAAAGGTGGGAAGAAAACACAGTCCCAGCTGCACTGTGGGGACAAAATTGCCAAAGCCGCTCCGAATCAGCCTCCAGAGCATCACCAGCCCCGCCGTGCTCACCATCACAAGGGTAAAGCTGGGCTTGGTCATAGTAGCCAGAAGCAGAAAAACGGCAAAGAGCACATAGTCGGAAACAGCAGCGCCCTCCCTCTCTCCGGCGGATTTTGCAGGGCCTTTTTCGTACACTGGCAGCAGCCGCACAAACCACAGAAACGCCAGAATGCCAAAGGGCCTGGCTGCCAGGTAGGTGGCATTGTGGTAAGGATTTGCCGTGAACACCCCCGTGTATTTAAACCGGATGCCAGGCAGGTAAATCCCCGGCGGCGGATACAGCATGGAGATGAAAAAAAGAGAGACTGCTCCCAGGGTAAGAATTATCCCTCCCAGCCAGCTCATATCTGCGCCCCTGCCCTTCTGTCCCCGGGGAGCCAGCGCCTTCTGAAGCCCAGGCAGCGCCAGGCGGTTGAAAGCAAGCTTTGTCACCAGAATGGCCAGACTGTTAAAAAACATCACTGCCAGGGCCACGGACAGTTCCGGCCCCGCCGCCAGGTGGATCAGGGCTGAAACCTTGAACAGCACAGGGTAGGGAAAATCATACCCGCTCTCCAGTCCCTGCATTTCCAGGATATATGCCTCCATGTCCGATGGGTAATACTCCGGATTTCCCATGCACTGCCTGTAAAAGAGCGTCAGCGTGACCGCCGACACAGCCCCCAGCAGCAATACAAAAAATCCCCAGTCAATCACCCGGTTCCGGATTTTGTCCCCATGTTCCATAAGATTACCCTTTCAGCCCTTTCGGTAGAAAGCGGCTACCTTCTTCACCGCTCTTATCACATCCTCCACATCCTCGTCCGTAAGGCCATAGTACAGTGGAATACTCATAACCTCCTCATAGAACTTCTCAGCCTCAGGACACAGCCCCTTCCTGTAGCCAAGTTTCTCATAGTAGGAGTGCAGATAAACCGGCAGATAGTGCACCTGGGGGCAAGTGTTCTCCCCATAGAGTGCGTCAAAAAACTGTCTCCTGGTGCAGGTAAGTTTTTCCAGATTCAGCCGCAGGATGTACAGATGTCTGGTGGTGTCAGATTCCGGGATCTCTCTCTGAATCACCAACTCCGGCATGTCAGAAAATGCCCTGTCGTATTTTTCCACAATCTCCTTCCTGCGGGCCCCAAACCGGGGAAGCTTATTCAGCTGGGAGAGCAGCAGCGCCGCCTGGAAATCCGTCATCCGGTAATTGTACCCCAGTTCCACCTGCTCATTGTACCACTTTGCGTCCTCCGGGTGGACCATCTCCTCCATGTTCCGGGTGATCCCATGGGTGCGTAACCGCAGCAGACGGCGGTAGGTCTCCTGGTTGTTGGTGGTAATGGCTCCTCCTTCCCCGCCTGTGACGGTTTTCACCGGGTGGAAACTGAAGCAGGTCATGTCCGCAATGCTGCCCACCGGCCTGCCCCTGTACTTTGTGCCTATGGCATGGGCCGCGTCCTCAATCAGCACCAGGCCCCTCTTTTGGCAGATTTCCCCAAGGACGTCATGCTCCACCGCCTGGCCGGTGAAATCCACCGCCACAATCCCCTTGGTCCGGGGTGTGATCAGTCTTTCCACCGATTCCGGGTCAATATTGTATGTGTCCGGTTTGATATCGGCAAAAACCGGCCTGGCCCCGCAGTACAGCACACAGTTGGCAGAGGCCGCAAAGGTGATGGAGCTGACGATTACCTCGTCCCCCTCCCCAAACCCTGCCGCCAGAGCCGCCAGGTGCAGGGCCGCCGTGCCGTTGGCCACCACCACGGCATATTTTGCCCCCGTCACCTGGCAGAGTTTTGCCTCCAGAGCCTCCACCTTAGGGCCGCAGGTGATCAGGGAGCTTTTCAAGGTCTCCACCACCGCGTCAATGTCATCCTGTTCTATGCACTGCCTTCCGTAGAAGATAGGAGTATCTCTCACCGGAGTGCCGCCGAAAATCGCTAGTTTTTCCATGCCCAATGCCTCCTTTTCGTACCTGCATCATAACACATCCCGGCCCAAAAGGCAATTTTCTCCTGTGCCTAAGGAAATGTCTACAAATAACTGCTGCAGGTTTGTCGCATTTTTTATTGCCTTCCAGAACTTTTGCCTATACAAGTTACAGCAGTTATTTTCCGACAGTTCCTAAAGCTCCCTGCCGCACAGCTCCAGGGCCGCCGCAATCACCTTGTCCATATCATAATACTGGTAGCTGCCCAGGCGCCCTCCGAAGATCACACGTTCTTCTTTCTCAGCCAGCTCCCGGTATTGGTTGTAGAGGGCATTGTTTTTCTCATTGTTCACAGGATAGTAGGGCTCGTCCCCTTTCTTCCACTCGCTGGAATATTCCCTGGAAATGATGGTGGTGGGCTGTGTCCCAAAGGCAAAGTGCTTGTGCTCAATGATCCTGGTGTATGGAACCTCCCGCTCTGTGTAGTTCACCACCGCATTGCCCTGGTAGTTCTCCATTTCCAATTCTTCTGTCTCAAAGCGGATGGAGCGGTATTCCAGCACACCCAGGGAATAGTCGTAAAACCGGTCAATCATTCCCGTGTACACTGTTTTGTCCGCCAGGGCATCCAACTCCTGCCTGTGCTCCAGGTAATCTGTGTTCAGACGTACCTCCGTGCCCTCCAGGAGCTTTTCCACAAGGTTTGTATAGCCCTCCATGGGAATTCCCTGGAACCTGTCGTTAAAATAGTTGTTGTCATAGGTAAAGCGCAGAGGCAGCCGCTTTATGATAAAGGCAGGCAGCTCCCGGCAGTCCCGGCCCCACTGTTTCTCCGTGTATCCCTTGACCAGTTTCTCATACACATCCCGGCCCACCAGGGACAGGGCCTGCTCCTCCAGGTTCCGGGGAGTGTCAATGTGCAGATCTGCGATCTGGGACGCAATGACCTTCCTTGCCTCCTCCGGCGACACCACCCCCCACATTTTGTTGAAGGTATTCATGTTAAAGGGCAGGTTATAGAGCTCCCCCTTGTAACGGGCCACAGGGGAGTTGATATAATGGTTAAACTCTGCAAACTGTCCCACATAGTTCCATATCTTCTTATCTGATGTGTGGAAGATGTGGGCGCCGTATTTGTGCACCTGGATGCCGCTGACCTCCTCAGAGTACACATTCCCTCCCACATGGTTCCTTTTCTCCACCACCAGACAGGTCTTCCCGCTCTTCCTGGCCTCATGGGCAAAAACAGAGCCAAACAGACCTGCCCCTACAATCAAATAATCATATTTCATCTTATTTCCTCCTGTCCGCCTCCTGATACAGCAAAAAGCGTTATTATGGTTTTTTAGCAGCTATTTTGTATACTTTAGCAGTTTTTCAGAATTAATTCAACCCAAAAATTCCTGAACGCTTTCATGTGATATGGCAGCGTTAAACATAGAAAGACACCTGCAGGAAAGGGCGCTGGGTTCCAGAACGCCTTTGGGAATATTGCTGAGAATCTGATGCGGAAAGAACTTCCTGAATTTTATGATACAAGGGACGAGTATGAAAAAAATCCTGATATCTGCTTTAGGGAAATTCCCTTAATCGCATTTATCAGGATTTCTTTATTTAGCCTGTAGAGCTTTATTTTCCGGCTTGGAAAGCGGATGTGTGTTACTGTTCCGCTCCAGAAACAGCCTTTGACCGCTGCTCTGCTGCCTGCTCAAGTGCATACTGCCTGTCCAATGCTGCTTCAATCTCAGCTACTGCCTGTCTTTCCTGCTCTGCCTCAAATCTGTACCTGAAAGGCTCTTTCATACTCTCTTCCACTGCCTCAGCAATTTCCTGTTCTGATATTGCCTCCAGGTCTTCCACGCACCGTCTTGTAAATGCAGACGGCGGGCGTCTGCGCTCACTGGCAGCCATCTCAGCTGCAAGAGCCTTCTCTGCTTCGATATCAGCAGCAACAGCTTCCGGATCTGCTCTTTTCCTCAGTATCTCCTTCAAACCATTGTAGGCTGCCCGCAATTCGCCATTTTCGATGATCAGTTTCCTGTTCGCAAGGTTCAACTCAGAAATATAACGATTTCTGTCAGCAAGCTTTCCCTTCAAGAAGGCGACTTCCGCCTCCTTTTCAGCAAGCTGGGCCTGCAGGCTCTGCTTTTTCGCTTTAGGGCGTGTGAACAATGCGTTCAACATGTGTCCTTCCTCCTTCTTTGGTATATGCTGCAGATCGACCATGGATAATTTATGTAATAACGTCTTAGAATCTGAATATGGCCAAATCTATTCTTGAGTTGGATATTCCTATTGCTCCCTGTGGATGCACTGAGCTTGGGGCCTGTGCTGTAGTTAGGTTAGTGAGGGCATTTAGGGTAATATGTTTCAGAATACACATCTTTCAGCCAAATCGTCTTGCAAACATTGCATAATATGGCATGATTAACTACCACTCTGCATCCTCCCTGATTATTTCGTAGATGGCTCTCAAAAAACCCGTCTATTTTGTTATGTCCAAAGATTTCGCATGTTTCACCATATCTACTGTCAATATTAATTGGATATATTTCACCATCAAAATCGATAAACTGTTCATTATAAAGAATCACATCTGTTGGTAAGCCATCCGCACCCATATCACTATAAAAACAAAAATTACCTCCACCCACTACAAAATCTGCCATGTAATCTTCTGCATCCTCTACATGATACACATCAGGATAAGCAAGCGCTGTGAGGGAATTCACGAATATCATCAGCACAAATATACCTGTTGCCAATGCTTTTCCCCATTTGCTTATATGTTTTGTATTCATAATCAGCTTCACCCTTTCTACAGCATCGGCATACCCGTCGCCCTCTAACGAATTGATCAACATAAGTTCCTGTCTTCCGTTCTGCATACTTCTGATAATCAGCCTTGCATAAATTGCGCGCTGTTCTTTGGTGCATCCGCTGACTACCTTTTCATCACAGGACGTTTCACTGACTCCATCGAAGTGTTCTTCTAAGTGATAAATCAACGGATTAAACCAGTGAAGACAGCCTGCCAGTTCCAGGAATAGCCTTATCAGTAAGTCTCCTCTTGTGATGTGGTACAGTTCATGCTTTAGAATAAATTCCAGTTCTTCCTCACTGTAATCCTCCTGTAGGAGAATAATAGGTCGAATTATGCCGATTGACATAGTCAAATTCTCATAAGGAGATTTATAAATTCTTGGTCTGAATCTGAAAAATCTGCGCTTGTACAACCGCTTCAGCTCTTCTACTGCAACCTCACCACTGCTTTTATCCACCATGGACATAAGCTTGCGTCTGGCACAAACAAATTTGATAAATTTCTTCACCACAACCCTTAGCGACATAAGAAGCCAGGCTCCTATAATCGCCAGTAGCCAAATATAGTCCTGTGTCATGTAAGCTTCATCTTGAGTACTGATTTCGGCCATCCTTACTACTGCCATCGCTCTATCCGCTGATGTTCCCTGCCTAGTGACTGCCGTGAGCAGCCAGATGTAGAACTCCTTCATCCATGCCCACGGCACCACAAAGGCCAACAACACTGCAACCAAAGCCCAGAATTTCATTCTCTCTGTGGTAAGATCCTTGCAAAGCTTTCCCCACACCCAGTATCCGCCAATCATAAGGCTTCCGGCAGTCGTCATCAGCAAAAGATATCTCATGTGCTCAATATACCTTTCTATTCATTCTTTAGTGTGTCGATGAGGGCATTGAGCTTGTCCACCTCTTCTTCGTTGAGAGTGGTTTTTCCAATCAGCGCAGCACAGAAATTCTTCAGCTCGCCATCATAGAAATCATTGAGAATCCCTTCAGTCTGTTTCTTCAGAAGTTCCTCCTTAGACAAAACAGACCACACATAAGCACGCCTCCGAACGATAACGCCTTTCTCTTCCAGACGGAACAGCAGAGTATTCAAAGTCTGCCTCTTCCAATCCTTTCCTTTCTCCTTCATGCGGTCTAACAGCTCACGAGTCTGTACCGGTTCTGTATACTCCCACAGTACTTCCACCACTTCACGCTCTGCCGCAGTAATTTTGTAACCTTCTTTCATTCTTTCACCTCCTTTGCGCGCAATTCTATTCTACTAATTTTCTTAGTCGTGTCAAAGCTTTTCTCTATTGCTTTCCTAAATTTAATAGAAAATTAAGAAACATAAGCAATATGAAATCGACGGCTCATTCGGATCCTGCGCCGTCGATTTCAAAATTCCCCTTTACATGACTTATTATACGACACTTTTCGCAAATTGTAAAGGAGAATCGTTCGACAAAAGTCGACATTTTTTCCAAACCGCAGGATGTCCCATTTTATTACATATTGTTATGACTTCTGTTACTTTTACCTCAGTCTTGTTACTTTAATTATTTTTATTCCACTACACATTAAACACGTTTCGTTCCACCACATTATGGCCGCATTCTACTGAGACTTGTCTAAATAACTGAGACAGCTTCCCAGCATTAATGCTGCCCTAATATCAGCTACTCTACTACCACCCCGCCCAGGGCCATGATCTCCTGTCTCTTCAGCAGTTCAAGTTCCTGTGCAATCTCTGTATAGAGAGTGGAACCAGCTTTTTCCACCAGTACGGCCCCTCTGATGCCGCCCAGCTTCTCCATGGCTTCCGCGTCATAGATCACGTTGTTGAGAATCTGTACTTTAATATCCTCCTGCCCAAGTGATGCCTTGATCTGCTCACAGATCTTTAATGTCTGCTCTTTCAGGTCACAGCCCATCAGACAGACTGTGCGCAGCTCATTCTTTTCCGCCGCCATCTTTACAGCCACCGTTGCAAGTTTCAGCGCCTCCTGGGGTGTAAACTTACGCTGATTGTGATACCGCAGAGAAAGAATCCACTCATCCACGAATCCAAAGGGCTTTTTGCTGTTCCTGCTGCCGGGAATCTGCCCCAGCTGGGGAATGTCATACAGCTCCTGGAGCTGATCCGTAGCGCGGAGTTTGCCATCCAGCACATAGATCATAAATATTACAAATGCATAGAGGAATGCTGCCATAATCATGCCCAAAATTATGTACTTCAGGCTGATGCCAGGGGAAGTAACACCAAGTTTTTCATCAATCACCTCATTGATGTCGTTTTCTTCCTCTTCTTCCTCCTCTTCTTCCTCTTCCTCCTCATAATCTATGGCCGGGTTGCCCGCCAGTTTTCCTTCGGTGAGGAGATTATAATAGTACCACTCCGGATCCGAAAATGCTGCCTTCCTGGACATGTAAGCATTTTCCAGGCTGAGCACATCAGCGTCAAAGTTCCTCTGGGTGGAAAGCACTCCTGCGTTGCCGGTCTTTCCCAGAGACTGGATCGCCACCGTTACCTCATGCTCTCCCAGCTTGCCCACAAGTTCAGCATGCTTTTCATTGATAAAGTCAATCACTGCATTCATCAGTTTCTGACAGAGTTTCTCATCATAGTGCAGGAAATAAACTCTGAATGTATCGCCGCCGTTCAAAAGACCGCCGGAACTCCTGGCCAGCGCATATATGTCGCTCACTGCAGCCACCGGAAGCCCGCTGGCCTCCGCAAGCCTTTCCTGAATCTCCGGACCATTGATCAGATCTTCGTACACTCTCTCAATGTTTGCCGTTCTCTCGGTGCCAGCGGCACTGACCAGGAAAGTGATATCCCCCCTGACCGTATTATTGGGATCAATCTGCATGTAAATTGATTCTTCGCTGTATTCCTTCCGGCTGCGGGCAAGTTCTTCATAATATAATACATAGTCCATATTATTCTTCTGTCCATCGGTCAACAGCTCGTTCAGCCACTCCCATGCGGCCTTCTCCAAGGTAATCTTGTCATCTTCCGCCCACTTGCGGAACATTTTCAGCAGCTCTACATCCTCGCCCCTGAGCCAGTCATGAATGCCCTCAAGCAGGACTTCATCTATGTCTTTCTCTGTATCGTCCTCGTCTTCTATAAAGGCTCCCTCGAAGTCAACCTTATTTCCTGCGATCCACTCGTCAATCGCAACATTCAGGGCATCGCTGTTAAAATCCATTTCCAACAGCCCTTCATCACCAAGCTCCGACTTTAGCTCTTCAGCCTTGGCAGACTGGGCACGCGAACTGCGCACGGAACGCACAAAGCCAAACGCTCCCAACAGTATACCCCCAATAAGCATGAATACCACTATCACGCGCCAGCGCAACAGGATTTCGACCAATAGGTCTACCAAGCTAATCTCTCTTTCTTTCATCCAGATTTCCTCCTGACCATACCATGCCGTTAGTAACCTCCACCCAATAGCGCTTATCATTGTATCATCTTGGTATGGTGAATGCAAGCTTTTCTTTCTTTTTGGGCTTTTTTTCACAGATTTTCCAATGCTCTCAAAACCAGCCCCTCGTCATCTTCAAACATATGGGAATATCTCTCAAAAATCGTCTTCTGTGTATCCCCGGATACCTTTTCTATCACCGGCAGCGGAACACCTTTCCGAATCAGATTGCTGATAAAAGTGTGTCGAAAACTATGGCAGGAACAGTGGGGAATTCCAGTCTTTCTGCACACCATGGTCAGATACCAGATATAGGTATTGTACGTGCAGGTAAATATCCTGTCCGACCGCTCTTCTGCCCTGATTTCGTAGTTCTCCGTATAGAGCCCCACCACTTCGGGACTAAGCGGAATTTTCCGATTTTTCTTATTTTTAGTGGTGTCCTTGGGTGTGCCGTCCTGTAAAATCGTCTTGCTGATGCTCAGGCGCATGCCCTTTTTGCTCTGTTCGGCTCCGCCTTCATTCTGTTCTGCGCTGCGCACAAATTCTTCAAAATCGTCCCAGGTAAGCGCCAGGCATTCTCCTATCCGGATGCCGGTATAATAAAGGATGTTCACCATAAAACGCAGCTTTTTATATTTCCTCTTTTCACTGTTGAAGAAACTGTCTATTTTTTTCCACTCTCCTGTTGTTATAACTCTGACTTTCTCCGTCTTTTTTGTCTTGACATTGTCCATCCGCACAAGAGGATTTTCGCCGAGAAGTCTTTTTTTATAAGCCAGATTAATCAGCTTCCGAAGTGTGGCATTTAGAGTCTTTATGGTCTCGTCTTTGTACTTGCTGCGGCATCTGGCAAATATATCCTCATATACATCTTCGGTTATGTTTTGGATCGCCGTGTCCATGGGTATGAACTCGCTCAGCATCCGTATGTGCTGTTCGGTATTCACTACTGTAGCAGGGCTGTAATCCTGTGCCCGGGCTTTATTTTTCCACAGTTCAAAAGCCCCCTGTAATGTTATATCCCTGTCCTCCTGCCTGTTCTTCCCGCTCTGCATCAGCGCCAGTTCTGCCTTCGCCTCTCCTATGGTCGCAACATTGTATTTCCATTTCGACTTATAGTCATTTCTCTGCTTCGCCGCATTGTAACTCTTGTAGTTAAACTTGATATCATACTTTCCTGTTGTTTCATTGTAATAGATTCCACGATACTCTGTCTTGGTTCTCTTCTGGCCTGCCATAAGCTTCCTCCTTTGTATGTTGTGGAATCATTTTACTACGAAAATTATACGGAAACAATCCAAAATATACAATTTTCTCAGTCAGGCAAGGCCTGAAAGAGTTGAGATTGTTATGTTTGAAATTTTATTGTTTTCGGGGGCGGAAAGTGAAAACTCTGTCCTGTTACCGGGAGATACAGGCTGCT
>CAJUNZ010000053.1:20560-20914 GCA_910587755.1 uncultured Acetatifactor sp. | reverse complement strand
TTCATGAGCTCCAGGCTGAGTCAGAAGAACAGTGGGATCTTCTGGCTTCTTAGTGATACAAACTTTCAACTCTCAAGCATATCAATTGTCAAGAAAAATATCACGAAGGATTTTGTCGCATCTTTTATCAGAAAGCAGCTTAGCAGCTGGGTACAGGAGACAAGTGGATATCGAAAGAGCCTTGAAACAGGAGGAGAATCCTGCGAAAGGGCAATGCTTCATGCAATAGTACAAAGTGAATTTGAAGGAAATGTGCGGTTGTATTTCAAAGTGACTGGGGAGTACCAGAACTATACGGAAGAATATATTGCGCTGGTGGAAAATGTGCTGGAGATCCTGAAGGAAAAAGTCGAA
>CAJUNZ010000053.1:0-20460 GCA_910587755.1 uncultured Acetatifactor sp. | reverse complement strand
GAGGCCAGGGAGGGAAAGAGCAAAGCCGAAGAGGCCAGGGAGGGAAAGAGCAAAGTCGAAGAGGCCAGGGAGGGAAAGAGCAAAGCCGAAGAGGCCAGGGAGGGAAAGAGCAAAGCCGAAGGAGCCAGAGATGAAAAAGCCGAAAACGAACAGGCCAGTAACTTTGAAATTAAAGCTCTTCTGGAGAAAGAAAAAGAGCTGTCAGGTCAGATAATCCGGCTGCAGCAGGAGCTGGAGAGGGAAAAAGCTGCACGGTATGAAGAGGAAAAGATGTTGGCTGTTTTAGCTGAGAAAAATTATGTACTGGATAATAAATTGAAATCTGTTAGGGAAGAGGTTGAAGCAGCAGAGGGGAAAATATCCGAACTTAAGACAGAATTGGAGAAATTCCGTGGGCTTTCCAAATATGCTGATGAGGAGATCCAGGAAGAACGAAGCGGGGAATATCAGTACACATCTATCTGCCAGGTTTATAGCGATTATAAAGGAAAAAAGTGCAGGCGCCTGGCGGATATAGAAAACAGGAAAGTCAGGCAGTTTGTCAAGGTTGAGGATGAGCCGGCTTATTATGGCAACCGCGACAGACTGCCGTTGTTTGATGGACCGGATACGGAAGGATTTGTGGGTATATGGGACTGGAGCGCTGTCACAAATAAAAAGGCCCCATATAAAGATTATGTACATATGCAGTACAATAGTAGTGTAAAGTTTGTAGAAATTGTAGAACTTACGGAGTGCCATAGTTTTGAGGAGATCTCGGAATGGCTTATCAGCAATGCTTTTATTGATATAATAAGCAGTAAAGTCATGTTTGGCTATCGGTCGGCAGAAAACCAAGTCAGTGGTTTACTGTGTGGAATCAGGGAATTTGAGTTTTGTGAAGGAAGAGCCAGTCTGAAAAAAGATGTATATATCTTGCCGCAGTATACGATTGATGTGGGTGATGTATTTGATCTTGCCGGCAGAAAGATTTACCGATACCTCAATTTGGGCGTGCCCCAGGGTATTTTTCAGGTTAAGAGTCCGCTGAAAGTCGTAAAAGATATTGTGGTAAAGCGTGCCACAAGTGCCAGGCTGCGTCAGGGAGGTCTCAACATAAAGGAGGCCCGGCACTGCCAGGCTTTTCTGAGAGAACTGCCGGAAGAGACAATTTACCAGGAGATTGTGGATGCATATGGATGTACGGAGGAAGACGCAGAGAACTATCTGACGGACTTTATCAAAAAAGCGGATTCCTGCCTGGGCCAACGGGACATGGATATGGAGACATTGGGAGCTGCACTGAAGAACAACCAGGAGCTTATAGTGAAGTGTAAGGAACTTCTCTCTGAGGATTGGAAAGCGGAGAACGACGAACAGCTCCGCATCGCCCGGAACAAGCTGGAGGAAGAAGAACGAAGCTGTCATGCCTTCCAGAAACAGCGGAGCACAGCGCAGGAAGAACTGGAAAAGCTTCAAAGGGAGATCTCAAGGCAGGAAAAACTGGCTCAGGATGTGGAGGAAAAAATTGCGGCCCGTATTGCATCAGCAAGAAAGGATGCGGCGGATTTTATATCGGAAATGTCCTTTGTGCTGCCCTGCGGTGTGAATGGGAGAAACATCCCAGGGGAAAGAGGTGCCGGTGATCTCTCAGTTACCTGTAGAAAAAGAGAATACCTTTCAGGCGAGGAGATAACAGATATTGATTCCTTTGAGGAAGAACTGACAGAGAATTTGAACAGGGCAGGATATGAGAACGGCACTGCCCTGCAGATGGCTCAGATGATTGTCTTTGCTATCAGCAGCAGGATGCCCATTGTGTGCAGAGATAATGCAGAAAGAATAGCGGATTGTATCGCTGCCATGTTTGGGGAAGAGGGCGTCTGCATGATGGCTGTGCCCATGGGGGAGCCCCGCTGCAAGGCCGTCTGCGACCTTATAGAGCGGGAGACAAAGGATGCGGGCAGAGTGTTTCTGTTAAATGGCATTTTTGATGGGTTTAATTTGAATGCTTTTCATGAGATCAGGCAGTGTTCAGAAAGCTGGAGCCATAATGTGGTTCTTATTTATCCCTTAAATGGCGTCAATGAAGAAATGATTTCAGGTTATGTGTGGAACAGAACAGTATTTATTGATGGGGATACGGGGATTGTAGACTTTGAGAAGAAGACATTGAATGCATTTCAGTCCACGGTGGATTTTGCTCTGGAATATGGGGAGAAATATGACGGGGAAAAATTTCAGGAAAAGCGCAGGCTTCTAAAGCAATTTTCCGGAATCCTTGACAATACGACACTGTTAAATTACACAAGGTATCTTACTGCAACGGATAGTACTATAGAACCCAACGAAATGTTGCTGCTCCAGATTCTAATGAATGCGAAAGCCTCCGGAAAAAAAGAGGAACTGCTGGATGTTCTTTCGTCGATTTCTTTTGACATAAAGTCGGATAAATATATGGGGAAATACCTGTGAGGTGGAGGGAATGGAGGAGACAGTTCTGCGGGAGATGGCGGCGGATCTGGGGATCTGCAGATATGAAAAGGAATCGAAATTACAATACTGCAACAGGGTTTTGTACTCTGCAGTGATCAGCTGGATAAAGGCTTCTGCTCTGGACCGGCCTGTCACCAGTGTGCAGATGGAGTATCCGGGGGTGAGTAGAAGGCATATCCATGACAAAGTCACATCCATATGGAGGGAAATGTTGAAAAGGTTTCCTGAAGCAGAGCAATGGTTCAGGACGGAACCTGAAGGGGAGAGCCCCATTGTGGTTCTTTTGCCCAGACTCATTCGGCATGGGGAGCTGCTGAAGTCTGGATTTGAGACAAATCTGGTTCTTGCGAAAAGCAGCAAGATGCCATTTTCCAAGGGTATTGCCTGCAGAAAAGGAGAAGTGCTTTTGCCGGGAACATATTATTCTGGTATGGCCATGCTTCAGAAGATACAGGAGCTGGATGGCTTTCAGCCTGAAAAGGTGACAAGTGCCACAGCATGGTTTCAGGAGTATATCAAACGGGCCTGGTGGAAAGAGGCGGAACCTCCTGAAGACATGGAGTATTTTAATCCCTGTCTGAGAGCAGAAAACAATGTCGCGCGCTGGCAGCAGGAGCAGCCACGGCCAGTGAAAGGCGTATGGCTTACCCGCCGGAGCATTTACAGAAATGCCTATGAATATTTTCTGATCAGGAAGGAAGAGGGTCTGTATAGACATAATATTGATCCCTTTCTTCAGCAAATTGGCGAACACAGACGGTTTATGATTGCAATGAGGCATATGACGGGGCATGAGCCATTGGCGCAGGTATATCATTACATGGATCATATTTCCCTGAAGCTGCGGGTTTATCTGCCGCAGAAGGAGAGTTCTCTGCTGGAAACTTATGCATGGCCCCATGGTTTTGTTACGGATAAGCTGGAATGGGATATGGGTGAAGAGGTGTGGGAAGGGATAAAACCCTGTTTAGAAGGGCTGGGGCTGAAAGTCACGGAAGAGGGGGAGGTTCATGGATAAGTACGGAGTAAAAAACACTTATGATGCAATCAGGAACAGGCTGCTTGATTATATCAAGACAGAATATCTTGGCAAAAATGATGCGCTGCGTTGGGCCTGTGAGGAAGAACTGCAGAGACCGGGGATGGTTTTTCAGGAACCCTATATAGAGGCAAATCCTGCCTATTTTGAAGTGGAGGATGGGATCAGGCATGGGGACCTGGAGGAGGATGTAAAGAAAATTTTGACCAGAATGGCCAAGCTGGAGTTAGGGGTGTTCAAGAATCCCTATAAACATCAGATTCAATCCCTGGAAGCCTTTTACCAGGGGCGGGATCTTTTTGTGGCCACGGGAACAGGCTCCGGAAAGACAGAGTGTTTTATGTGGCCCATGGTGAGCAGGCTGGTGATGGAACAGATTCATTCTCCACAGACATGGAAGATCCGGGGAGTACGGGCCATTATGCTGTATCCCATGAATGCGTTGGTGTCCGACCAGCTGGGGAGGCTTCGCCGTATGATGGGCAATGGGGAAGGGGGATTTCACAGCCTGCTGAGGGAGGTGGCTCCGGGAAGCCGTGTGCCCCAGTTTGGCATGTATACAGGCCGTACTCCCTATTCGGGTCAGGCGGACAGTGAGCAGAACCGTGCTTTGGCCGATACCCTGGAGAAGGATATTTTTCTGCAGCCGGAGGAGGTGAAAAAGGAGCTTCAGAAGCTGGGAAAATATCCATCCAAAAAGGATTTGGGGGTATTTATTGAGCGCCTGAGAAAGCAGGAGGATGTCGTGACGGATCCGGAAGATGCGGAGCTGATTACCCGACATGAAATGTATCAAAATTGTCCAGACATTTTGATTACAAATTATTCTATGCTGGAATATATGCTGATGCGTCCTATAGAGAAAGTAATTTGGAACAATACAAAACACTGGCTGGAAAGCAGCCCCGATAACAGGTTGTTGTTCATTATTGACGAGGCTCATATGTACCGAGGCTCAGCCGGGGGAGAAGTCTCCCTTCTGGTGCGGAGAGTGCTGCATAAGCTGGGCATCAAGCGAAGTCAGGTGCAGTTTATCCTTACCAGCGCCAGTGTCCCGCCGGGAAAAGAGCAGGAGGAGGCTGTCCGCAAATTTGCATGTGATTTAAGTGCCCAGGGGATGAGAGGAGACAGGTTTGTCCTGATCAAAGGAATGGAAGAAGAGATGCACTTGACAGGGCGGGAATTTGCGCCGGAGGTTCTGGAGGACTATGATATTGACACCCTGCAGCAGGATTGGGATGGCAGATACAGGGCCATTTTAGATTTTGCCGGGCGGATAGGTTTTTCCGGTGCCCCTGAAAGTATGGAGGAAAAGGAGGTCAAGGCATGGCTCTATGATTGTCTGAGCCAGTACAATCCCATGCTGCGCATTATGAGCCAGACTCGGGGCCATGCTGTGCGGTTTCAGGACTTGGTGAAAATTGCATTTCCGGGAAAGGACTCCTCTGTGGCAGAAAAGGCAGCCAGTGCCCTTCTTGCGATTGCTCCTCTGGCAAAGAACGCCGAAGGGAAGGTTTTGTACCCTGCCAGACTACACATGATGTTCCGGGGGCTGCAGGGAATTTATGCCTGTTCCAATCCCTGCTGTACACAAAAAAGTTCCCGGGACGCAAAGCTTGGCTTGGGGCGCGTCTACCTGCGCAGGCCTGGAACGCGCTGCAAATGCGGGGGCATGATATATGAGCTGATGAATGAGCGCTCCTGCGGCGCACTGTTTCTACGGGGCTATCTGGATGTATCGGATTACCAAAACCCTTTTGTCTGGAATGAACCGGGGATTCAGTTTACCGACAGCCTGAAAGAGGTGTTTTTTTATCCCATTCCCCAGGAGGGCAGTTTTAAACGGACGGGGAAGATGGAGATTGCATGGCTGAATGCCTTGACAGGGCATCTGGACAGATTTCACGAGAAATCTCAGGAGGAAAGCTGTTGCCTGCAGGTGGCGTACTGTGATGTGGAAATCAAAGGCAGGCCAGATTTATGGACTTTCAGAACTTGTCCCAAATGCGATAAAATGCGGTTTGAGGCCACAGATTTTATCACAAAAGGAAACGAACCGTTTTTTAACCTGGTATCGGAGCAGTTCTATGTGCAGCCCCCTGTGGTACAAGATAAGAAGCTGGTAAATGAGGGACGGAAGGTATTGCTGTTTTCGGACAGCAGGCAGCGGGCGGCGGTTCTGGCAAGGGATCTAACCCGTGCAGCGGATGAATGGGCCATGAAAAAGGCTCTCACGGCAGCGGCAAGCGAACTTCAGGAATGGGCGGCCAGGAACAATAAACTTCCCACATTGGACATGTTGTATGCTGTCTTTTTAAAGGTTGCCCATGAGAAAGGGCTTAGATTTTTTTATGGGAACAACGAGAAGGAACTGCTGGAAGATTTGAGGAAGATGGAGGAGATATATAAGAAAAAGAAAGATAAAATAAGGTATGACACCGTCATGAGAAAGTATTTTAAGCATAAGCCCGATCAGTACTATGAGCATCTTCTGCGGCAGCTGTGCAGCAGTGTCCGGTCTCTGACAGACGCGGGGCTATGCTGGGTGGAACCGTGTGATATTGACGGGGAGACCTTTGAGGAGATCTTTGAGGAGCTGGAGACGGCGGAGATTGAGATGTCTCTGGAGGAGTTTAAGGTACTCTTTGCCGCCTGGGCCATGGAGATTATGACTTCCCAATATGCCCTGGGATGTGAGATTGACAACGATGTGCGGCGGGATATTACTTCATACCCTCGGTTTGGCATGGAGAGTGAGTTTAAACTGCCGGTGAGAATCAGGAAAGTGCTGGAGTCCCAGGGGCTGTCCAAGGAACAGACAGAGGTGGTAAACAGGCAGCTGGGAAAATATCTTGCTCAGGGGGACCATACATCTGCCATGTTTCTAAATCTGGAATTGATTGCGCTGCGGTTTGGGGAAGAACATGACTGGTATAAATGTCCCCGGTGCAGCGGCGTGTTTCCGTTCACTCTGTGGGGAAAATGCGCACACTGCGGGAAGGGAAGTCCTGGGCTTATGACTCAGGAAGACTTTGATGGAATCAAGTTCTGGCGGGCTCCTGTGCTGGGAGCCATACATGGGGACCCTCAGGTGCATATGACACGTATCAATACCGAAGAACACACGGCACAGCTTTCCCACAAGGACCAGAGGCATAAAACCTGGTCAACCACAGAAGACTTTGAGATGAGATTTCAGAATGTTCATGTGGACAATGACTGCCCGGTGGATATATTAAGTTGTACCACCACCATGGAGGTGGGAATTGATATTGGCTCCCTGACGGCGGTCGGACTGAGGAATATTCCTCCCATGCGGGAAAACTATCAACAGCGTGCAGGCCGCGCAGGCCGGAGAAGCGCATCCATCTCCACCATTGTCACCTATACGGACAACAGACCCCATGACAGCTACTATTTTCATAATCCTGAAAAAATTATCTCCGGCGCTCCGCGGAGGCCCTGGATTGATGTTGACAATAAAAAGCTGGCATACCGGCATTTGAATGTGATCTGTGCCACGGAATTTTTTGACAGCAGGGGAACGGGCGCCGATGAAGAACGCATCTGCAGTTTTTTTCAGTCAGAGTATGAGAAGTTCAGGCGATTTATCAGCGGGAAGGAAGAGGGGGATTTTGACAGAGAGACACTTGTTCCGGAGGAGGTCCATTTCAGTGTGAAGGAATATAAAAAGGAAATCCTGGACCGGCTGGAAGAGCTGAGGAAAAATGTGGAGGAATTCCCAGAGGAATATCAGGATGATGAACATCAGGAAAAGACCGTGCTGGACACCTTCCTTGAACGGGGAATTTTTCCTACTTACTCCTTTCCAAGGGATGTGGTTGGGTTCTATGTGGAAGATGAAAAGGGGAAGAAGATTGTTCAGAAACCAGAGCGTCCTTTGGATATGGCCATCAGCGAATATGCACCTGGACGGCTGGTTGTGATAAATAAGAATACCTATAAATCAGGGGGAATTTACAGTTTTCACTCCAAGTTCCGCCAGGAAGGACAGGAACATCCTGCCAGACCTTTTTTCGACAGCAAAAGCAGGGAATACTTTAGAGATCTGTATTACTGTAATGACCCTGCCTGCAATTGGATGGGGCTCCAGGCTCAGAGCCAATGTCCTTTTTGTGGAAAAGGGACAATTCAGCGGCAAAAGATGTTAAAACCCTGGGGTTTTGCGCCTGTCAACGGCAAAAGCGCAAGAGGGGCTGGGGTGGAGGCCGAGATGTCCTATGCGGAGGAACCCTGCTATTCTATTACGCCCAAAGAGAGTGAGATGAGAACAGTCAAAGGTTTTGATAATCTTCGTTTCTCTAAAAGAGCCAATGACCCGTTGATCATTCTGAACAAAGGACCTAAAGCCACAGGTTTTATGGTCTGCCGGGACTGCGGTGCGGCGGTCCCCGGCAATGATGAAGCTGCTCTTGGAAAAATTTACAAACCATATCGTCATCCCTATACAAATTATAACTGTATGCATCCGGCGGGAAGTGCTGTCAATACCTACCTTGGAAATCAGTTCAGAACGGATATGGTGGTGTATGAGATTGCCCTTGATACAGAGCAGATCAATGCCAATCCCGGCGGTTTTTGGGTGCGGAGAGCGGGGCAGACTCTGGCAGAGGCCATGACCCTGGCAGGAGGACGTCTGTTGGACATTGAGTTTCATGAGATCAAAAGCGGATACCGGCTGCGGTATACGGAAGATGGGATGGGGGCGTATGTGGATATCTTTTTGTTTGACAGTCTTTCCAGCGGGGCCGGATACTGTTCCGCTCTGGGGGAGAGAACGGAAGAGCTGATGCAGGAGACAAAAAAGATTTTGCAGAGCTGCCATGCCGGGTGCGACAGCGCCTGTCATGAGTGTCTGATGCACTATTGGAATCAGCGTGTCCATGGCCTGCTGGATCGGTTTGCGGCATTGGAACTGCTGGAGTGGTGTGAAAATTCCGGACTTCCGCCGGAGCTGCCTTACAATGAACAGAAAAAACTGCTTGAACCCCTTAACGCCCTGGGAGCGGAATATAAGATTGTGGGCAACGGAAAGGAGCTCTTTGTGGAGTATGGGAGGAAAAGATGCAGGATTGCCGCATATCCGGTTATGTGGAGTGAAAACAGTGAGTTACTGCCAGGCGGGACCATTTCCCTTGGGGATAAACTTCTGAAGGTTGCGCTGCCCAAAGCGGATGAGATCATTCGGACAAAGCTGTTTTTGGTGTAGAGTAGGCTGCAAATACTATCTCAGAAAGGATAGAAAAACGATTGTATTGTTTCTTTTTCTTTTATTCTTTTTTCTATCCTTTCTTCTGGTAATAGCTTAACGTGGTAACAGAATGCGCCGATGCTTCTGTCCCCACAACAGGTCAAGGCAGTAAATTTCTACCTAACGTAAATTCTGTTGTCAAATTTTTCTTTTACCCGCTCCCTGTGTGTAACTATAATCGTGTTCTCGTCAGAGGATAAAATATTCTCAAGTATCTTATTCTCTGTCTGTTCGTCAATATGTGCCGTCGGTTCATCCATGATAAGAATTTTATGCGGCTTAGCCAATGCCCTGGCAATAGAAATTCTTTGTTTTTCTCCAAATGAAAGCTGCCTTCCACCGCTGCCAAGAATCGTATCTTTTCCTTCCTTAAGGCTTTTGGAAAATTCCTGCAGCTCTGCTTTTTTTACGGCGTCTTCCAAAATTTTATGCCTGCGGCCGGTATCAATCGAATCCCAGTAATCACCAAATAATATGTTTTCTTCCAGGGTGCCATTAATGATAACAGAGGCCTGTTCAACATAACTGATATATTCTGTAAGTTTTTCACCGGATATTTTATTGCTTCCGGCGAACAGAATTACTTCTCCCGATTCAGGCTGGTATAAACCGCACATCAGTTTCAAAAGCGTGCTTTTTCCACAGCCGCTCTCCCCATCCAAAAGTATTTTCCCCGGAAACTTTATTTCCATACTTTAATCCGAAATCACAGCAGAATTATCATAAGAGAAATTGTGATAAATATGATTCCCAAGCCGATCCACAGGATCGTTGTAAATAGACCAAGCCCTGCACTGATTACATCAAACAGAATTACTTCTCTTTCATACTGATATTGCTTTTCTTTTAAAATGTGAAAATCCTTTTCTGCCAGTTTTTCAATAAAGCTGTTTTCTTTCGCAGTATGCACATCCTGGAAGGACAATATTGTCATTTTAATACCCTCCCGGCTTAACTCCTGCATTTTTGTAATTTCTTCATAACCCCGGTATATTTTTGGGGAAAATATTTTGGGCAGGATAACAGAGATCACTGTCAACGCCATAATCGCGGCCACCAACAGAAAAGAATGCGTTAAACCATATGCTAGGACAATGATAAACTGGAGCATGCCGGAAACTATGGGCAAAAAGCTCTCCTGGAACGACTTTGAAACATTCTCAATATCCTGTTCCACCAATTCGCTTATTTCTCCATGGCCCTGTTGTTTTAAGGTGATTTCATCCGCATTCAGCATGCATGTCATTAACTCTTTTCTGATCCTGCTGCCAATTTTAAAGCTGATTTTTGCAAGTTTTTATGATTAAGAGTATGAAATACAGAACCACCGTAATCAGCATTAAAAGCAGACACCCAAATATATTTCCTTCTTCATAGACCAAAGAGATATTGATACTCTTTTCCAATCAGCATTGATAAGAGTAGATTAAAAGAAGAAATAAATAAGATTAGCATAATACAAATAAAAAACATAATTCCCCCTTTGCTGTTAAACCGATAAAGTTTATGACAACTTATTTCTGCAGAATATATTGATCTCATTATCACTGTTTGGTGAAAAGATATGATGGCATTTTAATAATTTCCTGAGAGTTGAAAGTTGAAAAAAGAATAATTCTGGGTCCCTTTATAAAAGAAGGGAATCTCCATGTGGGACGACCGCCTAAAACAGGGCGGCCGTCCCTGCCATTGAAATGCATATGGCGTTATCTTATGACAACAGAAACATTCCCAAATGGATCATTTTGGTTTAGGGATATTTTTCTTTCAGGCTGGGTGTGGGTATCCTCTGCCTTTTTTCCATCCAAAATGACACCGGTTCCAAACTTGTTCTCTTTCTTGGTGTTTTTAATGCCCTCTTCTGTAAATACGATTTTATGCCGGATATTGTCCTTCTCTTCCTCCGATCCAGCGGCCTTTTGCTGTTTTTCCAGATCTTTCTGCATGTTTTTCAGGTATGAGACCTGGTCTTTTGACAGAGAGATGGTAATGATCACGCCTAACTGTTCGCTGCCAAACATTTTCTGGCCCTCAGCAGTACCTTTTTTATCTGCCTTCTGGGTCTCTGTTCCCTGTGCTTCTGCCTTCTGGGTTTCCGTTCCCTGCACTTTTGCTTTCTGCGTATCCGGCGTGGTCTTCTCCTGCTTCTTTTGGAGATCTTCCTGCCGTTTCTCTAACTGCTGCTTCCTCAGCTGGCTGTTCAGATCCTGTATTTCCCTCTGCAGGGCCTGCGTCCGCTTTGATTTTTGCTCTTCGGACAGTTGATCGTCTTTGGAGACACTTTTCACTTCTTCCTGTAAACGCTTGATCTGACTGCGGATACTGCTTCCACGGCCGTCCCATGCGGACTGGCCTGACGACATGCCGCTTTTTGACGGTATACGGCTGCCCACCGATGCATTCATTCCCGCCATACCCATATTTTCATCTCCTTCCACTGTGCTTTGACCAATTTAAAGTTCACCCGAAAAGTTGTTGATAAAAATAATATAGCACATTGCCTCAGGCAAATCAATAAAGACAAAAAGAAAATGTGTTGGGAAGTTCATAAATTCTTTCTTGTGTCTTATGAACAGACCTGATAAAATCAAATTGAAAGCAGAATAGTATAGAAAGTAAAAAGAAAACAAAAAGAAGAGAATCGCGAAGAATAATAGGAGCCGTAAAAATGAATTACAGCAAACCCATCTGTATTGCAGAAAACAAAAAAGCAGCTGTTGTGATCGTGGCCAGGGAGTACAAGCGGGCGGCGGGAATTCTGGCGGAATACCTGGGGAAGATCACCGACGCGGTATTTACGGTTCGGGAGACCACCACCGTGGAACCAAGCATAGTGTTAAAAAACGGGGAACACGGCCCGGAGGGCTTTCGCTACCGTATTTTTGACAAAGATATTGAGATCGAGGCTGCAAATGAGCAGGCCATGGTGTATGCCGTCTACGACTGGCTGGAGCGGGTGGCAGGCTGTCGGTATTACACCCGCACCTGCGAGTACATTCCCTTTGACGCCAGCCTGAGGGTGTGCTTTGAGGAATATTCCTGTTCCCCTGTTCTGGAGTACCGGGAGATTCTGTACCGGGATTTCAGCGACGTGGAATTTGCGGAAAAACACAAGATGACGCCAAGCTCCAAACGGGAGGAGAGCTGGGGATTCTGGTGTCATTCTTTTTACACCCTCTGTCCTCCGGAACAGTATTTTCAGGAACATCCGGAGTATTTTGCCCTCTATGAGGGAAAGCGCATAGGAGAAAAGTCTCAGCTCTGCCTGTCCAATCCGGAAGTGTTTGAGATCGTTCTTGCGAACCTGAAAAAGCATATGGCGGAGAAGCCCGGTGCCAGATACTGGTCCGTCTCCCAGAATGACAATGATGCGTACTGTCAGTGCGAGAAATGCCGCGAGAGGAACCGGAGGGACGGCTCTCCCATGGGATCGGTGCTGGATTTTGTCAACCGTATCGGTGCGCATTTTCCGGATAAAGTCATCTCCACTCTGGCATACTGGTACACCCGGAAGGCTCCGGCCATGACCCGCCCTGCCGAAAATGTCCATATTATGCTCTGCAACATAGAGGCGAACCGGGGGCTGCCCATTGAGACGGATGAAAAATCCACCGGCTCCCGCAAGGAACTTCTGGATTGGAAAGAAATCTGCCAAAATGTGTTCCTGTGGGACTACTGCATTCAGTTCCGCAACCTGGTGAGCCCGTTCCCGAACCTCCGTGTCCTGGGGCCAAATATCCGTTTTTTTGTGGAGAATCATGTCCGCTCTCTGTTCAGCCAGTGCAACCGGGAGATCGGGGGAGAGTTCCATGAACTGCGGGGATATCTTCTGGCTAAACTGATGTGGAATCCTCAGGTGGATGAGCGGGAAGTCATGCTGGATTTTCTGAAAGGCTATTATAAACAGGCGGGGCCTCTGATCCTGCAGTACATTGACCTGATTCACGACGAGATGGAGAAAGCAGGCGGAGAACTGAACATTTTTGGGGGACCTTTGGACGGAAAGGACACCTACCTGCGGGAGGAAACGTTCCGGCAGTATGAAGCTTTGTTTGAGCAGGCTGCGGCCCTGGTTCAGGGGGATGAAGAGGTTCTCTTCCGGGTGGAAACTGCCGCCCTGCCGGTGTACTATGGGGGAATTGTGCTGAAATACGGCAGCAGGGAGGAACAGCTTCGGCGGATTGGAAAATTTGCCAGACAGGCTCGCAAAACCGGCCTGGCCATGGTGGAAGAATGGAAAATTACGGTGGACAAATTTGTCACCGATGCCATGGCAGAGATGGAGTGACCATAAAGCGAGAGCAGGGATTGGTTGGAAGTTTTCCACAAGGGGGAATGACATGGGAAGTTATCTGAATCCAGGCGGAAAAGGTTTCCGGGAAAGCCTGCATTCTGAGATATATGTGGACAAGACCATGCTGATAGACAGGACCAATGCTGTCCTGAATACAAGGCAGAAGTATATCTGTGTCAGCCGTCCCAGACGTTTCGGCAAGTCCATGGCGGCGGATATGCTGGCGGCGTATTATGACAGAGAAGAAGATTCCGGGGGGCTGTTTGAAATCCGTACCATGGACTGGCATGAGGTGGCTGGAGCTTTGGAGGATTCCAGAAGACTTTTGGAGTCACTGTGGGCCCAGAATGCGGCGGCTGTGGCAGAGGGAATTGAGCGGGCTCACAGGGAAATATCTTCACTGCAGTACAATGATGAAAATACTCTCAGCTGTGTGGTAAATCTGGTATTTTATTCAGCCCGGGAGTATTATACAATTGTCAGAGAATTTCCCAGCGGGACAGGTTTTGTGGATATCTGTTTTATTCCACGGAAACTACACCTGGATAAGCCCGCGGTGATTATAGAATTGAAGTGGGGACAGAGTGCATCCGCAGCCATTGCCCAGATCAGGGACAGGCAGTATAATTGCTGTGATCCAAAAAAGAAGGCAGCTGACGGCAAAAGGAAAGGGAGAGATCATTATGGCAGATGACAGAGAGGATCTGGTATGGGAAGAGATCAAGACGGAGCATATTGTACAGGATGAATGGATAGATTTTAGAAAATCACAATTTCGTTTTCCCGATGGAAGTGAGTTCGGACCATATTATTCCTACAGCAGGAGAGATTATGTGGTTATTGTGGCATCGGACAGAGAAGGGAACCTCATTTGTGTAAGGCAGTTCCGGCAGGGGATCAGGGAAGTGACCACAGAGTTTCCGGCAGGCGGCCTGGAGCGCTCTGACGGAAAGGAATACCGCGCAGGAGGCGATGCGCCCTCGGAGGATGCTCTTGCCGCGGCGAAGAGGGAGCTGGCGGAGGAGACAGGCTATGTCTCCGACCAATGGACCCACCTTATTACCCTTCCCTCCAACGCCACCATGGGGGACAACTTTGCCCATGTGTACAGGGCAGAGAACTGCCGCAAGGTGGGGGGACAGGAGCTGGATGCAACGGAATTCCTGAATGTGGAACTGCACACGGAACAGGAGATTCAGGAGATGATTTATTCCGGCAGATTTCAGCAGACGGTTCATGTGATGGCCTGGCTTCTGGCAAAGGAGAGAGCACAGGGGAAGGGAACGGCATGAAGAGATTGCTGGTAACGGGGGCGTCGGGTTTTCTGGGCAGCAGGATTACCGATTACTACCGGGGAAAATACGAAATTTATGCGCCGTCCCACAGGGAATTGGACATTGCCTGGGGCGGAGAATTATCCTGCAGGATTATGGCCTGGAGCCCCGATTTCATTGTCCACTGTGCGGCGGTGTCGGATGTGGGGAGGTGTGAAAGGGAGCCGGAGCTGTCGTGGAAGATCAACGTGGAAGGCAGCATAAACATTGCGGAGGCGGCCCGGAAGGCCGGGGCGAAATGCCTGATCTGCAGTTCCGACCAGGTTTATTTCGGGAGTCATCTGAGGGGGCCGCACAGCGAGGAAGAAGCCCTCTCCCCCTGTAATCTGTATGGAAAACAGAAGCTGTGGGCGGAGGAGGAATGCCTGCGGGTGAACCCGGAATGTGTGCTGCTGCGACTTTCCTGGATGTATGATATCCGGACCATGAACAGGGGGGAGCATGGGGATTTTTTCCGCACTCTTCTGGCAAAAATAAACTCTTCGGAAGCGCTGCGGTTCCCGGTACATGATGTGCGCGGCATTACGGATGTAAACGAAGTGGTAAGAAATCTGGAAAGGGCTTTTGGCCTGGAGGGCGGCATCTACAATTTCGGTTCTCCCAATGAGAAAAACACTTATGGGACCATGACGGAAATCTTTGAAAAACTTCAGTGGGACACAGCCCCTCTGGAGCCGGATCAGGCGGCGTTTCTGGACAATCCCAGGGATATGAGCATGAGCCAGGAGAAGATAAACGAAAAAGGGATCTTTTTCTCCAGAACAGCGGATGCCCTGGCGGAACATTTGAGTCAGGCCAGCCAGAGCAGACCGCAGATCAGAGGGATTGATTCTGACACAGACAAAAAAACGATTGCAAGAACCATATTGGAAGCACTCCCAGACTGGTTCGGCATCCCGGAAGCCACAGAACAATATATAGCGGACAGCAGCGGAAAAGTTTTTCTCTGTGCTTATGATGGCGAAAAGCCTGTGGGATTCCTCTACTTAAAGGAAACCGGACGGCATACGGTTGAACTGGCAGTGATGGGGGTGCTGAAAGAATATCACCGGCTTGGCATAGGCCGGAAGCTTTTTGAGGCGGCGAGAGAAAGGGCTGAAGAACAGGGGTATTCTTTCATCCAGGTTAAAACAGTCCAGATGGGCAGATATGACATTTATGATGATACCAACAGGTTCTACCTGTCGCTGGGATTCAAGGAACTGGAAGTGTTCCCAACGCTGTGGGATGAGTGCAACCCATGTCAGATTTATATTATGTCCGTGTAAAAAGCAATGGGGGAGCGCCGCAGATTCCCCATTGCTTTTTATTATCCTTGGACAGATACTTCTGCCAGATGTCTTATGAAGCATTTTCTATTGTAATGTGATGGAGTATAAGCTATAATGTATATAAACTGCGAGAAAACAGGTTACAAAGGAATAAAAATCCGCAGAATTTTATCTTACAACGCCATCACGAGAGGAAAAAACACATGGAACAGTTAGAGAAACCGGGAACTTCCCAGATTGTCTTTACGAAAGATACTTCCGAGAACGCTGTATCCGGAGAAAATATACAGGAAGAGGGAGGTATGTCGCCGGAGCCGAAGGCAGCCGCTCACTCACAGAAGGAACCGGAGCCGAAGACAGCCGTTCACTCACAGAAGGAACCGAAGTCGGGTACAGCGGCCTGTCTGCGGCGGGAACTGGAGGCGGAAAAGGCAGCCCGTTTGGAGGCGGAGAAGAGAGCTGCCGCACTGTCCCAGGGGAAGGAACTGCTGGAAAAAGACCTGGCATCTGTGAAAAAGCGCCTGGAGGAGGAAAAGCGCAAAGCGTCAGAAATGCAGCCGTTTTCAGATCTTTCCGACTCGGAAACGGAGGAGGGAAACGGGGAATTTAAATTTACCTCTATCTGTCAGGTTTTTACAGATCATCTCGGCAAGAGGTGCAAGCGTCTTGCAGATATAAAAGGGGGCAGGGTGGTGCCTTTTTCCAAGACAGAAGGGGAGCCGCCCTATTTCGCCAACCGGGACAGACTGCCCCTGTTTGCCGGGCCCGATGAGGATGCGTTTGTGGGGGTGTGGGACTGGTCCCCGCACCAGAATCTCAAGGATGCCCGCAAGGATTATATTAAAATGCGGTACAATGACAGCGCCAGGTACATAGCGGTGGAAGAACTGCCGGACTGTCACAGCTGCAGGGATATTGCCGGGTATCTTGCCGCAAATCTTCTCACGGAACTTGGGAACGGCAGAGTGTTTTTCGCCTGTAAGGAAGTGGATGGCAGGGTGGAGGGCCTGCTGTGCACAAAGGGAGATTTCGAGTTTGTCCAGGAGGAATCTGTCTCCGCAGGGGCCTGGCTGAAAAAGGAAGTCTGCACCCTGCCCCGGTACACGGTGGATGCCCGGGACATACTGGAGCTTTCCAAAAAGAAATTTTACAGGTATACAAACATGGGAACGCCCCAGAGTGTTTTTCAGGTGAAAAGTCCTCTGGAGGTGGTAAAAGAGGTCGTTCTGGCCCGGGCTGCCAGCGCCAGACTGCGGAAGGAGGGGCTGACCAAAAAAGAGATACAGCACGTCCAGGCATTTTTGAAGGGGCTGCCCGGGGAGACTCTCTGCGGGGAGATTGCCGAAGTCTGCGGCTGTACAGAGCAGGAGGCAAAGGAATATTTCTCCGCTTTTGTGGAGCAGGCAGATTCCTGTCTCAGGGAAAATGATCCAGCGCCGAAAAAACCTGATGGGGCGGTGGAGTCAGGGGGAAAGACTGCGGAGGAGTGCCAGGTCTGCCAGAGCGAAGAACATCGGACTGAGCCGGCCGCTGTCCTGCCGGATTCTGGGGAGGTGCTGCAAAAGCCGGCCCTCACGTTTTCCTTTACCCGGGGAGAGAGGAAATTTCTTCCCGGAGGCCCTATTGCCGACGGGGATGCTTTTGAGAAAGCACTCAAGGGCAACCTGTGTCTGGCAGGCTATGAGGCGTCTGCCGCCGGGGAGATGGCCCGGAGGATGGCCTACGCCCTGGGCATGTTGGTGCCCGCAGATACGACGATTCCCGTGGTGTGCGGCGCCAACGGGGAGAGGATTGCCCGGTGTCTTTCCGCCATGTGGGGAGGAAAGGGCGCCTGTCATCTGACCCTGCCGGGGGGAGAGGACCGTTGCCGGGAGATCTGTGATTTTATAGACAGAGAGACGGCAGCCGAAGGCAGGGGAGTATTCCTGATAAACGGCGTCTTTGAGGGAGGCGGCTCCAGGGCCTTCCATGAGATACAGCAGAGGGCCCGGGAGTGGGGGACGGACGCTGCACTGCTCTTTTCTTTAAATGGCATGGACAGGGGGACGGTTCCCGGCCATGTGTGGAGCCAGGCGGTTTTTCTGGACGGGGATATGGGGCTGGAAGGGTTTGAGGCGGAAACGCTCAAGTCCTATGGGCCGCTCTCCCAGTGTGACAGGAAGTACGACGAGGCGCTTTTTGGCCGGAAAAAGGAGCTGCTGGGAGGCTGCCGGGGGCTTGTGGACAACAGAGCTCTGCTGGAGTACGCCAGATACCTGGCAGTCACAGAAAGCGGCATAGAGCCGGGGGGAATGGTGCTGACTCAGATTCTCCTCAGCGCCGGGGCCCTGGGGAAGAAGAGGGAACTTCTGGAATTCCTTCTGTCCGGAGGATTTGACATAAAAGCCGATGAAAGTATCACAAGATATCTGTAAGGCAGGGGTTCGGAGAAATTTTCCTCTCCTCCGCCTCCGGCATTGTATAAAATGCCATATAGTTTTTATGAACTTTTAAGGAAAAAGGACATTGCAAATAGATAGGGACTATGATAAACTAGACACAGTGTATATGATAAAAAAATAACAATCAATACCTAAAAATCTTTGGAGGTAAAACAAATGGCAAAGAAAGTAGTTTTAGCCGGTGCATGCCGTACCGCCATCGGTACCATGGGCGGATCGCTGAGCACCACTCCCGCCGCAGAGCTTGGAGCAGTGGTAATCAAGGAGGCACTGAACAGGGCAGGGGTCAGCCCCAAGGACGTGGACCAGGTGTACATGGGATGCGTTATCCAGGCAGGCCTGGGCCAGAATGTGGCCCGCCAGGCATCCATCAAGGCAGGACTTCCCATTGAAGTGCCTGCTGTCACCATGAACGTGGTCTGCGGCTCCGGTCTGAACTGTGTAAACCAGGCAGCGCAGATGATTATGGCGGGAGATGCCGACGTTGTGGTTGCAGGCGGCATGGAGAATATGTCCATGGCTCCCTATGCGGTTCCCCAGGCCCGTTACGGCTACAGGATGAACAACGGCACTCTGGTGGACACCATGATCAAGGATGCTCTGTGGGATGCCTTCAATGATTATCATATGATCACCACTGCGGACAATATCTGCAGGGAGTGGAACCTGACCAGGCAGGAACTGGACGAGTTCGCCCTGAAGAGCCAGCAGAAGGCGGAGGCTGCTCAGAAGTCCGGTGCTTTTGACGCGGAGATCGTGCCTGTGATGGTGAAGAAAAAGAAAGAGACCATTGAGTTCAAAGTGGACGAAGGCCCCAGGGCAGGATCAACCATAGAAGGACTTGCCAAGCTGCGCTCCATCAACCCTGACGGATTCGTCACCGCAGGCAACGCTTCCGGCATCAACGACGGTGCGGCTGCCATCGTAGTGATGAGCGAGGAGAAGGCGAAAGAGCTGGGTGTGAAGCCCATGGCTACCTTTGTGGCAGGAGCTCTGGCAGGTGTGCGCCCTGAAGTTATGGGTATCGGCCCTGTGGCGTCTACACGGAAAGTCATGGCCAAGACCGGCATGAAGATTGAAGATTTCGATATCATCGAGGCCAACGAGGCATTTGCCGCTCAGTCCGTTGCTGTGGGCAAGGATCTGGGCATTGATGTGGATAAGCAGCTGAATCCCAACGGCGGCGCTATCGCTCTGGGACATCCTGTGGGCGCATCCGGCTGCCGTATTCTGGTGACACTGCTGCACGGCATGAAGGCAAGAGGAGCCAAGACCGGCCTGGCCACTCTGTGCATCGGCGGCGGCATGGGCTGCTCCACCATTGTGAAAATCGAAGACTAATCATGTAATCATGGGGGATGCATCTGAGGCTTTCAAATCAGAAAGCCTTAGATGTATTCATGTAGCCTGAAACCAGAACTATACATATTTAAAGAGGTAGAGAGATGGATTTTATTTTGTATGAGCAGAAAGGGGCTTACGCTGTCATCACCATCAACCGTGAGAAAGCGCTGAACGCCCTGAATTCCACCGTGCTGGAGGAACTGGACAAGACACTGGACGGGGTGGATCTGGAGACAGTGCGCTGCCTGGTTCTCACCGGAGCAGGGGCAAAATCCTTTGTGGCAGGTGCTGACATCGGAGAGATGAGCACTCTCACCAAGGCGCAGGGAGAAGCTTTCGGCAAGAAGGGCAACGATGTGTTCCGCAGGCTGGAGACATTCCCCATCCCCGTGATCGCGGCGGTGAACGGCTTTGCTCTGGGCGGCGGCTGCGAGCTTGCCATGAGCTGTGACATCAGGATCTGTTCCGATAACGCCGTGTTCGGCCAGCCTGAGGTGGGTCTGGGAATTACGCCCGGCTTCGGCGGCACCCAGAGGCTTGCCCGTCTGGTAGGCGCGGGAATGGCGAAACAGATGATCTACACTGCGCGCAATATCAAGGCGGACGAGGCTTTCAGGATCGGCCTTGTGAATGCCGTTCATCCTCAGGAGGAACTGCTTCCCGCTGCGGAGAAGATGGCTGCGGGCATTGCCAAGAACGCTCCCATCGCCGTGCGCAACTGCAAGAAGGCCATCAATGAGGGCCTGGATGTGGATATGGATCAGGCGATTGTGATTGAAGAAAAGCTCTTTGGAGACTGCTTCGAGACAGAGGACCAGAAGTACGGCATGGCTTTCTTCCTGGATAAGAACAAGGAGAAAGTTAAAGAGCCTTTCCAGAACCGTTAAGGGGAAATTTGAATTGATAGATTAAGGAGGAACTTTCAATGAAAGTAGGTATTATCGGTGCGGGCACCATGGGTGCCGGAATCGCACAGGCATTTGCCATGAC
>CAJUNZ010000052.1 GCA_910587755.1 uncultured Acetatifactor sp. | reverse complement strand
TGGCATGGGCACTGGCCAACAGGAACGGCTATGCATCCTGCCACGGCGGACAGAAGGAGTATCTGCTTGCTGACGGAAGCAAGTTCGTTGCATCCGTGTACGGTCTGTCCGGATCCGGCAAGTCCACTCTGACCCATGCAAAGCATGACGGCAAGTATGAGATCAAGGTTCTTCACGACGATGCATTCATCATCAATACCGATACCTGTGCATCCGTGGCGCTGGAGCCCACCTACTTTGACAAGACCGCAGACTATCCTACGGGCTGTGCGGACAATCAGTACCTGCTGACCGCTCAGAACTGCTCCGCTACTCTGGACGAGGACGGCAAAGTGCAGCTGGTAACAGAGGACATCAGGAACGGCAACGGCCGCGCCATCAAGTCCAAGCTCTGGTCTCCTAACCGTGTGGACAAGATTGACGCTCCTGTAAATGCTATTTTCTGGATTATGAAGGATCCCACCATTCCTCCCGTGGTGAAGCTGAAGGGCGCTGCTCTGGCATCCGTTATGGGCGCTACCCTGGCTACCAAGACTTCCACCGCAGAGCGTGTGGCAGCGGGCACCGACATGAACGCACTCCGCATTGTGCCTTATGCGAATCCGTTCAGGACATATCCTCTGGTGAACGACTACGAGAAGTTCAAGAAGCTGGTTGATGAGAAGAATGTAGACTGCTATATTATCAACACCGGCGACTTTATGGGCAAGAAGGTGAAACCTGCCGATACCCTTGGCATCCTTGAGGCCATTGTGGAGAAGAGGGCAACCTTCACTCAGTGGGGACCTTTCGAGGATATCGAGATCATGGATTGGGAAGGATTTACTCCCAACCTGGGCGATGCAGAGTATGTGAAGGCACTTCAGGGCGCAATGCAGAACCGTGTTGACGCTGTGGAAGGCTTTGCCACCAAGAAGGAAGGCTATGACAAGCTTCCTGACGAGGCACTGGCAGCGCTGAAGAAGATTGTATCCGAGGCGGCAGGTCTGTAAGTAAGGCAGGATATTGGAAGGCGGCGGACGTAAGTCCGCCGCCTTTGTTCGGGGCGGCCCCTGCAGGCAAAAATAAAAACCGGCCATGGGGAAGCATTGCCTCCCATGGCCGGTTTTGTCTGTCATGCTGCTGTGTGTTTTTTGTCAAAATCAGGCTTATGTAGCAGCCTGTCCTTAGTTAGGATTTGCGAAATCGTAGCTGTAAACTTCGCTGCCGTCAGCATTGATGTACTTCACACGGATGCACTGAAGCTTCACACCGGTTGCCTGCTCACATGCTGTGAACATGGGGTCCATGGTGGAAGTGATTCCGCTGAGCGCGCTGGAGAAATATGTCTCAATATCTTCCTGGCTGGTTCCATCCAGGGGAAGCTGCTCCAGATAAGTACAGCTGAAAACCAAGATGTCCTCTCCCTCGGCGCTGAACTCGGCACGCATGCCGGTTGAAGCGGAAGTGGCGTTGATGGTATCCTCTGCGGTAGTTACATCTTCGCTCTCCACCCATTCAGCCAGTGTGGGCTTTCCGCCGCAGGCTGCCAGAACCAGCATCATAGCAGCGACTAAGATTAACAGTTTCTTCTTCATAGTTTTTTCCTCCTCATGCTTTAAGAATTTTTGAAGCCAAGACATATTGTATCACTTTTATATTGAAAGTCAATACACTGAGGAAAGTACATTCTTAAGAATTGCTAAAGAAATGTGGATGGGAAAAAGAAAAGAATTCCTCACAGGAGAAAATTGGAAAAAAATCCAGTTGTAATTTACGAGGTTATTTGATATAATAAGACCAACCTGAGATGTGCGATGACTTCTGTTTGTTTTGAACCTACATTACTTTAAACGGGATTCCTACATCGCCAAGTGGCTGTCAAGCCCTCACTCATTTGATGAGGATTGGAAGGGAAGGCAAAAGCTGTGGCTGCGGTCACCCACCTAGCATTGCTAGGAGTCAGAGGACAGGAGGCGGCATCTTGGGTGTTAGATACAGAAGAAGAGGGCAGTCCCCCGGGGGCTGCTCTTTTTGAAGTTTACATAAAATATTTTTCGGGGAGAGCGTGTTTGGACAAGGACAGATGGGGACTGAACAGGTCCCAGAGGATGCAGCTGAAGGTTTTTATCTGCCTGATGGGTCTGCTGCTTTTGGGTGTGCTTTTTATAGGAAAGATGGCGGGAAACCGGGAGGAAGCCCGGGTGGATCCCACCCCTGCGCCCACGCCCCATATTCCGGTGGTGGAGCAGTATGCCAATGTGTGGGTTATGGAGGCGGACCAGGAGGGGCTGACGATTTTCCGCGAGGGGGAGAGTGAGCGCTATCCCTGGGGAAAGGAGTATTTTCCGGAAACCCCTCTGCGGGAGCAGGTGGCGGATGTGGTGCTGACGGACGGCCGGGTCACGTCCCTGGAGCCCATGACGGATAAGATCAATGGAAAGATCTTAAGCGCGGACAGCACCTCCATTGAGGTGGAGGGATACGGCAGGCTGCCTCTGGCGGCGGATTACAAGGGATATCGTCTGTATGACAGCCTGGAGATGTGCACGGTTCAGGATCTGTTTTTCGGGTACAGCTACACGGATCTCTGCCTTGAGAAGGGGGAGGTCTGCGGGGTTCTGATGGTGAAGGAGGAGGCCATGGAATATATCCGGGTGCTGGTGAAAGCCTCCAACTATGACGACATTTTCCATCAGGAGCCGGTATTTACCTGCGATGTGGATTTTACGGTGGTCTACGGTCCCGAGGGCAGTCTGAAGAGGGAGGATCATGGGGCCGGGGAGGAGATCACCCTGGAGGCCGGGTCGTCCTACTTTGAGTCTGACCGGGTGAAGGTAATTCCCAGCGTGCTCACGGGGAAGGTGGTTCTGAAAAACTGCAGCCGGAGCCAGGGGATTCCCTCCTACAGGGGCTCCATGGAGTTTCTGCGCGCCCAGGAGGGGATTGTGGCGGTGAACGAGGTACTTCTGGAGGAATATCTCTACAGTGTGGTCCCCAGTGAGATGCCTTCCAGGTACCCGGCGGAGGCTCTGAAGGCCCAGGCGGTCAGCGCCCGCACCTACGCCTATGGGCATATGGAACATGCGGCCTATCCACAGTACGGCGCCCACGTGGACGACAGTACTTCTTACCAGGTGTACAATAACATTCTGGAGCAGGAGAGCACCACCACAGCGGTGAAGGAGACTTACGGGCAGCTTCTGCTGACCCAGGAAGGAGATCTGGCGGGGGCTTACTATTACTCCACTTCCTGCGGGGTGGGCAGTGATGCCAGCGTGTGGAAGACGGCGGCAGCGCCTACGCTGACCTATCTGAGGGCGAAGTCTTTAAGCCGCAGGGCCATGGCCCAGGAGACCGCCCTGGGTTCCCAGGGCAGCCCCGAGGGGGAGATCCCGGCTGCGGGGGGAACGCTCTCCGGCGGGGGGAATGCCGTCGATATGGGTGAGGCGCTGAAGGATGAGGCGGTTTTTGCGGCGTTTATCTCCTCCAGGGACGAGGACGACTTTGAGGCGGAGGAAGGCTGGTACCGGTGGACTTATCAGGCGGAGGAGCTGGATAAGGAGCACATGCTGGAGGTGCTGCAGAAGCGCTATGCCGCCAACAGCGCCCTGGTGCTCACCTGGAAGGACGGGGCTTATGAGAGCTGCCCGGTGGAAGAGCTGCAGGATATCACGGACATTTATATAGAGAAACGAGGCAGCGGCGGTGTGGCGGATGAACTTGTGATAGAGGCAGGCACCCAGAAGATCAAAGTCATATCGGAGCACAATATCCGATATGTGCTCAACGACGGAAAATCGAAAGTGATAAGGCAGGACGGCAGCAGTGTAGCCAGTCCCAACCTGCTTCCCAGCGGTTTTTTTACCATAACAGTTGGCAGGGAGGATGAAAATGTGGTAAAATATGCCCTGACAGGGGGAGGCTTCGGCCACGGAGTGGGAATGAGCCAGAACGGCGCCCGGGAGATGGCCGCAAGCGGATACTCCGCAGAGGAGATCCTGCTGTACTTTTATGAACATTGTTCCATTGTAAATGTATATGGGTCGTAAAACGTAAGATAATGCCCCATGTATGAGAGGGCTTAAGGTTTCGCCCGGCACATAAGGAGCGGTTCCTTATAAGGGTTTCATGAAAATAGGAGAGAGTCCAGTGGCCTTAAAATTATTTCTCCATCTGCAGGATTTTTCCGCGCAGATGAAAAAGCAGAATATCGGCACCTATGCCGCCAGCACAGCCTTTTTCTTTTTCCTGTCGGTGGTTCCCATGCTGATTATGATTTGTACCATCATACCTTACACGCCCCTGACGGAGGAAATCCTGGTGGAGGCGGTGACGGATTTGACGCCGGATCAGGCGGATCCTCTGGTAAAAAGCCTGATCTCGGAAGTCTACAGCAAGTCTGCGGGAATCCTGTCCATCGCCATCATTACCACCATATGGTCCGCCGCCAAAGGAGTGATGGCCTTAATGCGGGGGCTGAATGCCATCAACGGCGTGGAGGATGAGCGGAATTATTTTGTAGTCCGTGTGGTGGCGTCTTTCTACACGGTGGTGATGCTGGTGGTGGTGATTCTCTCCCTCTTTGTGATGGTCCTGGGAGATCAACTGGTGGCTCTGGCCCTGCACCGGCTGCCCAGGCTGCAGACCGTGGTGTCCTTTGCCATGAATTTTCGCTTTCTTCTGGTGTGGGTGGTCCTGACAATGCTGTTCGCGGCGATTTATGCCTATGTGCCCGACAAAAAGCGGCACTTCAGGGAGCAGGTGCCCGGAGCGGCTTTTTCCGCTGTGATATGGAGTATCTTCTCCTGGGGGTTTTCCAGTTATCTGAATTACAACAATTCCTATGGTATTTACGGGAGCCTGTCCATTATTATCATACTGCTGCTGTGGATGTACTTCTGTATGTACATCATTTTGATCGGGGCCTGCCTGAACCGGTATTTTGAGGCGGTAAACGGCGGGGCCACATAAGGCGGAGCCTGTGTTACATCTTGCAAATGAGGTATTGGTGTCATGAGAAAGTTCGTGAAAGTGAATCAAAAAAATGTCCCCGGTATTCTGGCGTTTCTGCTGCCGGCGGCAGTGATGTTTCTGATATTTGTCATCAGGGGAATCTATCCCTTTGGAGACAGGAGCTTTCTGTTCTCCGACATGTACCATCAGTACATGCCCTTTTTCAGCGAGCTGCTCCACAAGGTAAGAGGAGGGGAAAGTCTGAATTTTTCCTTCAATGTGGGGATAGGCTCCAATTTTCTGGCTCTTTTCGTCTACTATCTGGCAAGTCCTTTTCATGTCCTTTCCCTTCTGGTGCCGGAACAGTTTCTGATTGAGTTTATGAGTTACTTAATCATTGTAAAAGTGGGCCTGGCCGGGCTGACGGCTTATGCCTATCTGCGCAGACGCTGCACCGGCAGTCAGGGGGCTCTTCCGGCTCAGGAGAGGGACGGGGAGTGGGGAGCGCTGCTTTTCTCCTGCTTCTACGCTCTCTCAGGCTTTATGGCGGCATATAATTACAATATCATGTGGGTGGACTGCGTGGTGCTGCTGCCCCTGATTGTGCTGGGGCTGGAGAGGCTGGTGAAAGAAGGGCGGTGGGGGCTGTACTGCGTGACGCTGGCTCTGTCCATCTATACGAATTTCTACCTCTCCATTATGATCTGCATTTTCCTGGTGCTTTACTTTTTCATGCTGCTGTGTCTGGAGGGAAACCGGCTTCGGAGCCTGGGATATTTTGCCCTGTTTTCTCTTCTGGCAGGGGGAATGGCTGCTCTGCTTCTGATCCCGGAAGTGTGCGCCATTTTGGAGACGGATTTCGGGGACATGGACTTTCCCAAGGAGATAAAGTCCTATTTCCCGGTCTTTGACATGCTGGCAAGGCACTGTGTCTGTGTCTACACTGAGCGGGGGCTGGCTCACTGGCCCAATATCTACTGCGGCAGCGCAGTGTTTGTGCTGGTGCCCATGTATCTGATGAACGGCAGGATACGCCTGCGGGAGAAGTTTCTGCGGATGGGCCTGGCGGGATTTATGCTTCTGGGTTTTGGGACCAATATTCTGGATTTTCTCTGGCATGGGCTGAATTATCCTGATTCCCTCCCCGGCAGGCAGTCTTTTCTCTATATTTTCCTGGTGCTGACCATGTGCGCGGACGCCTGGAGCCATGTGAGGGAGGGGGAAGGCCGTGAGATTCAGCGGGGGTGCATCTGTGCGGCGGTGGCCATGCTGCTCTTTGAAAAGTTTATTGACCACGAGGATTTTGAGATGGGGGTCATGGCGCTGACCCTGCTGCTGTGTGGGCTGTACGCGGTGCTGCTGTATCTGTACTGCACCAGAAAGGGAAAGGGCGCCCGCAGGGGGCTTCTGGTGGTGGCCCTCACAGTGGTGGTGGCTGAGTGCGCGGTGAACACCTATGCCACAAGTGTGGGGACGGTGAGCCGGAGCGCCTATCTGGAACATCAGGAGGACTATAGACAGCTTTACCAGATGGCAGGAGAGAGGGAGGAGGGATTTTTCCGTATGGAGAAGTTTACCAGGAAGACAAAAAACGACGGAACTCTCACAGGGTATCCCACGGCGAGCGTGTTCTCCTCCACCCTGAACTCCTATGTGATGGACATGTACAAGCTTCTGGGAATGCGCCACAGCAAGGTATACTATGGGTTTGACGGGGCCACCGCCCTGGTGTCTGCCATGCTGAATGTGAAATATATGTTCGGGGAGTCCACCCGGTATGAGAGCAGCCTTTACTCCCTGGAGGAGCGCAGCGGTGATATCTGTCTGTACCAGTGCAACGCGGCGCTGCCCTTTGGCTATGTGGCCCCTGTGGGCTTTGACCTGCCGGAGGGCGATGCTTACACCGGGATCAGCCGCCAGAACCGGATGGTGGAGGATCTGGGGATCCAGGGGACGCTTTTTGTCAAGGAGGACAGGAAGCAGGCAGGGGACAATATCAAGTTCTCCTCCGGGCAGGATGGGATATACTATGCCATCTTGACGGCAGGCGGGACAAACAAGATAAAATACACCGGGGGCAGAGCGGGGGAGGAGAATTTCAACGATTTAAAGAAGGGATCCATTCTTTATCTGGGATATCTGAGAGAGGGGGATACAATCACGCTCTCCAATGGGGATGAGAAGGACGAGACGCCCAGGGTGACGGCGGATGTGTACAGAATGGATGAGGACGTTCTGAGGGAGGTCCTTGACCTGCTGGGGGCGCAGCACATGGAAAATGTGGTCTGGGAGAGCGATTTTATCTCGGGCAGTCTGCAGCTGTCACAGGCGGGGAGGCTGATTTTGAGCGTGCCCGGGGAGGCGGGCTGGACTGTGCTTGTGAATGGCCGGGAGACAGAGCCCTCTCTGTTTGGAGGGTGCCTTATGGCTTTTGACCTGGAGCCGGGTGAGTATGTGTTTGAGATGAAGTATGTGCCGGCGGGGGCGGGGGAAGGAATTCTGGTCAGCGGAGTCAGCGGGGGAATATTTGTGCTGCTTCTGGCGGCGCGCCGTCTGAGGAGAAGGCCTGCGGCCTGGGACAGGGCGACAGCTCAGTCAGGCCACTGAAACTTCATCAAACAGGTTCCCGGGTTGTGAGAATCTGCAATTGGCGGTGGCATAATCCGGGAGGTTATGCTAAGATATTATATGTACATAGGAGACAGTTTCTGGAAAATGTATAGAAAGAAAGGGCAACGGTACTCATTGCAGGGTGGATATTATGATGATGGCACTGATCCCCCTTTTTGATGAAAATATGGCTGTAAAAGCTTACTCTGTGTTTTCTCAAAAGGACAATGTTTTTTTGAATCCTATGAAAATCGGAACCGGACAGTTTGACGGGGCGGCAGCGGTGGAAGGCCTGGAACTGATCGAGAGTATGGGGATTGAGACAATCTCCGAGGATAAGGAGATTTTTGTCCCTGTGACGAATATCTCTGTCTTCTCTGACTTGGAAGCCCAGTGCAGCGCTCCCCACGAGAGGCTGGTGCTGCTGCTTGACAATTCTATCCCGCCGGTGGAGATGTATGTGGAGCGCCTGCGCCAGCTGAGGGAGAAGGGGTACAGACTGGCGGTGAGGAAGCTGGCGGTGGTGGAATTTGAGAGCTACAGGGAGATTCTGAAGCTTGTTGACTACATATTCCTGAACAGCCAGAAGATTGCCATTGACAAGGCCAAGATTTACTTCGGCAAGCTCTATCCCCATATAAAGCTCTGTGCAGGGAATATCAGTACCATGGAGAGCTTTGAGGCGCTGAAGGCTTCCGGGGGCTATCGTCTGTATGAGGGAGGATTCTACCGTGTTCCCATTGCGCGAGGGGAGCATGAGGTGGCGCCTCTGAAGGTAAATTATATTGAGCTTTTGAATCTGGTGAACAGCGAGGACTTTGAAGTGGCGGATGCAGCCCAGGTCATCGGCAGGGACACGGCGCTGACCATCTCTCTGCTGAAGATGGTAAACCGGATGACGGTGAACTCCGGCATAACCACCATCCGTTATGCGGCGGCCATGCTGGGGCAGGCGGAGCTGCGGAAGTGGATCAACACGGCGGTGGTGAACGAACTGTATGCGGATAAGCCCAATGAAGTAACCAGGACTTCTCTGCTGCGGGCAAAATTTGCCGAGAGTCTTGCCCAGGATTTTGGTCTGGGCGCCAGGTCTGAAGAGCTGTTCCTGATGGGACTTTTCTCCGTGCTGGATGTGATCCTGGAGGAGCCCATGGTGGAAGCGCTGAAAAAAGTCACGGTCTCCGAGGGTGTCAGGGACGCTCTGGTAGGACACACCGGCGCTCTGGCTCCGGTGCTGGAGCTGATTGTGCAGTATGAGCTGGCCAACTGGCAGGAAGTCTCCAGGCTTCTGCTGATGGACCGCGTGGAGGTGGACACTGTCAGCACCGCCTACCAGGAGGCGCTGAAATGGTACAGAACTCTTATGGCCAAGGAGAAGTAGGTCTGCGGGGTTTTGGATTGCAGAGACGAGAGGAAGTATAGGAGAGAGGGTATGTTTTATATTGGTGTGGATCTGGGCACATCGGCGGTGAAACTGCTGCTGATGGACAGCGGCGGGCAGGTCAGAAATATTGTGTCAAAGGAGTATCCGCTGTATTTTCCCCAGCCCGGGTGGGCGGAGCAGAATCCGGAGGACTGGTATGAACAGTCCGTGGAGGGCATAAAGGAGCTTTTGAGAGATGTGGACCGGGCCCAGGTGGCGGGCATTGGATTCGGCGGGCAGATGCATGGTCTGGTGGTTCTGGACAGCGGGGGCAGGGTGATACGCCCTGCCATTCTGTGGAATGACGGCAGGACGGGGGAGGAGTGTGAGTACCTGAACAAGGTAGTGGGAAAGGAGACGCTCTCCCGTTACACTGCAAACATTGCGTTTACAGGTTTTACCGCCCCCAAGCTCTTGTGGATGAAAAAGAATGAGCCGGAAAACTTTGCCAGGATAGAGAAGATTATGCTGCCAAAGGATTATCTTGCCTACAGGCTCACGGGAGTCCACTGCACGGATGTGTCAGACGCCTCCGGCATGCTTCTGTTTGACGTGGAGCACCGCAGGTGGTCCCGGGAGATGTGTGAGATCTGCGGCATCCGGCAGGAGCAGCTGCCCCGGTGTTTTGAGAGCTTTCAGCCGGTGGGCAGGGTGCTGCCCCAGGCTGCGGCGCAGCTGGGAATTCCGGAGAGCGTCCTGGTGGCGGCGGGAGCCGGGGACAATGCCGCCGCCGCGGTGGGCACAGGCACGGTGGGAGAGGGGCAGTGCAATATCTCCCTGGGCACCAGCGGCACTATTTTTATCTCCTCCAGAAAATTCGGGGTGGACGGACACAATGCCCTGCACTCCTTTGCCCATGCAGACGGCAGCTGGCACCTGATGGGGTGCATGCTCAGCGCCGCCTCCTGTAACAAATGGTGGATGGAGGAGATTGTGGGCACAAAGGACTACGCGGGGCAGCAGGCGGCCATAGAGAAGCTGGGGGAGAACCATGTGTTTTTCCTTCCCTATCTCATGGGGGAGCGATCCCCTCACAATGACCCCCTGGCCAGGGGAGCTTTTATCGGCATGACCATGGACACCACCAGGGCCCAGATGACCCAGGCGGTTCTGGAGGGAGTGGGCTTTGCCCTGCGGGATTCCCTGGAAGTGGCGAAGTCCCTGGGGATTGAACTCACCCGGACAAAGATCTGCGGGGGAGGGGCCAGGAGCCCTCTCTGGCGGAAGATTATGGCCAATATCCTGAATCTGAAGGTGGACATTCTGGAGAGCGAGGAGGGGCCCGCCCTGGGAGGCGCCATGCTTGCGGCCGTGGCCTGCGGGGAGTACGGCAGTGTGGAGGAGATCGCCGGGGCGGTGGTCCGGGTGGTGGACACGGTGGAACCTGAGCCGGAGCTTGCGGCCCGGTACGAGGCCCGGTACAGGCAGTTTCAGCAGATTTATCCGGCGTGCAGGCCCCTGTTTCAACTGCTGTAGGGAGCTGGCCGGGGCAGGAGAAGCCTGCCCTTTGTCAGGAACGCGAAAGGAAAGAGAGAAAGAGAACAATGGATCCTGCCAACAGACCTAAGATACTGAACAACAAGATTTTTCTGTACCTGACGGAATTTTTTGCCGGCATGTCGGTGATGGCGGTGGAGCTGGGGGCCAGCAGGCTTCTGGCTCCTTATTTCAGCTCCTCCCAGATTGTGTGGACCATTATCATTGGAACCATTATGATCGCCATGGCCCTGGGAAATATCTACGGAGGGCGCAGCGCGGACAGGCACCCTGACCCTGCCAGGCTCTATGCCAGGATTCTGCTGGCGGCGGTGTGGATCGGGGCCATCCCTGTGGTGGGAAAATATATTGTCCTGGGGATATCGGCTGTGCTGGTCTTCTCTGTGAGCAGCAATTTCCTCATTGTGGCGGCATTCGTAGCCTGTATGGTGATCTTTGTGTTTCCGCTTTTTCTGCTGGGGACGGTGACGCCCTCCCTGGCAAAATACACTGTGGGCAGCCTTCAGGAGAGCGGCAAGATGGTGGGGAACCTGGGGGCCTTTAACACGGTGGGGAGCATTATCGGGACATTCCTTCCCACCTTTGTGACCATTCCCTCGGTGGGAACCTCGGCCACATTTCTGATCTTTTCCGGGGTTTTACTGGCGCTGGGGATTGTGTATTTTGTCAGTGCCGGGGCCTGGAAGAGGATTCTTCCGGGCGCTCTGTGTTTTCTGGTCTGCTGCGGGGCAGGGAGCCGGAACAGCTTTGCGTTCTGGGAGGAGGATCTGGCCTATGAGGGGGAGTCCGTCTACAACTATCTGCAGGTAAAAGAGAGCGGCAGAAGCGTGATCCTCTCCACAAATGTGCTCTTTGGAGTCCAGTCCATCTATATGAAAAACCAGGGACTTACAGGTATGTACTACGACTATGCCATGGCGGCGCCTCTGATGGTGGAGGGAAAGGAACCGGCACAGTGCCGGGTGCTGGTGCTTGGCATGGGGACGGGAACTTACGCCACACAGTGCAGAAAATATTTCGGCAGCATGGAGGTGGAGGGCGTGGAGATTGATGACAGGATCACTGCCCTGGCCAGAGAGTATTTTTACCTGCCGGAGGATGTGGAAGTCACCACCTACGACGGCAGGGCTTTTCTAAATGCGGTGGATGAGAAATATGACGTGATTATGGTGGACGCCTACCAGGACATTACCATTCCCTTTCAGATGTCCTCGGTGGAGTTTTTTACTCTGGCCAGGGAGCACCTGGCGGAGAACGGTGTCATGGTGGTGAACATGAACATGCGCGGAGGCGGCCAGGGGAGCATCAACCAGTATCTGGCGGATACCATCGCCTCTGTCTTCGGCCAGGTCTACACCGTGGAGGTGGGAGCCTCCACCAACAGGGAGCTTTTCGCCTCGGACAACAAGGATATGCTTTCCGTCCTGGAGGAAGGCAGGCAGAAGCTGCAGGATGGGGATCTGTATGCCATGATGGAGAGGGTGGCGGGCTCCCTGGTGAGATATGAGCCGGGGGAACTTATTCTGACAGACGACAAGGCCCCTGTGGAGCTTCTGGGCATCCAGGTCATTGATGAGATTATCAAGGACGAGGTGGCGTTCTATAAGGAGATTTACCAGCGGGAAGGCCTGGAGGGCCTGCTCAGGATGTTCTGAGGAGTCTGTCTATGAGAAGCTGCAAGTTTTTAGTGATATATCTGTCTTTGTGATACAGCGCCAGCATTTGATTTTCCATATTCATTTTATCCAGGCGGACAATGCGCAGTTTTTTCAGAAGCAGAGAATCCGACAGCAGTTGTTCCGGCAGAATGGTGATGCCCAGTCCCGCTTCGGCAGCTTTGATAAGGGCGAGGGAGTTGACGCTTTCCCAGACGGGGGCCGCTTTCTGACTGGCCAGGGCAAGGGTGTTGTCCAGGGTATCCCGGATGGCGCTTCCCGGCTCCCGGAGCAGCAACGGACAGCTGCACAGCCGGGCGGGCGTGATGACCTGATCGGGCAGAGGGAAATCCGGCGCACAGGCGGCACATAATCTGTATGAGCCCAGGAAAACAGTGTGAAAATTACCCTTTGGGGCGGCGCCTTCCCAGAACGCAATATCGGCATTTCCCCTCTGCAGAATGTCAAGGGCGGCATTGGCGCTTGCCACCCGGACGGAAATGTGCAGGTCCGGGGCGGTCTCCTTTAACTGTCTGAGTATTTCCGGAAGCATGAAGGAGGCGATTGTGATGCTTGACACAATATTGACCGGAGTGGTCTCCTCCAGGTGCTTTATCCTTCTGTCTAAATTTCTGCAGGCGGTTAAAATACCCCGTGACTCCTCCAGAAGAGAGACGCCGCAGGGGGTCAGGACAGCGCCTTTCGGCAGGCGCTCAAAAAGAGCTGTCCCCGCCTGCTTTTCCAGTTCAGCCACGGCGTGGGAGACGGCGGACTGTGTGATATACAGTTTTTTAGCGGCGCCGGTGAAGGTGCCTGTCTCTGCAACTGCTTCTAAAATCTCCAGATATCGTAGGACCATTTTTTCTTATTTCCTTCCAGGTATGAATCATATAGATGGATTGTATGAAATTATAGCATTTTACAGATTTCAGTACAAGGGATATAATGGCGGAAGAAGGAGGACGTGAGCGGTGAGGCAGGGTTTAAAAATGTATCTGTGGCTTTTGGCGGTCAATCTGTTTATCAGCGCCTTTACTTTTGGGGGAGGATATGTGGTTGTCCCCATGGTCCGTCGGTTTTTTGTTGTCAGGAGAAAATGTTTTACGGAGGAGGAGCTGGTCAATATGGCGGCTGTGGCCCAGTCAACTCCCGGAGCCATTGCCGTCAATCTCTCGGCTCTGGCCGGGTACAAGGCGGCCGGAATGGAGGGCGCTGTAATCAGCTGCGCCGCCGCGGTGGTTCCGCCCCTTGTCATTCTCACCCTGGTGAGCGCATTTTACAGGGTATTTGTCTCCAATGAGGTGATCGTGGCTGTTCTGAGAGGAATGGAGGCGGGCGCCGCCGCTTTGATGGTTGATCTCATTGTGGATATGTGCGCGATGATACAGAAGAAAAAATCCATCTTTCTCTCCGGGATGATACCGCTGTCATTTGTGGCCAACTATGTGCTGGGCATAAATGTGGCCCTGATACTTCTGGTGTGCTGCTTTTTGTGCGTTGTGCAGGTATTTTATAAGAAGAGGAAGGAAAGATGAGCAGTGTGTGGAAGTTGTTTTTCGTGTTTCTCAAAATAGGCCTGCTGAGCATTGGGGGAGGCTATGCGGTCATACCTCTGATCCAGGAACAGGTGGTGGAGAAGACCGGCTGGATCAGCGAAAAAATGTTTACGGATATTATCACGATTTCTCAGATGACCCCGGGCCCTCTGGCTGTGAACACCTCCACATTTGTAGGGCTTCAGATTGGGGGGACGGCAGGAGCGCTGGCGGCTACGGCGGGGTGCATATTGTGCGGAGTGGTCATTTCCCTGACGCTGTATAAATTTTTCCAGACACACCGGAAATCAGCATATGTGATGGAGGTGCTAAACGGGCTGAAATCTGCTTCCCTTGGCTTGATTATCTCAGCTGCCTGTACCATTGTGCTTTCGGTAATATACGGGAATCATGGTCCGGCGGCAGGCCTGCTGACTTTTAACCGGACAGCAGTGTTTTTGGTTTTGGCTCTGCTGTTTCTGCTGCGCAGATGGAAGATGAATCCTGTTGTGATCATGGTGATAAGCGGCATGGCCGGATATGTGTGCTATCTGTGAAAGGTTTGTGCCGCGCAAGGTTTACCTGTAAATAGTTTGTTTGGGAAAGTTTTGGATGCAAAAGTTTTGGCTGTGAAAGCCACCTGCGATGTATAACTGGGATAAATTTACATATAATTATCATTATGATTCAAATGTCAGTATTTTTTGCATACATGCGCTTTGAAGGCGCAGATTGGAGTGATTATGAAAGCTGAAACCTATCCTTTTGTTGTGAGACCTCTGCCCTACGAGTATGACGCGCTGCTTCCTGTGCTGGACGCGGAGCTGATGACATTCCACCATGACAAACATTACAAGACTTATGTGGATAATCTGAACGCTGCTCTGGCGGATTATCCGGAGATTCAGAAGATGAGTTTGACGGAGCTTTTGATCAATATTGACTATCTTCCTGCGGCAATACAGGGGCCTGTCCGCAATAATGGAGGAGGTGTCTACAATCATGAGCTCTACTTTGATTCCATGCGCAGTCCTGTGGGACAGGATCCGGCGGGGGCCCTGGCGGAGGCGCTGAACCGGGATTTCGGCTCCTACAGGCAGTGGAAGGAGAAGATGAAGCAGGCCGCGGTGGGAGTGTTCGGATCCGGCTGGGCCTGGCTTGTGTCCGACAAAAGCGGCGTCCTGTCCATTGTGCAGACGCCCAACCAGAATGTGCCCGACCTGAAGGATTATATTCCTCTGTTCCTGGTGGATGTCTGGGAGCACGCGTACTATCTTCAGTACCAGAACAGGAGGGCGGACTATGTGGAGGGATGGTTTGGGCTGATCAACTGGCGCAAGGCCGGAAAGCGGTATGAGGAAGGGCTTCAGGCCTGAGAAAGAAAGTTGTGGAATAGAGAAGAAGGGGCAAATCTTTGGGGGTTTGCCTCTCTTTTTGATTGCCGGAAAAAAGTCCATTGCACAGGAGAGTGGGCCGGGATAAGTTAGAGATCAGGAGTTATGAAATTACAGAATTACAAAATTACAGAATTACGGTTTGACAGAATATGAAGGATGTGATATTATGATATTGCGTAATTGCGCTGTATCAAAAAGGTATGTTTTTGGAAAGAGGAAAGGAGAGGCTATGGAAAGAGATATGGAGAGGAATTTGGAGAAAGAGATGGATGTTCTGCAGGCGGAAATGGCCGATATCAAGGGGCTTTTGCAGGCGGTACTGGCAAAACAGGGCAGTCAGGGCAGCCAGGACGGGGCATGCGGACAGAAAAGCGGAGTCGTTGAGATTATGCGGAACATGCACCCGGAGGAAGGACTGAGCAGCAAGATGGAAGAGCTGTGTACCAAGGCGGGCGCCCAGAGAGTCACAGGCATGGTGACGTACATGGGAGTGTTCAGCTCCGGAGGCAGGCAGTCGAACTGGATCAGAAATATGGTGGACACGGACAGACTGCTGAAACTGGTGGAGGACCACACGGCGGAGAAGGTTCTGCGCTGTCTTGGGAATAACGACAGGCTGAACATTCTTCTGGCCATCCTGAAGAGACCCATGTCCGTGGCGGAACTGGTGGAAGAGTGCGGTCTGAATTCCACAGGTCAGGCATACCACCATATGAAGACTCTGCTTGCAGCAGATCTGATCGTGGAAGAGCACAACAAGGGCATCTATGCGGCCCAGTGCCACAAGGTGCAGGGGATCATCATGCTTCTGGCAGGCATCAGCGATATGGTGGACGAAACCTATACGGTGGGATCCTGGGAGGAGACTGAGAGCTGAGGGGAGCAGAAAAATTTTATTTTCCCCAGGGAACCGCACACTTTACGAAATAGGTCTCTTGTGGTAAGATGAAAGCATGTGTATCCGGGGGCGTCCTGATTCCTGTGACAGAAACGGGAAAAGCGGGATGGGACTTACGATAAGACTTGCAGAGCGGGAGACAAAGGTGAGATGGGGAAAGATATTTTGGAAAAAGAGTTTATAGACATCATCAGGGAGGAATTGGTTCCGGCCATGGGATGTACGGAACCCATTGCCCTGGCCTACGCGGCGGCCAGGGGCAGGGAGGTTCTGGGCTGTGAGCCGGAGGGAATCACAGCCAGATGCTCAGGAAACATGATTAAAAATGTGCGCTGTGTCACAATTCCCAATTCCGGGGGCCTGACAGGAATTGAGACCGCCTGTGTTCTGGGGGCGGTGGCGGGAGACCCTTCCGCCGGTATGGAAGTGCTGGAAAAAGTTGACGCCTCAGGGCGGGCCCGGGCGGAGGAACTTCTGCGGGGAGGATGCTGCAGGGTGGAATATCTGGACTCGGAGATACCCCTTCATTTTGTGGTGGTTCTCCGGGCCCAGGGACATACGGTGGAGGTGGAGGTCAGGCACACCCATACCAACATTGTCTCTATCACAGAGGACGGGCAGGTGGTTCTTGAGAAGGCAAAGGAGCTGGCGGACAAGGGCTATGCCACCGACCGCTCCAGGCTTTCTCTGGAGACCATTAAAGACTTTGCCGACCATGTGGACCTGGCTTTGATCAGGGATATCTTTGAGCGCCAGGTGCGCTGCAATATGGATATAGCCTATGAAGGCATCTCAGGGGATTACGGCCTGGGCATTGGACGAGTGATCCGGGAGTCCTATGGGGACGGAGTGGTTGCCCGAATGAAAGCCTATGCGGCGGCGGCTTCGGAAGCCCGTATGGGGGGATGCGATATGCCGGTGATTATCAACTCGGGCAGCGGCAACCAGGGCATAGCCTCCTCGGTTCCGGTGGTGGTGTACGCCAGGGAGAAAAATATCCCCACGGAGAGACTGTACCGTTCCCTGGCCTTTTCCAGCCTTCTCACCATCTATCAGAAGGAGTTTATTGGGAAGCTCTCGGCTTTCTGCGGGGCGGTGTCGGCTTCCTGCGCCTCGGCGGCGGCCATAACCTATATGGTGGGGGGAACCCTCTCCCAGATTAAGGCAACGATTGACAACACCCTGGCCAACATTCCGGGCATTATCTGCGACGGCGCCAAGATCTCCTGCGCGGCCAAGATTGCCTCCAGTCTGGACGCGGCCATGATGGCCCACTATCTGGCCATGCAGGACAAGGAGTACGAGGCATACACGGGAATTTTAAAAGAGAATGCCGGGGAGACCATCAGCTGCATAGGATATATTGGGAAGGTAGGAATGCATCAGACCGATAAAGAGATCATCAAGATGATGCTGGAGTGATGAATGAGAGACTTAATTCGTGAGGTAATGGTGCTGCGAGTTACCATTGAGCGGGAAAAGCTGGCAAAGGATGAGAAAAGCATCCGGAAAATATTTCAGGTCCTGGAGGAGTGCAGGGTTCCCTGTGAGTGCATGGCCATCAATATCGACTGGCTGGCAGTGTATGTCAGGCAGGCGGAGAACGGGAAGCTGAAAAGGTGTATGCTGAGGCTGGGACAGGAGCTGGACCGGATCAACATCACCATAGACAGGGATGTGAGAATGCTCTGCATTGAAGGCAGACAGATGACGCCCCGGGATGTGGGTATGATTGCCAGCGGGCTCACCATGCAGGACATAGAGATCAAAATGCAGCGTTATTTAAGGTGCAGGGATCTCTTTGTGGTGTGTGTTTCCGCAGGGGAGGCGGAGGAGAGCAGAAGGATTATCTCGGAGCTTCTGGTATCGGATTTGGTGCAGTAAGGTGTATGGAGACACTTTCTTAGTGTCCCTGGAAAGGGTGTACGGATGGAATTCAGCAGAGAAAAATTGAGACAGATTCGGCATTTGATGGTACTGGCAGCCGCCCTGGTGCTGGCGGTCATATACAGCAGCCAGGTGTTACAGGGGGCCCGGTTTTTGCTGGGTATCTTCACCCCTTTTCTGATGGGCGGGGTGATTGCTTTTGTGCTGAACATTCCCATGAAAGCCTTTGAGGAGAAGGTATTCGGCCGGTGGAAGGGAAAGGGATCGGGGAAGGCCAGAAGGCCCCTGTGCCTGGTGCTGTCCATTGTGTCAGTGCTGTTTGTGATCTCCATTGTGGTGGGAACAGTGGTGCCCCAGGTGGCTTCCACGGCCGCCGAGGTGGGGAAAAAAATTCCTGCTTTTATGGATGACGTCATGGAGGAAGTGGACAAGCTTGCGAAGAATTATCCGGAGCTGACAAGGCAGATTGACCAGCTGGAACTGGAGGAGATCAACTGGGACTCCATGCTTAACAGCGTGCTGAATTTCCTGAAAAACGGGGCGGGGGATGTGCTGAATTCCACCGTCAGCGTGGCCAGCGGAATCATATCGGGGATTGTAAATGGGGTGATTTCTTTTATCTTTGCCCTGTATATTCTCTCCCAGAAAGAACTCCTGGAGGAACAGGGGCGGAGGATTCTCACAGCCTATCTGCCGGAGGCGGTGGGCAGGAAGGTTCTGGAGATCTGCGGCCTGCTGTACAGGAACTTCAGCAGTTTCATCACCGGCCAGTGCCTGGAGGCGGTGATCCTGGGAGTTATGTTTGTGGTGGCCATGAGTGTATGCGGGATGCCCTATGCCTTGATGGTGGGAGTGCTGATTGCATTTACGGCGCTGATCCCCATTGTGGGAGCCTTTATCGGCTGCGCTGTGGGGGCTTTTGTGATTCTCATCGACGATCCTCTGCTGGCGCTGTGGTTTGTGATTCTGTTCCTGGTGCTGCAGCAGCTGGAGGGGAATCTGATCTATCCTAAGGTGGTGGGAAATTCTGTGGGGCTGCCTGCCATCTGGGTGCTGATGGCGGTGAGCGTGGGCGGCAGCCTGTTCGGCATTGCCGGCATGTTGTTTTTTATACCATTGATGTCATCGGGCTATGCGCTGCTCCGGGAGAGCGTCAATGACAGGAACAGGGGGCGGAAAATCCTTGCCCGGCCCCAGCCAGGGCCGGAGGAGGGTTCCGGGAGAGACGGAGAAGGAGAAAATGGCCCCAAAAAGGGCCAGGAGAAATCCCGGAAACCTTCAGCCGGGAGAAAGCGGTAAATGTCCCTGAAAGCGGCCGGGAAGCAGGCAGATTAAGTCTGGTTTTCTCTGGTCGCTTTTGAGTATGCGCAGCCGCAGTAATCCTGCCGGTACAGATTGTACTGGGCGGAGAGCTGGATGGAGCGTTTGTAGCCTTCTTTCTTTTTAAAGTCCGAGGGAAGCCAGGGGACATTGTATTCCTGGGACAGCTGGTATCCGATTTCGTTCAGTTTCCTGGCATTTTTTAGAGGGCTGATGGTGAGAGTGGTGGCAAAGAAGCCGTATCCGGCCTGGGCGGCACAGAGAGCTGTTCTGCGCAGCCGCAGGTCAAAGCAGCGAAAGCACCTCTCACCGCCCTCGGGACAGTCCTCCAGTCCCCGGGCAGCCTCCAAAAACTGCTGAGGTTCATAGTCGCCCTTCAGAATGGAGACGGGGTGTCCCTCCGGCAGGGTATTGTAGATTTCAATCAGACGGATCTGTTCTTCCATGCGTCTCTGGTACTCCTGGGAGGCCGAGATATTGGGGTTGTAGTAGAAAACCGTTATCAGAAAGTGCGTCCGCAGGTATTCCAGGACATAACTGCTGCAGGGGGCGCAGCAGCTGTGGAGCAGCAGAGTGGGGGGAGTCCCGTTTTTGGGCAGTTTTTCCAGTATTTTTTCCAGCTCTTTTTGGTAGTTTGTCTGGTTCATTTCTTCACTTCTTTCTATGATCAGATTCTGTCAGCTGCCGGCATTGTCCCGGGGAGAATCTTTTGAGGCGGCGCCAGTGTGAGGATTGGGAGATCCCTCTTTCAGAGGAGGGATGGTCTTACTGGCCTGGGGCCTGAAATACCTGTGCGGGGGGGTAGTTAGGTTTAGGAGAATTTTGGCCACAAACATTCCATTATTTACGGCAAAATCTGTCTCCCCGTCGTAACGGGCGGCTGTTTTCATGATGCTTGGAACCCCCAGGCCGTGGCCGTCGCTGCTTTCAGCCTGCTCCAGGCTGAAACGGGCATCCGGCGCGCAGGTATTTCTGCACTGAATGACAATTTTATGGCTTTTTTGGGCGATACTCACAATAATTTTTGGACGGAGTACACCGGAGTCCAGACAGCCGTGGATGGCGTTTTCCAGCACATTTGCCAGGATTGCCACCAGGTCGATGTCGCGGACAGCCAGGTTTTCCGCAGCTTTTACTTCCATTTCCACACAGATGCCCCTGCTTCTGGCGAGCCTTGTATAGGCGGATAAAATACTGTTTACCGCCCTGTTGGCGCAGACCTGAACCTGGCCTGTGTCGCCCACATCCTCCAGGTACTGATCCATGTAGGCCAGAAGCATGTCCATATCTTCTTTCTGGACATATTCCCGCATCAGAAGACAGTGGTGGCGGAAGTCATGGCGTATTCTTGCCGCCTGGGCCTCGGATTCGTCCGCCAGATCCAGCTGCAGGCGGAGAAACTGTTCGTTCATCTCCAGCTGTTCTTTTTCCAGCTGATAGCTGTGTTCTTTTCCCAGGTGAAGGTAGAGGTAAAATATGACAAACTGAACCACACCTGCCATGAACATTGCCACGGAGATACGGATAATGCTTCTGATGGAAAAGGCGTGGTCGGCGGGGAAATATGCCGAGAGAGTGGCCATCATAATCGAAACAACCAGTGCCACCACACTGAACAGATCCATCTCAGCCCGCAGGTAGTCCAGGTTGTCCCGGAAAAATCGACGAAACTTCCCGGCCACAAAGCACAGTATGACCCCGAAGACCACCAGGCGTATGAGAATATCCACCCACATACTGCCCTCAAACCACAGGCGTGAAGTGTCCACGCCGATAATGACACAGATGCTCATCAGGAAGAAACTGAAGGAAATCTTGTACAGGGACAGATAAATCCCGTCTCCGCTCATGGCCGCACAGAAGATACCCACGGCGGGGATGGCCATCATGCCGGAGGCGCGGACA
>CAJUNZ010000051.1 GCA_910587755.1 uncultured Acetatifactor sp. | reverse complement strand
ATAAGCGGTAGATACAAACTCATCTCTTTTCGTATATATTTTTGTTTGACGCTTATTCTTCAGAGTGTTGAAGTACCGTTCCATCGGTGCGTTGTCGTATGGGTATCCAGCCTTGCTCATGCTCTGAGTCACACCAGATGATTCACAGAATTCCACAAATGCTTTTGATGTGTACTGGGAGCCCTGATCGCTGTGCAGGATCAGCCCTTCTTTGGGCCCCGGCTGTGAGTCCAGGGCCTTCCGCAGGGTACGGACTGCAAGGTCGCTGGTAATCCGCCGGTCCGTAATGCTGGCCATCACGCTGCGGTCATGGAGGTCTATGATGGTGCAGTTATAGCGCACATCTCCGTTTTTCAGAAACAGGTAGGTGAAATCCGTACACCATTTTTTGTTGATTTCCTTCGCCGTGAAGTCCTGCTTCAGCTTATTTTCAAATATCTTGTGAGGCTTCCCGGGCTTTGCGCCTGGCTTTTTGGGGCGGACGATGGAGTGCAGGCCCAGTTCCCTGTTCATATATTTATGGACAGTCGTGCGGCTGTAGCGGTATCCCCTGCGTTCCAGATAAACTGTCATGCTGCGGTAACCGTCCACGCCGTTATGGCTGTGGTAGATATCCCTGATCTGCTCCTGGACCTCTGCTTTTTGGGCATGATAATCTGCCTTCCGGTGTTTCCGGTAGTTGTAATAAGCATTCGGGCAGATTCCCAGCCGCTTCAGCAGCCAGCGGACGCCGTATTCCTTATGGTGTTGGTCAATGAACCGATAAGCCTCTAATCGATTTCCTTCGCAAAGAATGCCGCCGTTTTTTTAGGAAGAGATTCTCCTTTTTGGCCTCTTCCAGTTCCTTTCGCAGACGGAGGTTCTCTTTCATAAGTTCCATTTCATTTGGGGCATCAGGATTGGCTTGGGCTTTCATCTGGCATTCTTTGCTGAATTCGCTGCACCACTTGGAGATGCTGGCCTTGGACACTCCATACTCGGCAGTGATGCTTTTATAGGTGCGGCCTTCCTCGTTAAAAGATCTGCAGGGGAGCGGTGTTGCCTTTTTCCCTGCCACGGAGGGGAGCTCCTGCTGGTTTTCGGGGATTGTACTGCCGGAAGGAAAAAAACTGGAAACCGCAAAGTCCATTTGTGCACTTTTGAAGGAAGAAGGGATTGAAGCGCGCCATTTCTGGAAACCTGTGCATCTCCAGAAGCCCTATGCAGGTTGTCCGGGGGATGATATACTTGTATCGGAGGGCCTGTGGCAGAGGATCATTACGCTGCCCTGCAGTACGAATCTTTCAGAGGAGGAATTGGGGAAGGTTGCCGTATCGGTAAGGAAGGCAGTGCACAGTGTCTTATAATGGAGGATTAGAATATAAAAGTATCTTAATTTTTTGCACTCGAAAAATTCTTTTTGTCATCTAAACTATAATTCTGCATCCAACGCATTTAAAGGATTTGGGTGTAAGTAGAAAATTTATGTGGAACTATAGCTAAATCATTATTTACACCTGATAGATGTTTTGGTAAAATAGTAACACATAGGCCCCCAAAGCATTTTTCATTGCTTTTCCAAGGTTTGTGTAAAGCAAGCTGTATCAGCTGTTTTTCGACAGTTTTCAAACAAAATGATGGTTATAGGTGGAAAGATGCATAGATTAGTTATAAAAAAACTTGGGCCAATAGAACAGTGTGAAATGGAATGTTCCCAGTTCATGACGTTGACGGGATTTCAGGCATCTGGGAAAAGTACAATAGCAAAGGCAATTTATTATTTCAGGACTATAAAAGATGATATTGTAAATCTTGCCAGAAGGCAGGCGTATAATATGGTTCCGGTAAGCGGATTAGAGACAGAACTTGATGTTGTATATGGAACCAGTTTAAGGAAAGGCTTGGAGAATTACTTAAGGGAAAAATTTTTGAGGACGTTCGGTTCTTCCTGGGGAATGTCAAAGGAAATGTGCATAGAATATTATTTTACAAGTACATGTTCCGTAAAGGTTTCTCTTAAAGAGGACGCCAGGTTTTCTTCACCTAATTATATATGGGTAACTCTCAGCGAGGATTTGTTAATATTCCTGAGAGAAAAGAATAATTATCTCACAGTTACACGATTAGAAGTATCGGAAGAAGAGGTAAAAAAGCTAAAGACAGAATTGTGTGAAATATTTGATGACAATTGTTCTGTTGTGTATATTCCTGCAGGGCGGAGCATGATAACTTTGTTATCAGAGCAGTTTAGTTATATTTACGCAACCATGGATGATGTTCAGAAGCGGTCTCTCGACTATTGTACGAGGGATTATTTGGAACGGATATTGAAGATAAAATCAGAATTTACAGAAGGACTTCAGGGGTTAACGGCATATTACAGAGGTAAGACCATTTTACCCCCCAAGTTGGTACAGCAGGCATTAGAACTGATTGAAAAAATACTCCGCGGCACATACCGTTACAGCAATGGGGAAGAACAGATTGTTCTTAAGAATGGGAAATATGTTAAAATCAATTTCTCATCTTCCGGCCAGCAGGAATGTGTTTGGATTTTAAACTTATTGTTCTATTATTTACTACAGCAGAATCCAATCTTATTTATTATTGAAGAGCCAGAATCGCATCTGTTTCCAGAATCACAAAAATATATTACAGAACTGATCGTTTTAGTAAGTAATTGGAAACACTCTGTGGTTCTGACAACTCATAGTCCGTATGTCCTTGGAACTTTGAACAATTTATTGTATGCACATACCATTCCGGAAAAATACTCAAAAATGGCTGATCAGATTATACCGATGTCAATTTGGCTGGATGACAGGAGTTTTGATTCTTGGTTTGTAAAAAATGGAACAGCCGAAAATTGTATGGATGCAGAAGTGCACATGATTCAAAATGAAAGGATTGATGAAATTTCAAAGGTAATAAATATGGAATTTGATGAACTCTTAAACTTGCAGGAAACAGATGAGGAAGGTGTAGATTTATAATGCCATTAATAGGGTTTGAGTCCATATGCAGCAGGGACGCAGCGCAGATTGTATCAAGAGACAAAGGGAATCCGCAGTACCATAAAGGAATTAATAATGGAAGGGTGTATGTTTCTCATTATAAAATAGATGGAATTGTCATTAAAAGCGGGAACAGGTGTGATTATCTGTTAATGAATGAAGCAACTCGAACAGCATATCTGATCGAATTAAAAGGTTCTGATTTGATAAAAGCTGCAAAGCAATTAGAAGCAACAGAAAAGGCTTTGACTCAACAGATTTCCAGCTACAGCCTACAATATCGGATTGTAGCTAACAAATGCAAGACTCAGGAGATTCGTTCCTCTGAGTATAGAAAATATCAACTTCGCTGGAAGAAAAGGTTGATACTGAAAACAGGATACATAGAAGAAGATATATGAGCAGTTTGAGGCTGTGCTGGAACAGATCGTGGTGAGCATATTTCCCAAGGTCAAGCTGGATCTGACCGTGAAACCGCTTTCGCAGGTCTCATAAAGGGGAGCAGGTTCATGTCCTCAGGCAACGGCATTCATCCGCGGGCATAGAGTAAAAGGATATTGCCCTATAGGGAAAAATATGTTATATTGTCCATACTGGAGCAACAGTGCTGCAGGGGGGACAGTCTTCCTGAACTTGAAATAGCGGCACAGTTGTTTGAAGAGATGGAAGAGTGATGACAGGACGATAGCGGAATGATGGAAGAGTGTGGATAGAGAAGGAAAAAACGGCTATTCGGGCGGGGAGGAAAATTCTGTTGACAAATTCTGTTTTTTTGCATATGCTGATTGTGGGCAGAGGCTTTGGGGAGAGCTGGAGCCTGGCCCATCAGGGAGAGTTGAAGCAGTGATATCAGTCATTTTTCGGCAATTCCTGAGAAGAGGGAACCGCGGATAAATTCGTCTCCAGAGATGAGTCTTGTCCGCGTTTTTTGTGTGAATTTTTGCGTGGTTTTTTGTGTGAATCTTTGTGTGAAATGGCAGGGAGGGATCTTATAAATGGGAATCATCGGCAGTATTGGGGAGGAGATCCGGATTGTCAGGGAGCGTGACCCGGCCATCCATTCCTCCATGGAGGTATTTCTGTATCCAAGTTTTAAGGTAATGCTGCATTACAGAATAGCGCACAGACTGTATGAAAAAGGGCACTTTTTCTGGGCCCGCTGGGTGTCCCAGAGAGGGGTGAGGAAGACGGGGATCGAGATCCATCCTGGGGCAAAAATTGGAAAAGGGCTCTTTATCGACCATGGAAACGGTGTTATAATCGGAGAGACCACCATTATCGGGGACAATGTGACCCTTTACCAGGGGGTGACGCTGGGGGGCACCGGGAAGGAGCACGGAAAGCGTCATCCCACCGTGGGAAATAATGTGATGATCAGCGCCGGGGCCAAGGTGCTGGGTTCTTTTACCATCGGGGACAATTCCAAGATCGGCGCCGGCAGTGTGGTGCTCAGTGAGGTGCCCCCGGGGTCCACAGTGGTAGGGGTGCCGGGGCGTGTGGTAAAGCGGGGAAGCAAGGCCCTGCCCCAGGAGACCATGAATCAGACCGATCTGCCGGACCCGGTGAAGGAGGATATCGCGGGACTGCGGCAGGCCAGCACCCGGATGGAGGAGCGGATTCAGGAGTTGGAGCGGGAACTGAGGGCTCTGAAGGGAATTCAGAAGGAGTAGACGGCAGGAACCCCCAAAAGAGCGGGAGGCAGAGTCCTGGAGGGAAATTCAGGAGGAGCAGAGGGCGGTGTCTGCGATGGCTCCCTCTTATAAATTGCCTGTAAATCAGAAGAATTGACAAGGCGCAGTTTGCGCGGAAAGGCACAGGAATGGAGAATAAATTACACATTTACAACACGCTTACCAGAAAGGTGGAACAGTTTATCCCCAACCAGGAGGGGAAAGTGGCCATGTATACCTGCGGTCCCACGGTATACCACTTTGCCCACATCGGGAATCTGAGAAGCTATATTATGGAAGATCTTCTGGAGAAAACCCTGCGCTACATCGGATATGATGTAAAAAGAGTGATGAATATCACGGATGTGGGCCATCTGTCCAGTGATGCGGACACAGGGGAGGACAAAATGCTCAAAGGCGCCAAGAGGGAGCACAAGTCCGTTATGGAGATTGCCAAATTTTATACGGATGCGTTCTTTGGCGACTGCAAAGAGCTGAACATCAAAACCCCTGATGTGGTGGAGCCTGCCACCAACTGCATTCAGGATTTTATCCATGTCATCCAGGGGCTGATGGAGAAGGGGTATGCCTATGAGTGCGGCGGCAATGTCTATTTTGACACTTCCAGACTGAAAGATTACTATGTGCTTTCCAACCACAGTCAGGAGGAGCTGCTCGTGGGAGTCAGGGATGATGTGGACGAGGATGTGAACAAGAGGAACAAGAGCGATTTTGTGCTTTGGTTTACCAAGTCCAAGTTTGACAGCCAGGAGTTGAAGTGGGATAGCCCCTGGGGGACAGGGTATCCGGGATGGCATATTGAGTGCTCCTGCATCAGCATGAAACACCTGGGCGAGTACATGGATATTCACTGCGGGGGCGTGGACAATATTTTTCCCCATCACACCAACGAGATTGCTCAGAGCGAGGGCTATCTGGGGCACAAATGGTGCAATTACTGGTTTCACGTACATCACCTGAACGACAGATCGGGCAAGATGAGCAAGTCCAAGGGGGAATTCCTCACTCTGTCTCTGCTGAAATCCAAGGGGTATGATCCCAGGGTTTACAGGCTTTTCTGCCTGCAGTCCCACTACCGCAAGCCTTTGGAGTTTTCCTATGAGGTGCTGGACAACATGGGAGCGGCCTATGATAAACTGATAAAGCGAATCGGCACACTTCACAGGGAGGGACAGGTGGACAGCCTGAAAGTTGAAACCTGGAGGCAGAAATTCGAGGCGGCTCTGTGCGATGATCTGAACTCGTCCATGGCAATCACCGTGCTCTATGACATGCTCAAGGAAGATATGTCCGATGCCACCAAGTATGTCCTTGCGGAGAGCTTTGACCAGGTGTTGTCCCTGGGTCTGACCACTGCTTATGCGGAGAGAGAGGCGGACAGCGGAGTGGACGCGGCCCTGGAGGCATATATTCTCCAGAAGATTGAGGAGCGGAAAGAGGCAAAGAAAGAGAAAGATTTCGCCAAAGCCGATGCCATCCGGGGGGAACTTCTGGAAAAAGGGATCCTTCTTGAGGATACCCGAGAGGGTGTAAAATGGAAGAAGGCGTAAAAGAAACAACCCAGGAAATCATAAGGGAAAATATAAACGAAACTTTAGAGGAAGACGAAAAGAAGGCCATAGAAAAGCCTGAGAGTCTGTTGTCTGAGATAAAAAAGGCATTTCCGGGCAGGGAACAGGACATCCGGTCCTATTCCCCCCTGGCTCTGGCGTATATGGGGGATGCCGTATATGAAATGGTCATCCGTACCATGCTTTTGGAGCAGGCAAACCGTCCTGTGCGGGATTTGCACCGGTATGGGGTGCGGTATGTGAGCGCCGGCGCACAGTCCCGGATTGTCCAGGGGATCATGGAAGACCTCACGGAGGAGGAACAGGCTGTTTACCGTCGAGGAAGAAACGCCAAGCCCAAGACCATGGCGAAAAGTGCCAGTGCGGCAGAGTATCTGCGGGCCACTGGCTTTGAGGCTGTGGTGGGATATCTCTATCTCACAGACCGGATGGACAGGGCCCTTTTTTTGATCAGAAAAGGGGTTGGCATGGTGGATTCCTCCCACAGATAAGAAGGAGACATGAATGATATCGGCAGAACAGCCGGGTGAAAGAAAGGGGGCATAATTTAGTGGAAAAAACCAAAAAACAGGGCGGAAAGAACAGGGAGTGTGGTTTTGAGGAGAATTCCGAAGAGAGAGACAGCGGAAATATTATAGAAGGGCGTCATGGGGTGACGGAGGCGTTCCGGTCCGGCAGGACCATAGACAAGCTGTACATTCTGGAAGGCTGTCAGGACGGCCCTATATTGACCATCAAGCGGGAGGCCAAAAAGCAGGATACTATCATAAAATATGTCACGAAGGAGCGGCTGGGGCAGCTGTCGGAGACAGGAAAACACCAGGGAGTGGTGGCGGTGGCTGCGGCCTACACTTATGCCACGGTGGAGGAGATTCTTGACAGGGCCAGGCAGCGGCAGGAGCAGCCTTTTATCTTGCTGCTGGACGGTATTGAGGATCCCCACAATCTGGGGGCAATCATCCGCACCGCAAACCTGGCGGGAGCACACGGGGTGATCATTCCCAAAAACCGTGCAGTGGGGTTGACGGCGGCGGTGGCCAGAGCTTCGGCAGGAGCCGTAAACTACACCCCAGTGGCAAAAGTCACCAACCTTTCCAAGACCATTGAAGACCTGAAAAAAGAAGGAATGTGGTTCGTCTGCGCCGATATGGGAGGAACCAGCATGTATAAACTTGACCTGAAAGGTCCCATGGGGCTTGTTGTGGGAAGCGAGGGCCAGGGTGTGAGCAGGCTGGTGAGGGAAAAATGTGATATGACAGCCGCTATTCCCATGAGAGGAGATATTGATTCCCTCAACGCCTCTGTTGCAGCGGGAATTCTTGCATATGAGATAGTGCGCCAGAGATTGGGGTAGTAATCTGTTGCTCTTTCATGGTTGGGGTGGTATAATCTGCATAAAAGAAACGATGGGGAAAAGAATATGGCTATTCGCAAAACCAATCAAAGGGCAGGATTCCCCAAATTTGTGTGCGAATTTCATTAGAAATAAAGTATCAAAAGAATTCCTGGGCTCTTGTAAGAAAGCGGGAAAACTGTTTGCTGGAAGAAAGTAGAAAAGAAATCATATTTCAGATTTTATCCTGATGTGATGCTTATAGAAGAGGCGCATCAGGATTTTTTGATAAACAGGGCTGAGAGATATAATTTCTACGGAGGAAGGGCAGCACATGGGAGAGAGATACGCGGGTTACAGGCAGTGCAGCGACGGGGAGCTGATCGACCGTCTCAGGCGGGGAGAGACCCCGATCATGGACTATATCTGCGACAAATATAAAAATCTGGTTCGGAGCAAGGCGAAGTCCATGTTCATCCTGGGAGCGGACAGCGAGGATTTGATCCAGGAGGGGATGATCGGTCTGTTTAAGGCGGTGCGGGATTACGACACCGGCAGAGACGCCAGCTTCAGCACTTTTGCCGAGCTCTGCATTAACCGTCAGATGTATACGGCCGTGCAGGCTTCCAAGAGAAGAAAACATTTTCCGCTGAACACCTATGTGTCCCTGGACAGCGAGACGGATGGTGACGACAGGGAGGGACTGAACCTGGCGGAACTGCTGGCGGATCGGACCAAGCTGAGTCCGGAGGAGCTGTTTCTTGACAAGGAGAGGGTGGCCTATCTGGAGAAGACCATTGAGGAGGAGCTGAGCGATTTTGAGAAGCAGGTGCTGGATCTGTATATGACGGGTATGACTTACAGCCAGATCGCAAAGGTGCTGGGCAGGGACGAGAAAGCCACCGACAACGCTCTGCAGCGGCTGAAGGCCAAGATCCGCAGGATCCTCTGAGCAGGATCACCCGGCAGGGTTCCCGGACATGTTGACCGACTCCAATCCGCATTTTGCTGTAATATAGCTAATTATACAAATTTTATAAAATCGAAAGATTCCCTTTATTGACATACATTTTCCGGAAGAATATACTTAGAAACTGTTTATACATAAATTTCTGCATTTGGGCATGGAAGCCACGCCGGATGCAGGGTTGTGCATGAGCAGTTTTCAGCGCGTCACAAATCTCACTGGTCGAAAGACAAGAAGGAGCGGACATGATCTCTAAATTCAGTGTCAAGAAACCCTATACGGTTCTGGTGGGGGTGGTGCTTGTGATTACCCTGGGCATAGTGTCTTTTACCAGGATGACAGCGGATCTTCTGCCAAGCATCAGTCTGCCTTATGTGCTTGTCATGACCACATACGTGGGGGCCAGCCCCGAGACCGTGGAGGCGGCGGTGACGCAGCCTGTGGAGGCGGCCATGGCCACGGTGAGCAATATTGAGAGCATCAGTTCCGTTTCCAACGAGAACTATTCCATGGTGATCCTGGAGTTTGCTCAGACCGCAGACATGAACGCGGTGTCCCTGGAGATCCGGGAGAGCCTGGATCAGATCAAGAGTTACTGGAATGATTCTATCGGCAATCCCATCATTATGAAAATGAACCCTGACATGCTCCCTGTGATGATTGCAGCGGTGGGCGTGGAAGGTATGGATACCGCACAGATCAGTACATATGTGGAAGACTCCGTGATGCCGGAACTGGAGAGCATTGAGGGCGTGGCCAGCGTGGAGGCCACAGGTCTTCTGGAGGAAAGCATCAATGTGATTATCCGCCAGGAGAAGGTGGATCAGATCAACGAGAAGATTTTTGCCGCCATCGACGAGAAGATGGAGGAGGCAAGACTGGAGCTGGAGGATGGCCGGAAAGAGCTGGAGGACGGCCTGAAGGAGCTGGAGAAAGGCCAGAGGGAACTGCAGAAGGGCAAAAAAGAGATACAAAATGGCCGGAAGGAGCTGGAGGCAGGTAAGGAAGAGCTGGAGGCAGGCCGCATAGAACTGGATGAGAAAAAGGCCGAGACTGCCCAGACTCTGGCGGAGACCAAGAAGGACCTGCTGACGGCCAAGGCGGATCTGGAGGCTGCCAAGATAAATATGACCACAAACCTGGAGATGGCCCAAAAGCTGTATGTGGGGCTTAACCAGATCTCTTCCCTTACGGACATTCTCACCAGCGCCCCGGAAAGATACCTGAAAGCCTACAGGCAGCTGTTTTCCTCCAGCGTCTCCGGCGGGGATCCGGCATTGGGGGAGCAGGCCAGGAAGGACATAGAGCAGCTGAAGCAGGAGTACATGGAAAGCGAAATTATCTCCCAGATAAAGGGCAAGGATGCCCAGATGGACGAGGTCCTGAAGAATCTGGAGGAGATGGACTGGACGGACAGCCGCAATTTTGTCTCTGTGGCGGCCATGCTCACCATGATCTCTCAGGGCGGGGCGGGGCAGATCAACGCTCAGAAGGAGAATCTGGAGGGAGCTCTGAATTCCATCACCGGAGGACTGGGTTTCGTGGCCTATCAGAATATTGCCCTGCAGACCATCGCCACCCTGGAGGAACAGATCAAGCTTGTGGACGAGGGACTGGTGGAGGTGGAAAAAGGGCAGCTGGAGGCGGCTCTGGGGTTTGCGGAGGCCAGTTTCCAGATATCCCTGGGAGAGCTTCAGATGGAGCTGGCCAATGCTCAGCTGGACAGCGCCTGGAAAGAGCTTCTGAGCGGGGAAGAACAGCTCAAAGACGGCAGGGCGCAGCTGGAGGACGGTATGGCGCAGCTGGAGGAGGGGTTGGAACAGCTGGAGGAAGGCCGGGAGAGTGCCTATGAACAGGCGGATATGACCGACATTCTCACAGTGGATATGTTGAAAAACCTGCTGACAGCCCAGAATTTCTCCATGCCCGCAGGCTATGTGACCGAGGACGGGGTCAGCTATATGGTCCGGGTGGGCGACAAGCCCTCCACAGTGGAGGAGCTGAAGGCCCTGCCCCTGATGGATCTGCACATGGACGGGGTGCCTGTAATTACCCTTGGGGATGTGGCGGATGTGTTCTACACGGACAATTCTGCGGAGATCTACGCCAATGTGGACGGAAGCCCAGGCGTCATGCTGACCATTCAGAAGCAGACAGGGTATTCCACCGGGGAAGTGTCGGATGTTCTGGCGGAGCGCTTTGACCGGATGATGGAGGAGGACACAGCCCTCTCCATGATTGTTCTCATGGATCAGGGGATTTACATTGACCTGGTGATGGACTCCATTATGGATAATATCCTCTTTGGAGGGCTTCTCGCCATTGTGATCCTTTTGCTGTTCCTGCGGGATCTGCGGCCCACTCTGGTGGTGGCTTTCTCCATCCCGGTGAGTCTTGTCACCGCCATTGTGTGCATGTATTTCAGCGGCGTCACACTGAACATTATCTCCCTGTCAGGCCTGGCCCTGGGAATCGGCATGCTGGTGGACAATTCCATTGTGGTGATTGAAAATATCTACCGCCTGCGGGGAGAGGGGCATTCCGTGAAGGAAGCCGCTATGGCAGGGGCGGGAGAGGTGGCGGGGGCCATTATGGCCTCCACCCTTACCACCGTGTGCGTGTTCCTGCCCATTGTGTTCACGGAGGGGATCACCAGACAGCTCTTTGTGGACATGGGGCTGACCATCGCCTACTCCCTGCTTGCCAGTCTGCTCATCGCCCTGACTGTGGTGCCCGCCATGGCCTCCAAGATGCTGGGGAGGACAAAAGAGCAGAAGGAAGGCAGAATTTTCGGCGGCATGGCCAGAGGGTACGAGAAGTTTTTGACGCTGGCCCTGAAGGGAAAAATTGTAGTGTTTCTGCTTGTGCTGGGACTTCTGGGGGCCAGCGTGTTTCTGGCCATGCAGAACGGCACCGCCTTTATGTCGGATATGGATTCCACCCAGATGACGGTCAGTGTGGTGCTGCCCCAGGGGGCCACGCTGGCGGAGACAGGGGAGCTGACAGACCGGGTGGTGGAGGAGATCCGCTCTATAGAAGATGTACAGAATGTGGGAGCCATGGCCAGCTCTTCCTCCATGTCCATGATGATGGGGGGAGGAATGGGAGGCGGAAGCACCGACCGCACCACCATCTATGTTGTCACCAGGGAGGACAAATCCCGCAGCAACGATGAGATTGCCCGGGAGATTCTGGAGAAGACCGCCGGACTGGAGGCGGAGATTACCATTGACACCTCCAGCATGGACATGACCGCCCTGGGAGGGAGCGGCATCTCCATCCAGATCCGGGGCAGGGATCTGGACACGCTCCGGCGCACGGCCCAGGAGGTTGCGGCCATAGTGGAGAGCGTGGAGGGCACGGCGGAGGTGAGCGACGGCCTGGAGGACGCAGACGAGGAGCTGCGGATCCGGGTGAAAAAGGAGGAGGCGGTGCACTACGGCCTCACGGTTGCCCAGGTGTATGCCCAGCTCTATTCCAGGCTTGCCTCTGCCACGGTGGCCACCACCATTGCGGCGGACGAGAAGGACTATGATGTATATATCATGAACGGCGGGGACATAGAGCTGACCCGGGAGCTGGTCAAAGGCCTGGAGGTGGAGGGCACTGACGAAAACGGGGAGAAGGTGATGGTGCCCCTGGCCCGGATTGTCTCCTTTGAGACCACCCAGGCTCTGCGGTCCATCAGCAGGACGGATCAGACCAGGTATGTGGCTGTGAGCGCGGCCATTGCGGAAGGGTACAATGTGGGTCTGGTCTCCGCCGCCGTGGAGGAAAAGCTTGCCGGGTATGAGGCGCCTGCGGGATGCCGTCTGGTATTTACCGGGGAGAACGAGATGATCACGGATGCCATGGAGCAGATGGTGCTGATGCTGCTTTTGGCGGTGCTGTTCATGTACTTGATCATGGTTGCCCAGTTCCAGTCGCTGCTGTCGCCCTTCATTATTATGTTCACCATCCCCCTTGCCTTTACAGGTGGATTTCTGGGGCTCTATATCAGCGGCAGCGAGGTCAGCGTCATTGCCATGATTGGTTTCGTCATGCTGGCAGGCATTATTGTGAACAATGGTATTGTGCTTATAGACTATATGAACCAACTCCGGGGAGAGGGCATGGAGAAACGCCAGGCCATCCTTACGGCAGGCCGCACCAGGCTCCGCCCGGTGCTTATGACGGCCCTGACCACCATACTGGCTCTGTCCACCATGGTGTTCAGCGATGACATGGGATCGGAGATGGCGAAGCCCATGGCGGTGGTGACGATCGGAGGACTGACCTACGGGACCCTGCTGACACTGGTGGTGATTCCCTGCATTTATGACCTGTTCATCCGGGAGAAGAAGCGGAAGGAAGAGGAAGAATGAACAAACTGAAGAAATTTTTGGCCCCGCTGGCGGCGGTGTGCATGCTGGTGCTGGCCTATTTTAACATGCCGGGGGGAGAGGCGTCCTCCGGGGAGGTGCCTGCCGGAGCGGCCTCCCTGGAGGAGGTGCCTCCCTATGCAGGAAGCCCTTATGTGGTGCTGAACGACAACCGGCCGGACTTTGACAGCAAGGACCTGACAACGGTTTCTTTTGAGGATTACAGTGAACTGGATGAACTGGGCAGATGCGGCAGGGCTTATGCCAGCCTTTCCACGGACACCATGCCCACCCAGGAGCGGGGCAGCATCAGCCAGGTGAAGCCCACCGGGTGGCAGGCGGTGAAATATGACTGTGTGGACGGCAGATATCTCTTTAACCGCTGCCACCTGATCGGGTTTCAGCTGTCTGCGGAGGATGCCAACTGGCAGAATCTGATCACAGGCACCAGGTATATGAATGTACAGGGGATGCTGCCCTTTGAGAACATGGTGGCGGACTACATTAAGGAGACAGGAAACCATGTGCTCTACCGGGTGACGCCCTGCTTCCAGGGCGATAACCTGGTGGCCTCGGGAGTGCAGATGGAGGCCTTTTCTGTGGAGGATGAGGGAAAGGGAATTTGCTTTAATGTGTACTGTTATAATGTACAGCCTCAGATTGTCATAGACTATGCCACTGGGGACAGCCGTCTGGCGGATCCGGAGCCGGGAGAGGAAGACAGCAGTCAGAGCTATATTTTGAATACAAAGTCTTATAAATTCCATGACGCATCCTGCGCCAGTGTGGCCGATATCCAGGAGGAAAATCGGCAGGAGTACCGGGGCAGCCGGGAGGGACTGCTCTCCCAGGGATATGAACCCTGCGGCCGGTGCAAGCCTTAGAGGGCGCCTGAGAAATATAACTTATAGAAAATAAATGCCTGGGTATTCTGTGCCCGGGCATTTTTGCGTCCGTGCGCAGGATATCCGGGGTGAAAGAACTCTGTGTGGGGTATAAATTTGTCCAAAATGTGAAACAATTATAAAGAAGAGAAAGAAAGCCTTTATTTGCCCTGGGTTTTTTGCTATAATAGGGACAGATTTTTTTATTTTTCAGAGATACATACACAAGGAAACTGCCCCTGGAAGGGCATGAGGTGTGAAAATGAATTATGGAAAAAGAGGAGTCCGCGCCAAACAGAAGGTGCTGAACTCCAGGACAAAAAAGATTTGGAGAAAGATTGTGGTTTCCATGGTGGAGTTGTCCCTGGCTGCCCTTCTTGGGCTGGTGATCTGCGGCGTATCCGCAGGTATCGGCATCTGGAAGGGAATCTTATCCACAACTCCCGATGTCCGCCTGAGCGATGTGGTGGCGGTGGGGGAGGCCAGCATTGTCTACGACTGCGAGGGCAATGAGATTGACCAGTATGTGGCCACCAATTCCAACAGAATCCAGATCAACAGCATGGATCTGATTCCGGAGAATCTTGCCCATGCGTTTGTGGCCATTGAGGACGAACGGTTTTATCAGCACAACGGCGTTGACATCCAGGGCATGGCCCGGTCCGGGTGGGAATTCCTCATCACCCTGGGCAAGGAGAAGCAGGGAGCCAGCACCATCACCCAGCAGCTTCTGAAGAACACGGTCTTTACCTCCTGGACGGAGGAGGGCGGGAATATGATCAAAATGATCAAGCGTAAACTGCAGGAGCAGTACCTGGCCCTGGAGGTGTCCAAGCATTTCTCAAAGGATGAAGTTCTGCTGCGGTATATGAATGCCATCAACTTAGGGCAGAATACCCTGGGGGTGGAGTCGGCCTCCCAGAGATATTTTGGAAAGTCCTGCAGTGAGCTGACGCTCTCGGAGTGTGCGGTTATCGCCTCCACCACGCAGAATCCTTCGGGATACAATCCCCTCCGGCATCCTGAGAATAATGTCAAGAGGCGTCAGCGCTGCCTGGACAAGATGCTGGAACTGAAGTTTATCTCCAAGGCAGAGTATGATGTGGCAATGGCGGACACGGAAGCCGTATACGAGCGTATTGCGGCCCACGATGCCGAGTATCTGAGCAGCAAGAATGTTACATCGGGAACCTATTTTTCGGATGCACTCTATGAGCAGGTGAAAAAAGACCTGATGGAGATTGCCGGTTACAATGAGACCATGGCGGAGAACCTGCTCACCTCCGGGGGACTGCGCATTGAGTCCACCCTGGATCCTGCCATCCAGGCCATCGCGGATGAGGAATTTGCCAATCCGGACAATTTCCCTGCCAATGTGAAGTGGTATCTGAACTACGCCCTGACGGTATTCAAAGAGGACGGGGAAAAAGTCAACTTCAGCATGGAAAACATGATGACCTGGTTTAAACAGAACAAGGATAAGAAGTTTAACCTGATTTTCTCCTCCCAGGACGCAGCCTATGAGGCCATCGAGACCTACCGCTCGGCCATGCTGGCGGATCTGGGCATAGCGGACAGTGAGGACAACTATGTGGAGACCGTCACCATGACACCACAGCCCCAGGCCGCCATGGTGATTGAGGATCAGTCCACAGGATATGTGGTGGCCATTGTGGGCGGGCGCGGCACAAAGGAAGGACGCCGGACTCTGAACAGGGCTACTTCAGCCATGCGTTCCCCCGGTTCCACCTACAAGGTGCTGGCGGCTTTTGCACCGGCCCTGGACAGCGCCGGGCAGACCCTTGCCACCGTGTATGCGGATGCTCCTTTCAATTACAATGACGGAAAACCGGTAAGGAACTATTATAAAACTGGATACAGAGGCGTCAATCCCATCCGGGAAGCCATCCGTGAGTCCATGAACATTATTGCGGTGAAGACACTGACGGTAATCACTCCTGAGCTGGGGTACAACTACCTTTTAAACTTTGGATTTACCACCCTTACGGACGGTTTTGAGAAGAATGGTGTGGTATACACGGATATCAATCAGTCCCTGGCCATCGGCGGTCTTACCTGGGGGGCCACTCCATTCGAGGTCAATGGCGCCTATGCGGCCATCGCCAACATGGGTTCCTATATTGAACCCAAGCTTTACAGCAGGATCACCAACTCGGAGGGAGAAGTGATTCTGGACAATACCTCCCCTGTAGGTAAACAGGTCATCAAGGAGACCACTGCCTATCTGCTTACCAGTGCCATGGTGGATGTGGTGGCCTCGGGTACGGGGACAAGCTGCCGATTCCCCAATATGGCCATCGCCGGGAAGACGGGTACATCTACGGATTACCACGATGTATGGTTTTCAGGCTATACCCCCTATTATACCTGTACTGTCTGGGGAGGCTATGACAACAATATCGGCATGAGCACCAAGAGATCAGACTATGAGATCGGTATAGCCAAGACCCTGTGGAGGACGGTGATGAAGCGGATTCACGAGAATCTGCCCAATGAACCCTTTCCCACCCCTGCCGGCATTGTCAGGGCATCGGTGTGCAGCAGGTCGGGCCTGCTTCCCATCCCTGGGGTCTGTGATGTCCGGGGAACGGTTTACACAGAGTATTTTGCGGACGGAACGGTTCCCACCGAGAGCTGTAATGTTCACTATGAGGGATATATCTGTGCCTATGACCTTATGCCCGTAAGTCCCAACTGTCCTTTCCCTGTGTATGGGACGGCGGAAGTACCTCTGATCGAGGATCCTGCACTGCAGAGAGGATCCAGTGTGGTGGGGGCGGACGGCCAGGTGCAGCAGGCGGCTACTTCCAACCATTGTATGCATGATGATGCCTTCTTTGCAAATCCGGATTACGAGGCCGCTCTGAATATACAGAGACTTGAGATTGAGCAGAGAAATGCCGCAGCGGGAATCCTTCCGGAGGGAGAGGGAGCGGTGACGCCTGGGACGGATCCGGGGACGCAGCCCCCTGGGGGAGATCCGGCCGCCGGAGGCCAGCAGCAGCCGGCAGGGGACCCGGCCGCCGGGGCACAGCAGCCGGCGGGAGATCCTGCAGCTGGAGCACAGCAGCCGGCGGGAGATCCTGCGGCTGGAGCTCAGCCTCCCGGATGAGAGGATCCCACAGGGAATCTGCTGACAGCGATCAGTAAAGACAAAAAGGAGCAGGACACACATGGTGTGTGAATCCTGCTCCTTTTTCTGAATATTTCGTTTTAATCGTCGTAATGTCCTCTGCATGATATGATTTTGATATTCTGCAATTCATCAATATCGTATACTAAACGATTCTTTTCATCAATTTTAATACTTTTTGTGTAGTAATTGTTGTAGATTATACTAGTATAACCCCCACCAATTAACCACATGTTTTCCATCTTTATTACACCACTCCTTAAAATTTTCACGCACATCCATGCTCTTTACCGCCAACATAGTATCACCTCATGATTTCGTATGGTTTTCCGTACTTTTATTATAGGTTATTATGCGTATGTCAAATTATTTTGTGCCAGGAATTTCAAAGAAATTAAAACAGCCCCAACCGCATGGGCTGGGGCTGAGAGTAGCTTATCCGTTCACATTGTCTTATAATAAAATAAAAGCTTTCCGAAGCATTATACCTCGAAAAGCCTTTATTTTCGCTTTCTTTCAGAGCTACCTAGCGGACTTGAACCGCCGACCTCATCCTTACCAAGGATGCGCGCTACCGACTGCGCCAAGGTAGCTTAAACCATTTGGGACTGCTCTATTTCCCTCTCGCCAACAGTCCTGGAGGCTGTCTCTGTTCCCCGCAGCCAACATAGATTATTATAGCAGGCGTTATGTATTTTGTCAACAGAAATCTAAAAAAATTTACAAAATTTCGGGGCGGGAAATATTTTGGGTTTACAGGTACTGATTCTGAGATTTCCGCATGAGAAATTTTACCGGGTATCCCTTTTCGTCGCACACATTGCGCACTACGTTTTCGGCCGTTTCCTTTGAATAGTCGTTCACGCAGATGATACAGGTGTTTTTATTGCGGCGGAACAGGGAGGGTTTCGGCCAGCGGATGTAATAGGAAATACGCTGGTGCAACAGTGCCTTTTCAATCATATGCCTGCAATCCGGGTTGGAAATCTCACAGAGTTCAATCTCATTGTTTACTTTTACTTTCGTGTACAGTGATTGTTCCATGTTCTGCCTCCTGCGTACATATTGAAAATATATTAAGGGTATTATAGCATATTCCGCTGTCTCTGTGCAACCCTAAGCAAATGGGTCATGCTCTGTTTTTTGCACTTTCTCTGCCTGAAGTGTTTCACATTTCGGGTAATTTGTGATATGATTTCTTTCATGGGCCGGAAGGGGCCGTTCAGGGAGGAGAGGATTGGCCGGAATGGAAGAGAAGAATTCTAGGGGAGATTCCTACCGTGTTCTGCTTGAGGGCGGGGAAGGGGAGTATGTGGAAAAAAAGTCCCGCTTTATCGCCACTCTGCGGAGGTGCGGCAGTGAGCAGGAAGCGCTGGAATTTATTGAGGAGATCAGGAAAAAATATTGGGATGCCAGGCATAACTGCTATGCCTATGTGGTGGGCGGCAGGGAGGGACTGACACGCTGCAGCGACGACGGGGAGCCCGGGGGAACTGCCGGGCGTCCTATGCTGGAGGTGCTGACAGGAGAGGGACTGCGGGACACAGCCGTGGTTGTCACCAGGTACTTTGGAGGTGTGCTTCTGGGGACGGGGGGACTGGTGAGGGCCTATACTCAGGCGGTGAAAGAGGGACTGAAGAATTGTCTGGCTGGAACCATGCGCCGGGGATGTGAGGCAGAGGTCACAGCGGACTATGGCAGCATCGGAAAGATTCTGTACTTGCTTGGGAACAGGGGGCTGGAACCGCTGGAGGCGGATTACGGGGAGAAAATCCTTCTGCGCCTGCAGGTGCCCGGAGAGGATTTTGACGTCCTGGGCAGGGAACTGGCCGACGCCACCGGCGGGAAGGCGGTCTTTGAGAAAAAGAAGGAGCTTTATTTCGTTGACAAAAACCGCTGATCGGTCTAAAATAAATGGTATTGTAAGAGTTTCTCAGGGCATGGCATTTTGAAAGGAGGTGGTTTTTTAATGAAGAGTCAGCAAAAAAGCGGTGAGAATCCTCTTCCCGGTCGAAGTTGCACCTTAATCAGAAAACCACATAAGGAGAAATGCTATGGAAACAAGAATCGAATTGGAGGAGCTTTTAAAGCTTCTTGAAGCTAAGCAGTATACCAATGTCCGTCAGTTTCTTGCCGAGCTGAATGTGGCGGACATCGCTGTCCTGATGGAGGAACTGGAAGAGGAGGGAATGCTGAAGGTGTTCCGCATCCTTCCCAAAGATCTGGCGGCGGAAGTATTTTCCTATCTGGAAGTGGACAGCCAGCACTCCATCATTAACTCCCTCTCCGAGAGGGAGGCGGGCAATATCATTGACAACCTGATGGCTGATGACGCGGTGGATTTTCTGGAGGAAATGCCCGCCAATGTGGTGGAGAAGCTTCTGGCCAACGCCAACCCGGACACGCGTCAGGCTCTGAATCAGCTTCTGCGTTATCCGGAGGACTCTGCGGGGAGTATTATGACCGTGGAATATGTGTCCCTGAAGGAGACGCTGACCGTGGACCAGGCCATTGAGCGGATCCGCCGGGTGGGGCTGGACAGTGAGACCATCAACATCTGTTATGTGCTGGATGCCAGAAGGGAGCTTCTGGGGACGGTGACGCTGCGGAACCTTCTGCTGAGCCAGGGGGAGGAGATCATCGGGGACATTATGCATGAGAACGTGATTGCCATCAATACCCTTATGGACCAGGAACAGGCTGCCGCTCAGTTTAAAAAATATGATTTTACAGCCATGCCGGTGGTGGACAATGAAAATCGTCTGGTGGGTATTATCACCGTGGACGACATTGTGGACATTATGGAGGAGGAGACCACGGAGGACATGGAGAAAATGGCTGCCATTGTCCCCAGTGACAAACCTTATATGAGGATGACAGTGGGGGAGACTTATAAAAAGAGAATTCCCTGGCTGCTGCTTTTGATGGTGTCAGCCACGTTCACAGGGGCAATCATCTCCTCCTTTGAGGATGCTCTGAGTGTGTATGCGGCCCTGATCGCTTTTATCCCCATGCTGATGGATACCGGTGGAAACGCAGGGGGACAGGCCAGTGTGACCATTATCCGCGGGCTCTCCCTGGGGGAGATAGAATACAGGGACGTGCCCAGGATTGTGTGGAAGGAGGCCCGGGTGGCGGTGCTGTGCGGCTGCACTCTGGCGGCTGCAAATTTTGCCAAGCTGCTGTTTTTTGACCAGGTGGGGATCCTGGTGGCGCTGACAGTGTGCCTGACCCTGGTGGCGGCGGTGCTGATGGCCATGCTGGTGGGTTGCCTGCTGCCCATTGGAGCCAAGAAGATAGGGTTTGATCCTGCGGTGATGGCAAGTCCTTTTATCACAACCATAGTGGACGCCCTGTCGCTGCTGGTGTACTTTAGATTTGCCACCATTATCCTGAAAATCTAAACGGAGCGGCGCGGAAGGAGGAGCAGGTCATGGAGGAGAACAGAAAAGAAGAGACAGGACAGATGGGTAACAAACTGGCGGAGATGCCTGTGGGGAAGCTGCTGCGTTCCCTGGCAATGCCCGCCATAGCGGCCCAGATTGTGAATCTGCTCTACAATATGGTGGATCGGATCTATATCGGCCATATTGAGGGTGTGGGCGCCCTGGCCCTGACGGGCCTGGGGGTGACGCTGCCTGTGATTACCCTGGTGGCGGCGTTTGCCTCCCTGATCGGAGCCGGCGGCGCTCCCAGAGCTTCCATCGCCATGGGACGGGGGGAGTATGGGGAGGCGGAGCGGATCCTGGGCAGCTGTGTGTCCACCCTGGCCTGTGTGGGCCTGGTGCTGTCGGCGGTGTTTTTCCTCTCGGCAGAGGCGGTGCTGTACGCCTTCGGGGCCAGTGATGATACCATTGTCTATGCGCTGCCTTATCTGAGGATATATGTCTGCGGGAGTATTTTTGTGCTTTTTACCACGGGTCTCAACGCATTCATCACCTCCCAGGGCTTTGCGGACATTGGCATGAAGACGGTGATGATCGGGGCGGGTCTGAACATTGTTCTGGATCCGGTGTTTATCTTCCTCTTCCGCATGGGGGCCTCCGGGGCGGCACTGGCCACGGTGCTCTCCCAGGCGGTGTCGGCGGTGTGGGTTATTTCGACAATCAGGTTATGGGATTCGATCATCCTGATTATGGCAAATCTA
>CAJUNZ010000050.1 GCA_910587755.1 uncultured Acetatifactor sp. | reverse complement strand
CCTCCTCGTTCAGCACAATGTCCCCACCGTCATAATTCTCTACAATCCTGGGCCGCACATTGGATCCGGACACCACAGGGGCAGTGTCCATGTGGGCGATCAGACCCAGAACAGGGGCATCCTGACACTCCACGGAGGCAGGGACGGAGGCATATACATAGCAGTGTTCCTGATCATAAGTGACCTCCGACGCCCCCATCTCCTCCAGCTGTCTCACCAGAAGTCCTGCCAGGTTGTGCTGCTTTTTTGTGCTGGGGGAAGTACCCGTACTCTCGTCCGACTGAGTGTCAATTTTCACATACTGCAGAAATAAATCTATGGTCTTGGACATATGGATTACCTCTTTTTTTCGTCTTTTTCTCCTCCATCATACCACGGCAGGGGCCTTATCTCAATTCTTTTTTCGCATATTTTAAAAGATGCACGCTTCCCCCGGTACAGTAAGCCCGGATCTCCCTGCAGGCGGAACCCGAAAGGGCCAGCACACAGATCAGATTGGGCACGGCCATAAGGCCGTTGCAGATATCCGAAAAGTTCCACACCACCTCCAGAGGACAGACACAACCCACAAATGCCGTAAGGCCATAGATAAAACGATACCAGATATTGTATTTTGTGCTGCCTCCCAGAAGGTATTCAAAAGCCCGCTCTCCCTGGTAGGCCCAGCCGATGACGGTGGCAAAGGCAAAGAGCACAATGCAGGCGCTTACAAAGCTGTTCCCCCAGTCCCCCAGAACTGTGCTGAAAGCCGCCAGGGTCAGGGCAGTCCCGGTGAGAGGCGCACCATTGGCATCCGTCAGGCTTAAAACTCCCGAGACCGCGAAAGCCAGCCCTGTAATGGTACACACCACCGCCGTGTCCAGGAATACCCCTGTCATACTGATATATCCCTGTTTCACACAGTCCTCCGTGTCGGCGGCCGCAGCCGTAATGCCGGAGGCGCCGATCCCTGCCTCATTGGAAAATATTCCCCTGGCCACCCCCCAGCGCAGGGACTGGTAGGCCGACACCGTGACCGTTCCGAAGATTCCTCCGGATACCGCCTGGGGATGAAACGCCGCCGTCAGTATTCCGGCCACCGCCCCGGGCAGGTTCCTCCAGTGGACCAGGATCACGGCCAGAGCCCCCAGGAGATAGAACACTCCCATAAAGGGCACAAGCACCTGGGTCACTTTTCCAATGACGCTGATTCCTCCAATCACCACAAGAACCGTGAGAATGGTCAGAAACAGGCCCGTATCCGCCTTGGGCACCCGGAAGGACACCCAGAGCGTATCTGCAATGGAATTGGACTGGGTCATGTTTCCCATGCCGAAAGAAGCTGTCACTGCAAGGAGGGCAAACAGGGTTCCCAGAATCCTGCCGGGCTTTCCAGGAAAAGCATGCAGGCAGGTGTACATGGGTCCCCCTGCGCTCTGCCCCTTCTGGTTCTTTCCCCTGTATTTTACCGAAAGCATGCTCTCCACCAGTTTTGTAGCCATCCCCACAATGCTGGTGGCAACCATCCAGAACAGAGCGCCCGGTCCTCCAAGCACCATGGCCATGGCCACGCCGATAATATTGCCTATGCCCAGAGTGGTGGCCAGCTCCGTTGTGAGGGACGCCAGAGAGGACACGCTTCCGGAGGAGGCACGTCCGGAACCTTTTCCCAAAGTGTTTTTCCCCGGAGGCGAGTCCCCTCCAAACGCACATTTCAGTGCAAATTTTAAATTTCTCAAGGGTAAAAATCGAAGGCGAAGCATCAGATAACTGCCGCTTCCCAGTAAGAGCAGAAGCAGCGCCGGGCCCCATACCAGGTTATCCAGCTGCCGGATCAGGCCGCCAAGGATTGAATTCTCCATGCCTGCAAAGACCTCTGTACACTTTTTACAAATATATTGGTACAAGAGAACTTTTATGCAAACTCAGGGATCAGTTCATAAATTTCACGGATACCCGTCAAAAGCTGGGGATAGATATTGATATACTTGGACTGCTGTCCTACTTCCCCGATTTCCATCCTCACCTCAAGGGATACCTCCTGGTAAGGCAGCCGGAAGCACATTGTCCTCCCCTCTTTCCAGTAGCCGGCATTCTTGCGAAGCATTTCCTCCTGGGCATATGCCAACATTGCCTCTTCTCTCTCTAAAGCGTCTTTCTGCATAATTTCATCATACTTGTAGAGTGATTCATCCGAGCTGCCTGCCACCAAGGCCTTATCATACATGGATTCATAATATGACACATTGCTTTCCTGATCTGTCCTGCCTGTGCTCTGCCCATTCCAGCTGTCCGTGGATTCAATGTTTGCAGAAGCCTCATAGGCAATAGCAAAGTAATACCAGAAATTGGGAGCCACATCCTCCATCCATATTTCGGAATAGAGATATCCTCCATCCGAATCATAGTAAAAATGCTGATTGTCCTCCGTCTTCACCGCATATATGGTGCCGGTCTCCGCGTCCACCAGAAGCTTTACCACCGCCTCTGTGATGTCCTTCACCTCAATATACCAGAGGATAAAATTCACTCCCTTGGCATAATCGTCACTGTAGATTACATACTGTTTCCACTGGTTTACGGTCGCTCCGTCCTCCCAGTAGCGCACCGGAATCATGTTAAATTCCATCAGAGCCACAAGAATTCCCTGGTACAGGTCTGCGCTTTTCAGAAAAGAATATACTTCCTGGGTCACATCCAGATTTTGGGTTGCCACATAGAAGATCTCCTCCGCCGCCATGCCCTCCGCAAAGTTTAAAAGTCTCTTGTACAGGGATTTCTCGTAAGTGGTACCCAGAGCTTCCACATCCACGCTCTCTTTTTCGTCCAGAATGGTCTTGGCGCACAACAGCCCGTCCTGGACCTGAAAAATCATTTGGGGCAGAAAAAGCGCCACAGCCACCAACAGGATGAGAGAACACACCATTCCCAGCCTTTTCCAGGGACTTCTCCTGGGTCTTTTATTTTGTTTTTTCGCTCTTCTGGACTGCATCTTCAACGCCCCATTTCGTTTTTAAACACTACTTTCATCACGGTGCCCTCCCCGAGTCTGCTGTCAATCTTCAGGATGCCATTGTGGATCTGGATAATCTTCCAACACAGCGCCATACCGATCCCGGCGCCGCCCTCTTTCCTAGACCTGGACTTGTCCACCATATAAAAAGCCTCTGTAATACGGCTGATCTCCTCCGCCGGAATCCCCCTTCCATTGTCTACCACCTTGATCTCATATCCGTCCGGCTTCCTGGTTCCTTTCATCAGGATAAACCCCTGGCTTCCCTTGTCCATGGCCTTTACCGCATTGTCCAGAAGATTATAGAACAGAGACAGCAGCAGCTCTCCATCCCCGTACAGAACCGCCTTTTCCAGCTCCACCTTTCCCTTCAGGCCCCTCTGTTTCCAGATGGGCCGCATGGTATTGCGGATATTCTGCTCCAGTTCCTTCGTGTGGATGGGCTTCACAATGTTGGGACTCTTGTCCATGCTCACCAGTTCCAGAAGTTTGTGTGAAAGGCTTTCCAGACGCTTTCCCTGGCTGTAAATGTAAAAGTATGCCTCATGGCGTTCTTCCTCTGACAGTTTCAGGGAATTGAGCATATCCGCATAGCCGATAATAGAAGTCAAAGGAGTCTTGAGTTCGTGGGCAAAAGCAGCGGTAAAGTCCTCTTTCTGTTTGGCTTCCAGGGCTTTCCTCTGCATTTCCTCCACCAGATGATCTGCCATTCTGTTAAAGTTCCGGGCCAGCTCCCCGATCTCATCCATGCTTCTGTTGCTGGAACGCAAGTCATAATCGCCGGCGGCAATCTTTCCTGCCAGCTTGTTCAGGCTGCTGATGGGTCTGGTGATATAGCGGGAGAGCATAAAGATTCCCACACCCCCTGCTCCCAGCAGGCATAGAAGCGCAATCCGGTATCTTGAGACCAGACTTTGCCTTCCATCGTAAATAGAAGTCAGATCCCGGCACAGTCCCAGGTACAGGCTGTCCGAGGCGGCATTGGTGACTGTCACAGTGAGCATATAGTAACCGCCGTCAATCTGACGGACACAGCAGCCGTAAGTTTTGCTGCCCAGAGAACGGATCAGCTTGTCCGCCTCCCTGGTAAATTCCAGGGAATTCAGGTGGTCCCCTCCATAGATCACGCTTCCGTCCCCCTGGGCCACAAACATATGGCTGCCGTCCCGCTCCACGCTGTCGGCAATGCTGCCCAGGGTTCTGCCAATGGCATATTCCTCCCCAAACTCTTCCGTGGACTGGTATCCCATCTCAAACAGAAAGTCAAACATTCTGCTCTCTTTGATACCCTGTTCAAATTCCCGGTCCAGCAGCTGGGAAAAGTCAGAGGTCAGCATCCAGATGCCGAAGAGAGAAAACATCACTGCCAGAAGTACCGTCATGGAGAGGAATAATTTGTCTGCAAATTTCATGTGATTTATTTCTTTCTATAATGAATAAATTCTGCCGGATAATTCCGGATGCGCTTCCCTCACAGCACGGAAATGGTTTACTTCGGCAGTTTCTCCTCACCCTCCAGGCGGTATCCCACCTTGTACACGGCGGTGATCTCGCTGTCCCAGTTCAATTTCTTCTTCAGACGCTGGATATGAAGATCCACCGTCCGGCTCTGGCCCATATATTCCCCGCCCCAGACCGTCTCGTAGATGGTTTCCCGGTAGAGGGCAATATTGCGGTTCCGTGCCAGAAGGAGCAGCAGCTCAAACTCCTTCATGGTCAGAGACACCGGCTCCCCGTTCTGCATCACCGAGCGGGAGGCCGTGTCAATGACCACGTCAAAAATATTCAGTATGGTTTCCGCCTTGTGGTATCTGCGCAGCACCGCTTCCACCCTGGCCAGAAGTTCCACTATCTCAAAGGGCTTTGTCAGGTAGTCGTCGGCTCCCATCTTCAGACCCTTCACTTTGTTCTCCGTGCTTCCAAGAGCTGTCAGAAAGATCACCGGCAGTTCCAGCGACCGGGCATACTCCATCAGCTCATATCCGTTGATACCGGGAAGCATCACGTCCAACAGCAGCAGGTCGAATTTTTCCGTGTCCATCAGATCCGCCGCCTTCTCCCCGTCAGACGCCCATGTACACTGGTACCCTGCCCTGCGCAGATTCATCTTTATCAGGTTTGCAATGGGTTCCTCATCCTCTGCAATCAATATCTTCAGCATGTCATCCCCTCATTTCTTTCAGGAATCACTTCCCTGTACCGCAAATATTATGTAACCGGGATGTATCCGTTTTGTATCCCGGGATTATCCCGCCCTCTGAATCCACCCCCCATTTTATCACATAATTCCCTGTTTTGCCACCAACTTTTCTTTCCTGATTGTTTATCCAGTTATCTATCCCTTTATCTGCCCGGCTCCATAAATCCTATCCCAATGCCACATCCAGAGCCATCATGACCGTAAAGCCTGCGGCAAACAGAACGGTTCCTATATTGGAATGATCTCCCTCCGACATCTCCGGGATCAGCTCTTCCACCACCACATAGATCATGGCCCCCGCCGCAAAACTCAGCAAATAAGGCAGGAACGGAACCACAAATCCCGCCATGAGAATGGTCAGCGCTGCTCCCAGGGGCTCCACCGCACCGGAAAGCGCGCCATACAGAAAAGCTTTTCCCCTGCCTGCGCCCTCTCCCCGCAGGGGCATGGAGATCACCGCTCCCTCGGGGAAATTCTGCAGAGCGATTCCCAGGGAAAGCGCCAGGGCGCCCATAGCGCTGATCTCTGCATCCCCTGAAAGCCAGCCCGCATAGACCACCCCCACGGCCATGCCCTCCGGCAGGTTGTGAAGCGTCACCGCAAGCACCAGCATGGTGGATTTTTTCAGGCTGCTCCTGGCCCCTTCCGCCCGGGTGCTGTTCATGTGCAGGTGGGGCACTGTCCGGTCCAGAAGCAGCAGGAACAGGATCCCAAGCCAGAATCCTGCCGCCGCAGGCAGAAAAGCCCACTGTCCCATGGATGCACTCTGGTCCATGGCGGGAATCAGCAGACTCCAGATGGAGGCCGCCACCATAACCCCTGCGGCAAATCCGGTGAGGGATTTCTGCAGCAGCGGATTCAGCTTGTTCCTCATAAAAAGCACACAGGCAGACCCCAGTACGGTCCCCACAAACGGTATCATAATCCCTTGTAATACATCTTTCCCCATGACGCTGCCTCCTGGATCCGGCATGATAATTTTTCAGACACTGCCGTAATTTCTTTTTATTTTTCCTGAAATGATCCTGCACTATACAGCTTTTTTGGGTGGAAAGCGCTGGGAAAATGAATTCCTTCACATCATAAATGCTCAAATAATTGATACAGTTTTAACACAGCGCTCAAAGTACCTTGAAACTGGCAGGATTTTATAGTATACTGAATGCAATACTTAAGAAAGGGCTGTATTATGGCAAAAACACAGGATCTTAAACCAGATACAATACTTAAGAATTACTGGAATGACAACGAACAGTTTGCCGATTTTTTCAACGCAGTTCTGTTTGAAGGAAAACGAGTGATCAAGCCTGATGACCTTGAGGACATAGATACAGAGGAATCTTCCGTACTGGAACACAGGAATTATGCGGAAAGCATCCAGGCATCCAGAGACAATATTAAAATATGCAAGAGATCAAACGATTATGGCGTGAATCTTTTCATGCTTGGCCTGGAATCCCAGGAGCACATCCATTATGCCATGCCCCTGTGGGTTATGGGCTACGATTATGGTATCTACAAAAAGCAATATGACCAGAATGCAAGAAAGTACAAATCTTCTGACGGCCTGGAGCAGGATGAATATCTGTCCAGAATGAAAAAAACAGATAAGTTTATACCTGTCATCACTGTTGTGGTTTATTATGGCCTGAAGCCCTGGGATGGGGCGACATCGCTCTATGGGATGCTGGATATCCCTGATGAGATGAAGCGGTTTATCAACGACTACAAGACGATTCTTGTAGAAGCAAAGCAAAACAGACTCACCTTCCACAACACAAGCAATATAGATTTTTTCAGTTTGCTTAAAATTGTTCTGGATATCAATATATCAAAGAGTGAAGCAAAGGAAAGATTTATAGAGTATGCACAGAAACATAATGTAGACAGATCGGTTATCATGACGGTGGCAGGCGCAACAAACCTTAAACTTGACTATAATGCACTATCCAAGAAAGGAGATTTTGACGTGAACACTTTGTTTGAAGAAATTGCTAAAGAAAACAGATCTAAAGGCAGGGCTGAAGGCAAATCTGAAGGTATCATTGAAACAGGTTTGGATCTCGGACTTTCAGAAAAAGATATTCTCACAAGACTGCAGGATAAACTTGACATCTCCCTGAAGCAGGCACAAGCTTATCTTAACCAATTTGGAAAACAGCCTGTTTAAGTATTATGCTTAAATCTTTGGCTATGAAAAGTTGAAATCATCCATAAACGCCGCAGATCGTTTTTCTCACCCAGAACACAGATGCCTGTTGCCAGCGCGCATTCAGTTCCATGGCACTTTCGCCGATCAGGGGTGCGAAACTGTCATAGAGCGTAATGGTGTTAACTGTACCAAGCGCTGGAAAGATTTTTTGTAATACTTTGCCCTTCATATCTTTTCTCACATATTCAATTATGCAAGTGGTCAAAGGCATATGGAGTTGCTCTATTGACAGGGTATATAGAAAAAGACAAAGAATGCCTGTATTCTTCCTGTCTTGTCATTGAAGATGGCAATATACTGTATAATTACAGGAGGATTACAAAAGGTTGGAAAGAGTTCTGGAAAACAGATACACACTATAAAGAGGGGGATAAAGCAGGAAAATTCACCTTCCATAATCACGAAATCAGGCTTGCCCTATGTGGAGATATATGGGATTGTCCAGACATGTTCAAAACAGAGCATTTATTAATTTGGCCTGTATACGTCAATTTTACTGTGGATGAATGGAATAATCAGGAAGTGGACGCATATGCAAAACAGGCTTCATTAGTAGCAAAACACACTTTGATGATTAATCCGATTGATTATGAACCGCGAAACCATGGTGGTGCATTTTATTTTTGCGATGGTACAATTATTGATAGACTCCCCTTCGACCAGGAAGGTATTCTGATAGTGAATATAGATGATGCTGTATAGAAGCAAGTTCATATTTGTCTGGACGGTAGCAAAACCCAGCCTGCCCAGCCTTTTGACCCCAAATCTCCCATGAATGACCGGCTGAAAAAGTGCTCTATCCATTCCGTGATTTTCCATATCTGAGAACAATTCTGGCAAGGGAGGCCAGGCCATATCCCGCCTGGGCTCCTGCCACATTCAGCATAATATCATCCACGTCAAACTCTCCGATAGCATACAAATATTGAATAGTTTCAAATCCCAGAGAAAGAATAAAGCTGAAAAAAAGTGCTAAACAAGCCCCTTTCCAGCCCTTCTTCACCGCGCCCGTCAGGAGCCCCAGCGGAAGAAACAGCAGCAGATTTCCATATATATTCCACCTGGCATAAGAGTACTCCCAATGCTGCAGGAAATAACGGGTACTCTCAAAAAGCTGCAGGTGTACCTTCCGTTTTGGAGGAAGAATACCCGTGCTAAGGCATTCCACAAACCGGCAGGCCTCTTCCCAGGAGGCCTTAAAAAGCACTGCATATGCAAGGGCAGCCAGATATACCGTCCAACACAGCCCATACAGGACACACCACACCATCTTTCCACCTCATCCCACTGGCAGCCGTCTTCTTTCAGCCGTTTGGTATCTGCTTATTTTGCCGCCTGCTTTCAAGAAAAAATATCTCTCTACTCCACTCCCGGTTCCATGAAAAACTTTGCCGCTATTGCCTTAAGATATCTCTCCTCATGGCTTGCTGCAAGAATCATGGGAGCACAGGCATCCCGTCCGCTGATGTCCATCATATAGGGAAAATCCCGAAAACACGCCATGTATTCCCGGACAAAATCCAGAATTCCTCTCTGGATCTCCCTGATTCCCTCCTGGTTCGCATCCGCCTTCCCAAAGCGCAGTATTGGCCTGGAAACCTCTGATTCCTGCAGACACCCCTGTCCTTGCAGAGACTTCGCCCATGGACCGCTGCTCTCCCCTCTGCCGGGTCCAAAACCCAGGAATTGTCGGGAAGGAGATGCAAGCAGCAGTTCCCAGTATATATTATAGTTCTTACTCGGATCATGTCTCTTCATCACATCCCGGTTGTGGGACTGAGAGAAAAGATAGGAGACCAGTTTTCCCTCCTGCAGAAAGATCTCTGCAGCGTCCGGTTCCGCGTTATGTATGGTGTTGGTCCCGGCCAGAATCCCTGTGATCCTGCAGGACAGTCCAAAGGCCCGGGCCGCCAGGCAGGACAGTCCCAGAGCCCCGCTCCCTGCCCACCCTATGTCCACTGCCGCAGCATGGGACACACCTGCGAGCTTTTCAGAAATATAAGCTTTCGCCCAGGCCTGCTGTTCTCTGCAATAAGCCCTGATCCTGTCAAAATTCGTCAGAAGATATTCTTTTAGGATCTCCCCATTTCTGCTGTCAAGCCTGTCCCCGGGATGTATGGTTCGGGACTTGCCCTGGGCATCCTGCCTTTTACAGAACGCTTCCATCCCAGCCTCCAGATCCTCAAGTCCCATGGAAACAAGGGCATCATGGACAGAAATACCCGTTCCCGCTCTGTGTGTTATGTACCTTCTGAAATAGTCGTGGCGGTCATACTCCGCCATCAGGCTCACAGAAGCCGATCTGGACCAGTACACATAGGCAGTGTCCTCTTCGGGGTACATTCTGTCATAGGCCTGCTTCAGGATATCCCCGTCCCTGGCCAGGAACAGCACCCGCTCCACCCCATGCCGTTGACAGTATTCATGGATGAAATGACAATACCCCAGCACGAACAGGCCCCCATAGACAAAACCGTATTCATACTCCATGGAATACAGTTCCGTTCCGGAGTAGAGGTGTTGTCCCACCACGCCCCGGTAGGCGCCGCCCACCACCGGAGACATGTCCCAAGGCCGGTAAGGCGCTGCAGCCGTGTGAACATTAGGATAGTGCAGAGCGGCAATACCCTGTTTCAGGGCCATTTCCACGTCGCTGTGTGGATTGTCCCCCACATGGGCAATGGAAACGCCTTCCCCAAAATCTCTCCTCACCACGTTAAACAGACCCCCGTCAGCCTTCCCTGCCCCATATTCACAGGAGACATATACCCGCTTTATCCCACAGCCATTTTTCTCCAGAAGATCCGCCAGAAATGTCCCGGACAGGTACATGTCGGAGACGGCGATGACCTCTTTTCCCATGGCCTGCAGTCTGTTTAAAACCTGCCGCATAAATGGATTGGCATGGCAGAAGCGTTCCTCCAGATCCATCTCCGCTGCCATGCCCCGGACTGCCGGGATACCTGTCTCCCGCTCCATCCACCTCCAGATTCCTTCCAGATCCACCTCTCCATGCCCTTCCAGGGCATGGCAGTCCTGTCGGGCCAGTACCTCCTGTTCCATACGGATCCGTCCCAGGTCCAGAATCCCGAACTCCGTCCCAAAGAAGCGGAACAGGTCCCTGGGATCCGAAAAAGGCCGGAAGAGCAGGGTGTCAAAAATGTCAAACGAGATCACATCAAATCCTGCAAGCTGTGCAACATAACCATCCGCATCCAGATGTTTTTCCCAGGCTGTATTCGACTCGCTCCTGTCAATATAAAGCCAACAACTCTCATAATCCTGCTCGTTCCCGGACTGTTTTGTCAAGCCCCCAAAACAGTATGCCAAATTCAGCCACAGCAGATATCCCCAGGCCAAAATGCGGTTTCCTCCACGATTTGACTTAGTTGTCATGCTCTGGCCTGCTGTCAAACTCCTGTCTACCTTCCCGCCCCTCCTTATGTCTCGGCAGGAAAAAGGACTGAGACCATAGTCGCGATATCTGTGGTATCGCTCCCGGATTTCACTGTGTCGATTCACCAAAAAGGCATAAAGCTGCATCCTCATTTTACATCCATCCTGACCTCAATTTTAATGGCTTCCATTCTCAGGATACCTTCAGCATTTCCAGCCTTTGCTCCATCCTGGTATTGCTCTGACCATCCGGTTCTCTGACAGTGGACCTGGTAATAAATATGGCATCGGACTGCTTCCTCCCCTGTGAGACGCATCTGCACTGCCTGTATGTAGCTGCCGCCCTCTTCCATCCCGCACACGTGTCCGGAAGGCACATAATTCGTCCACCCATGACCATACAGAAAAGCCCGGTATTCCACCCCCAGCCCTTTCTGCTTCAGTCTGACCTTCAGGGCATAACATTTTCTTCCCTGACGGGTAGTGCCGCCTATACTGCCCCCTGTACACTCTGCCTGCCACTCCATCCTGTTTCCAGGATCCTCCACAAGCAGAGAATAATATATTGGAATGTTTTTCCCGGATTTCCTGTGCTCATCCTTGTAGATCATACAGTACTGTCTCAGATACTCCCTGACATCCATGTATACCGGAATCAGCTTTTCTCCCTGGTTATCCGCCTTTAAGTCACCGTCCTTCCACTTCATGTGAAAGGCCTTCTTAATAAAGGGATAAGTGAACACTTCATGGGCATAAACATCCGGCAAAACCAGGCTTCCGTCCAACCTTTTGTATCCCAGATACTCCAGGATTCGGTTGCCGATTTCACCCAAAAGCCCCTTGGAAGGGTGCTCAACATCCAGAAACAGTTTCTCTTCTCCCAGGTGTGCCATGACATAGTCCATAATGTGAATATTACACTGCTTCTCACGCGCTGTAAGCTTTTCACAGAACAACAGATATTTCTCCCAGAGCTCCTCTTCCAGGTATGTGACATTTTGAACTCTTTCCCAGAGTTCGTCCAGATTCACGGCGTCCGTCCCCTCAAGATAGCTGTCTACATTCCTGTCCCGGTACCACTTAATACCCCCCCGGCTCCTGACATACATGTCCTCCATATCAGTCTGGGGGAACAGAAATTGGGGCAGGCCAAACAGGTTTGGAAATTTTATGATCCGGCAGTCCTCTTTCAACACGCTCTCCACATTTGCCGAAGAAAATGTCTCGCTGAGGGAATTTCTTTCCCGTATATGCTGACAGATTAGAAGATCACAGTGCCGGAAGATTTCCATGTCAAAGTCTTCTTCTCTCATATCCCACAGTTTTTTCTTGGGATAGAATCCATAACAGGAAGCAAACTCCCCGCTGTACAGCAGAAAGTTTTTGACATACTCCACATGACAGTTTCCCCAGGTAAGGGCCATCTTTTTTCTGAACAGACTATGGGGGATAAAGTGTTCAAACTCGCGCAGCCCTGCTCTCTGGAATTCCCGGGAAATCCTGCCGTATACTGATGTATTATCCGTAAAAACAACGGTATATTTTGTCCGAAGATCCTCCACTCTGTCCAGAGGTTTGTATATGGGCCAGTCATAAAACTTTCTCCCATGTAAAGTATCATCCAAACAGTATTCAATTGTTGTATCCGGATAAGCTCTGATAAATTTTTCCGCCTGTCTGCCACAACCGTACAATACCAATTCTTCTTTTTTGGGTTCCATTGTTTAGCCCCTTTTGGAACTTTCCGCTTCATATTCCAGCAGTTTCTTCTTCCATTTCTCTCTCTCCTGAAGGAACTTTTTCTCCTTTTCCTTCAACTTTGTGACATACTTTTTTCTGGAGATATCCGGCAGTCCAAAAACGCGGTTCATATTGTTCAGAACGTCAAACATGTCCCACCCTGAAATCTGATTAAAGCTTTTCAGGCGATTATATGTCTTGCACCAGTGCAGAAGGTATTCATAGGCATATTCTTCCACATGAAACTCTATTTCTTCCGGCTTATACTCCAACCCGTACCGATCCAGGTAGTTCCGGAAATGAGCCGTAGGGCCGTAGAGGAACACGCTGTCCGTATGGCGAGTGGGAAGAAAGTTAAAAGTTGCATCAACATAATATGTCTCCAGCTGTCTTGCCTGATCCACCAGATACTGCGGCAGCAGTACATTTTCTGCCCGCCGGAAAATTGTCATCTTTGTCCCGGATCTGCAAAACAGCCCAAGGTGAGAAAGAGTGCCCTGTGTGCAGACCACTTCCTCTGCCCCTGCCAGCAGCGCCACCTGTTCCCGTACAGAAATATTTAGAAAAAGGTATGGACATTTCCCGAAATATGTAATAGAATCATCTTAATTTCAGCACTGTCAAAAAGTACACCTTTTGACAGTCAGCACGGCTCTCCCTGCATCCGAAATTCCCTGAGTTTTCTGTAAAATGTAGATTCACTCAACCCGCTTCGTTTTATAACTTCCCTGAGAGAAATTTCTCCGTTCTCCCATGCCTTTATCAGGAGCCGGAAATTGTCCGGCACTTCCGCCGCCGGTCTTCCAAATTTCACTCCCCGCACCATTGCCGCCGTAATTCCCTGTTTTTGTATTGTCCTGATATTCTCTCTCTCACTCTGAGCCACAAAAGAGAGTATCTGCAATACCAGATCTGCGATAAAAGTGCCCATAAGATCTTTTCCATTTCTGGTGTCCAGAAGAGGCATGTCAATCACACAGATATCCGCACCGATATCCTTTGTGAGTATTCTCCACTGCTCCTGAATCTCCTCATAATTCCGGCCCAGCCGGTCTATGCTGGACACATACAAAAGATCCCCTGCCCGGATCTCCTCCACCATCCTTCGATACTGAGGACGCTGAAAATCTTTTCCAGACTGTCTGTCCAGGTATATGCACTCCTTTTTCACCTTCCTTTCCTCCATGGCCAGCATCTGCCTGTGCTCATTTTGATCCGCGCTGGAAACCCTCACATACCCAAAAATCTTCCCCATGGCAACCACCTAACCTTTCTGCAATCCGACAAGTTATATTACATGTTCCTGAGAAATCCTGAAAACCTCCTGAACATCATTATGCGGAAAAAAATCGTTCCTATTCAATTCCCTTGTCTCAATCCACAGGCCCTGCAGAAATAAATGACCCGCCCCTTTGAGTTTCCTCAATGTCGGCGGGTTAATGCAATTCCCTATTCAGCTCCCCATTTAGATACGCCTCAAATCTCTCCGGCGAATATGTATGAACTCTCCCAAAATAAAGATTTTCATAGCGCTCCAGGTCAAAAAGAATCAGTTCTTTTTGACCCTTGGCAGTAAAGTAAATGCAATGGCCTGGCAAGTTTATTGTAAATTGCTTCAATATTATCCGTTACATCATCAATTCTGGCAATGCCATTTTCACAAGCGGACAGATAGTATTTGCACTTGTCATCGACGCCGTATTTTGCCGCATAAACCTCAATGGCATTTAAAAAATAAGGACTATGGGTATTTAGCAGAACATGGACTCCAAATTCCTTCTGAACCAGCACAATGATCTCAGCAAGCAACAGTTGCCACTCCGGGTGCAGGTGAATCTCAGGCTCATCCAAAATAATTGTCCCACCCTCTTCAATAGAACCATTGCTCAGTAAAGTTTTTATAATCAGGAATGTTTTTAATCCAGTGGAAACATTGGACAATGCCAAGGGTTTTTCGAGTTCTGCCGAGGTATATGCATAACTGTCTTCTGTCGCTGCAAGTTTTCCCTCACAAATGCCATTCAAAATATCCAAAATATGATTCAGCTTTTCGGAAACCGCCATCTCTTCCATCACACTGCCCACAAGGGATCGGTCTCCCTTATAAATAAGCAGCTCCTTTAGCTTCAACCTATGACTTTCTGCATATTCTGATAAATAAAATGCTTCATCTGTCAGCTCATTTATAACGAATGGATCCTCAATATAGGCCAGATTGCTGTTGATTTCGATTGAATTTTTTATATTGACATATTCATCATTGTATATTTCAATCTCAAAATCTGTATTTCCATGTATTTCCAAAGCAAGGGCACTGTTTGGTACCTTTGAGTTGAAGTGGCCAATCTGCATACGAAATTCTGAAAGCAGTATCTTCTTAAACACATATGCCTTAATACTATCATCATCCAGTTTAAGATAGGACAGCACCTTATTAAAAACTGCCTCCATACTGCTTTTATCGAGATTATGGAAAAAAATATCCCTTATATCCTGGGATTCAAACAATTTTTCCAAAGTTCTTTTCAATTCATTGGGATTATCTATATACCTGTCCCTGTCGGCACAGATATCTTCCACCAGTTTTCTCACCCTGCCCACAGTAACTTTGGTAGGCACAGACCACACTCCCGAAGTAAAATATCGAAAGATAGACTCTGTACGCTCTTCCCTTATTTTGTCACTGATTTTATAGAAAGCACAAAATAAACTGTACAGTGCCTTGCCAACAGTACTCTTGCCAGTGTTATTCTCACCTGCAATAACGGTAATCCCATTAATTTCAATTGAAGCCGCACCAATTTTTCCAATATTCTTCAGAGATAATTTCATACATAGCCTCCTTCCTGGAGCATGTTTAAGAGTCAATCTCTCCTAAGTCACAGGTGTTCCTGCCAATTATACCACAAGATTCAGCAGGGCGCCATCCTTGTTTCACCTTTGCCCGTAGCCTTTGCTTTCCAGAAGATAAAGCAGGGCCAGGCCTTTCTAAAAGAATGACAGCTGTTCGTAGGGTTCCGGAAATTCATGTAGATATTGAAAGCATGCTTCCACATGATGCAGAATTCCATGGGCTTCACATGTCTCATGGAAAAATTTCATCAATTCCTCATTTCTGTCACTTTTCAACTCGTAGGAATAGCCATATTTTTGATGGTATCTCCGCCTCATTCCCGGGAACGATCTGTCCAGAGCCTCATGGAAATATTCCCTGCTCCCTTCCCGCATGGTCACACCCATGCCAAAGCACAGAACTGCATGAACTCCCGCCTGAATGCAGCACTTCAAAAGCCCTTCAATATTTTCTCTTGTGTCATTGATAAACGGTAAAATGGGGGACAGCCAAACCAGGGTGGGAATTCCGTTTTCCCGCAGGATATGCAGAACTTCCACTCTTCTGCCTGTGGTACACACATTTGGTTCCAGGATGGCGCAGAGTTTTTCATCATAGGTGGTCAGGGTCATCTGCACCACACATTTTGTCTGTTCATTGATGCGCCGGAGCAGCCCCAGATCTCTGAGAACTCTGTCAGACTTAGTCTGAATGGCGGCGCCAAAACCATATCGCTCCACAAGCTCCAGACATTTCCGGGTGATCTCCAGAGTCTCCTCACAGTGCATATAGGGATCGCACATGGCGCCGGTTCCAATCATACATTTTTTCCGCTTGGAGCGAAGGGCTCTCTCCAACAGCTCCGGTGCATTCTGCTTAACTTCCACATCCTCAAAATCGTGGGTAAAACCGTAGCATCTGCTTCTGCTGTCACAGTATATGCAGCCATGGGTACAGCCCCGGTAAACATTCATCCCATTCTGGGCTGACAATATTCCTTTCGCATTGACAAAATGCATACCAATTCCTCCCCGCCTGCTTCAGGTGCGTTTTCTCTCCCTCTCAGAGAGGGATTTTTCCGCTGCTGTATTCAGCTCCTCCAAAAGCCCCAGAGTCGCCTGTGCCTTTGAATATCTATGAAATTCCCGCCAGAGCTGTCATCTCCCCTTCACAGAAAACGCTCAGCCTGTGGAGAGCCCGGGTACATTCCACATAGAGGATTTTCCTGTCCTCCGGACGGGAATAGGTTCGGGAATCTGCATCGCAGATAATCACAGCGTCAAATTCCAGTCCTTTCGCCATGTAGGATGGCATAATCAGGATACCCCCCGCACTGCCCCGCCGTATATCCATCCGGGACTGCAGTTCCTGGTACAGCCGGCTGCAGCTCTTTTCTGTCTTGCACAGCAGACAGACGGTGCCAAATCCTTTCTCTCTGCAGCCTTCCACCTCCTGCACAATTCCCTCAAGGTATGCTTCATGGGTGTCAAAAGCCCTTACCTCCACCTTATCTCCCCTGCGGTTAAAACACTGTATTTCCGTTCCCTGATCCATAAGCCCCAGTCCGAACTGCAGAATCTCACTGGTACAGCGGAAACTCTTCACCAACGTCACCAGGGAGGCATTTTTCCTGTTCAAAATCCGTCCTACCCGCTCATAAAAGCCTGTGTCTTCTTCTTTGGCAATGGTCTGATTGACATCGCCCAGAACGGTAAACTTGGCCTGGGGAAAAAGCATGCGGAAAATCTCATAGTGCAGCGGTCCATAATCCTGGGCTTCGTCAATTATCACCTGGCGGATGTTCTGATAAATGCGGCTGCCATATATCTTCAAATGCAGGTAGAGAACCGCCGCAGCATCGTCAAAGCACAGGAGATCCCCCTTTAAGTTATGCAGTGTGTATTCCCTGAGTCTGCGCATCTTTGGATCCTGGGAGTGAAAATACATATCCTCCGCCCACAGTCTCCGGTACTGCTGAACCAGATTCAGATTGAGAAATCCCTGTATTTCCTGCAGAAGAATACCTTTGTCCTGTCCGCTCAGTCTCCCGCCGTTATTCTGGGCCGCCCCGTCCAGTATGCGCTTTTGCGCCTGTTCCAGTCTGGCTCCCAGGGATATCTCCTCATGCCGGACCACCCACTCTTTCACCTGTTCTTTGGAGGCAACGTCTTTCCCCTCGAATTGGATATCCTGATAGGCAATTCCGCTGTGAGGAATATCCGCCGCAAACCGATCCAGGATCCCCACAAACTCTTCCGAAGTCTTGTACTGCATGCTTTTTTTCACAAGATTCGCCTCCGGATCCTCCGAAACAGCTTTTTCCAGAAAGGCATCCTGAGTCTCCACCCTTCTGTCTTTGAAAAAGGACTGAAGGATATCTTCCAGCACGCCGGAGACCACATTTTCCTCCCCCAGTTCCGGCAGGACATTGGATATATACTGTTCAAACATTCCGTTTGGGGAGAGAACCATAATATTGTCGGCGGAAAGCCTGGACTGCAGTCCCTGGTACATCAGGTAGGCGGCTCTGTGGAGTGCAATGGATGTCTTCCCGCTTCCCGCAGCTCCCTGGATCATCAGCAGGTCGTTCTCCATATTCCGAATCACAATATCCTGTTCCTTCTGAATGGTCTCCACAATCGTCTTCATTTTGGGCGTTCTGTTCTGGGAGAGCATCTGCCGGAGGATCTCGTCATTGATGTGCAGATCTGTGTCAAAAAAATAGTTCAGACGGCCATCCTTGATCTCGTACTGTCGTTTTCGCTCCAGATTGCCGGTGATCCTCCCTGCGGGCGCATCGTAATAGGCCGCCCCTGTCATAAAGCGGTAAAACACGCTGGCCACCGGAGAACGCCAGTCATATACGTAAATCATGGCAGAGGAATGTTCCGCCAGGGAGGTTCTGCCGATGTATATCTTTTCCGGCTCCGGGTCCCCTTCAAAGCAGAAGTCTATCCTGGCAAAATAGGGGGATTTCAGAAATCCTTCCAGGCGTCTGATTTTCTTCGCCAGATCATCACAGCTCGCAGCCAGGTCCGTCACAGGAGTCATGCTCTGGCTCAACTCCACAAGGGCCTCAAATCCCCCTGCGCTGTACAGATTCATGGCGCCGTGCTCTGTGTTCTCCCGAAGTTCTCTCTTGGCCTCCATCATCTCAGACTGCTGTTCTTCCATGGATTTCCTGGCCTGGGCAAGCTGTTTTTCCGCCGCTCTAAGGGTGTCTTCCAGATAAGCTTCCTCAAAAGCAGTCTCTGACCGGCAGGGTTCCGCACAGGCTGCCTCCATCTGCTGTCTTTCACATTTTTCCATAATAGCCCTCCTCGCACTTTGCGGCATCGCGTTCTTCTTTGCTATGTTTTTTGTAACAGTTCAGACAGCCCCTCTCGCGAAGTCAAAATTGCGCTCTGTGCAATTTTGCGAGACTTGCGGGCGCCAAAACGCATTCTTTTCGCGTTTTGTGTGCATTCTCGTAACAGTTCAGCGCCCTGTCTGAACCGTTGCGTTTTCCCAGTTTATCATGCTGTGATTCCTATAACAAGTCTTGAGATTTATTTTTTTGCATGTTATAATGTAAATGGAAGAAAGCAAGTAGAAAAAAGAAATTTTTTAGAAAAAGCCGGGAACCTTTTCAGATTCCCGGCTTTCTTATGTATATGGCTTTGACGGCTTTCTATCTTTTCAGACCTGTGCTATTCTCCGCAATATAGCTTTGTCCGCTGTTCCCTTTTTGATAAGTCCACATCTGCTTGATCTGTTTGCCGATCACATCATAGGACCAGCTCTCCCGGCTGCGGGCCACGCAGTTGGGATCATTTACCAGGAATCCTTCGCTGTCATATCCATAGATAACCACAAAATGCCCTGCCGCTGTAAAATCTCCCGGCTTCATGGAGCATATGACAACGCCTCCCTGATCCAGTACATCCTTGATTCCTTTCTCAGATACTTTAGGCTGCGCCACCGACAGTCCGTACATTTCCGGGAAATCCTTCAGCAGCGCCCATGCAGTGCCCGTGCCAGTCATATAGTAGCCGTTTTTCATACTGTACCCGGCAATTTTGTCAGGGGTAAGAGTCTCATCTCCCAGAAGGTAATACATAGCCATGGACAGGCAGGTGGGGCCGCAGCCTGACAATCCCACATTGCTGTTGTCGCCGTAGGACACATAACCCCATCTGGGATCCCACTGGAGGAAAAGAGGGTACTTCTGTGCTTTCTCGGCAGCGGTCAGGCCGCCAGTGGCCTTGCCCTCAGATTCCGGAAACATTTCTACAAAAAGCGCCATCTCCGGGTTGTTGGCCAAGGCTTCCAGCATTTTGGAAGAGTAGGGGTACCCGCCGCCGCAGATCCGTCCAATGGCATCGTTGTCCATGGACAACTCCAGCAGTTTGTCCAGCACTTCCTTCTCCGTCCGCTTCCTGGGCTTTTCCACATAGTCCAAACCGCATAGGCTCACATAGTCGGGTTCAACAAACTGCTGTGCTGCCGATGCCTGATTGCTTCCCTGGGCCCGGATCCAGTCTCTCACTTCCAGATAACCGGGCCCTGCGTTGGCTTTGCTCAGCACGCCGCTTCCCTCTTGTTCCGCCAAGGTCATTCTGTTCATCACCTGGTTCAGGGATGCGTTCAGACTCTTTATCTGAGACTGCACTTCCAGCAAAAGAGTCATATTTGCCGTCAGCAACAGGCAGGCAAGCATAAAATATGGCAGCATCCACCTGTTTCTCGCCTTCCTTTTTCCAGCCCTCTGTGGCACATTTTCCCTGTTGTACTTCATGGACTCACTTCCTCCGCTTCTCTCCATACCCACGTTTTTCTCCCTCTAAACCTTTTCGTGTCTTCTTTCCCCGGCTGTCGGCCTGAGGATTTCTCCTGGGTTTCCCCAGAACCATCTGTTCCTTTTCCTCCGGAATTTCCGACTGGATTATTCCTGCCTTTTCCTCCGATTTTCCGGTCGGGCTCCCTGTGCCCTTACCGTTTTTTATTTTTCGGATTTTCTGACTGGGTTTCCCTGTCCTTTCCTTTATCTTACGCCGGACTTGTTGCCTAATTTCAGCATTTATGTATCATACTTGTAACAACTGGCCGGTTCCTGTCCCGTTTTCCTCAGACAACTCGACGCGCAGCCCATTCCCGCCGCTCACCGCAAACCCAGGTCAGAACCAATTTTCCTGGCTTCCCATGTATCCATTGCACGGAGAAAAGAGCCGACCGTCCTGCCGACTCCACCCCTTGCCGCTTTTTTGCGCCTTCCTGCGAAACTGGTCCAGGTGAATTTACCATATGTTCCGCCATACTGGTACTACAGTTCTAAAGTATTATACCAGACGCACCGTCTCCCTGGCAATGGCAAGTTCCTCATTGGTAGGGATCACCATTACTGTAACAGGGCTTCCCGGCGCCGTGACCTCAATGTCCACGCCCCTCTTCTGGTTGGCCTCCTGGTTAATTTCTATACCAAGATATCCCAGATAGCCACAGATAAAGCTCCTGACCAGGGGAGCATTCTCACCCACTCCTGCAGTAAAACAGATCACATCCACGCCATTCATGGCCGCCACATAGGAACCAATATATTTTGCCACCCGGTAGCAGTAAGTTCTCAAAGCGCGGATGGCGTTCACATCCCCCTTGTTGAAACCATCCTCCAGGTCACGGAAATCGGAAGAGAGATTGCCTGAAAGTCCCAGAACGCCGGATTGTTTGTTCAGCACCGCCATAACCTCTTCCAGGTTCTTCTCTTCTTTATGGGCCAGGAATTCAATGATGGCCGGATCAATGTCCCCGGACCGGGTTCCCATAATCAGGCCTTCCAGGGGCGTCATGCCCATGGAAGTATCCATACACTTCCCCTCTTTCACTGCAGAGACGCTGGCCCCGTTGCCCAGATGGCACACAATAATTTTCAGATCCTCATAGCTCCTGCCCAGAACTTCCGCCGCACGCCTGGAGACATAGGCATGGCTGGTTCCGTGGAAGCCGTATCTTCTGATTTTATATTTTTCGTAGTATTCATAAGGAAGCCCATACATATAGGCTTCCTCCGGCATGGTCTGATGGAAGGCCGTGTCA
>CAJUNZ010000049.1 GCA_910587755.1 uncultured Acetatifactor sp. | reverse complement strand
TGAATGTGCAGTTGTCAAAGTTCAAAGCAAATGAGTTTCACTGATTCAGGTATATGTTATTGATAAGGAAACTGATAACGAAACAGGCCAGAACAAAGGAGTGGTGAGCATGAAAACAAAATGGAGCAAAAAATCTGTGATTATCATGGCAGTGGCTGTTGCCGCACTTTTATTCTTTGGGTGTCTCATAAGGTACTTCTTCCTAAAAAGTAAAAGTACCTCTGGAGAAATTTTCTTATACGGCGAAATGCATTCTGTCGAAAATATCTTAGAGAAAGAGCTTGAATTATGGTCTTCCTATTATCATGACAATGGAATGCGGGATTTGTTTATAGAGCTTCCCTATTACACAGCAGAGTATATGAATCTATGGATGAAATCTGATAATGATGAGATATTAAATTCGCTCTATGAGGATTGGCGCGGAACAGACATGCACTCTCAGGAAGTAATTCATTTTTATCAGCAAATTAAAAACGAGTGCCCCGAAACTGTTTTTCATGGTACGGATGTGGGCCATCAATATAACACAACAGGAAAACGCTTTTTAGAATATCTTGAGTCCACAGGGCAGCAGCAGTCCCAGTTGTACAGGCTGGCACAGGAAAATATGGAGCAAGGGCAGTATTATTATGAGCATTCCGACAGTGTATACCGCGAAAACACAATGGTAAAAAATTTTATGCGGGAATTTGACAGTTTGAATGGTGTAAGCGTGATGGGAATATATGGCTCCGCTCACACTGACATAGAAGCAATGGATTATGCAACAGCCTCTGTTCCCTGCATGGCAAACCAGCTCCATAGACATTACAAGGATGCATTGCATACAGAAGATTTGACTTCTCTTAACGAGGCCTATCGAACCGATATCATCATAATTGGAGAAAAAGAGTATACCGCCCTGTATTTTGGGCAAACAGATTTATCCGCGGTTCTTCCTGAATACCAGTGCAGGGAATTTTGGCGCCTTGAAAACGCATATGACGACTTTAAAGACAACGCCACAACCGGAAATGTTCTGCCCTATAACAACTATCCCATGGAAATTGAAACAGGCCAGATATTTATAATTGATTATACGATGGCGGATGGTTCTGTTGTGAGAGAATATCATCGATCAAGCGGAAATACCTGGCAAGGTTCTTATGTCACAGAAGAATTCACAGTGGAATAATTGCGCCGGCTGCCAGGATGACTGTCCACATACAGTTATCCTGGCTATGACACAGGTTATCCGGCAGTGGCAGTTATTTACATACTCTCTACTTTCTGTTCTGCTGTTCCAACGCGTGCTGCAGCATTTCCTGAATCTGATCCTCTGTAAAGGTAACACCATACCGTTTCATCATCTCAATGTTGGACAAACAAGTCTTTTCTACTGCTTCTACCATCTGCTTTTCTGCTTCTGCCATCTGCCTGGAAAATTCATCTCTCATTTTTATTGACTGCAGATTTAATGTATTCGCTACCATAGAGTCTACCTCCTCTTTAATTTGGGGATAATTATTAAATACACGCTGTTCCGCTTTTTGTATGGTCTCCAGTATCGCATTATACTCCCACTGCTTAATTATACCTTCATTATATGCAGAGTCCAGAACACCTATCATTTTCATATAAAAGATCTTTATTTCCCCTATTGTGGGAGGATGCCTAACTTCTTAGGATTATTTTTGTTGGTCGTAATATATACCACACAGGACTTGGGAAAAACAAATTCATCCATTCTTTTTTCTCTTTTTGTGTCCGACATTGCCAGATGGAAATCATATTCAAACATCCGAAAAGCCATTTCCTTATCATTGGAAAACTGACATTCAAAATGATACAGCATATTGTTCACCAGAAATGCCGTATCGCTTACCACCTTACTGCCGTCAGCATTATAGAATTCATTATTCAGCGAAATTATATCAATATCTGCATCATAATTTTCCTGAAAAGCCTCATTCCCCTGTTTCCTGGCTCATATCTTCCTCATCTGCTCATTCTTTTCTAATATAGAATAACATAGTACTCTTAAAAACACAAGATGAACGCAGCACTTTTAAGTGTTTTAAGATTCCAGTAATTTTCACTTTTCCCGTTTCCAGTCCACTGATATCCAGTCATTCTCCACATATCTGTCACATTCTGATTCTACATTAAAACTGCTCAAATCCAAAACAGAAAGACTTCCGCAGCCTTGGAAAGTACATCGAAAGCTCACTGCATTGATGAATTTCCGATATAAAAAGCAAACCCGCAGTAAGTAATGCAGGTACATCCCCATACTTACATTAAAGGAATTTTTCATCAAATTTACTCTTGATAATTATGCGCATAATGCGTATAATATAATTATAAGGAGATTACGGTATGAGATTCTGGGAAATAGAAAAAATAATATTAGCGGACGGATGGCAATTCAAGAAAGCAAAAGGTTCTCATTATTCTTACATCCATCCAATAAAACCTGGCAAGATTTCCATTCCGAATCATCCCGGAGACCTTGACCCCCGTACAATAAAATCTATTTTGAAGCAGGCCGGGCTGTAAAGCCCGGTATTGCAACACCATAAAGGAGGAATCTTCTATGAAATTAACTTATCCCGCTTGTTTCTATCCCTGTGAAGAAAAAGAAGGAGGATTTACCGTTGAAGTTCCAGATCTTCCCGGCTGTGTCAGTGAAGGCAGCACATTGGCTGAAGCTATCCTTATGGGTACAGACGCCGCATCCGGCTGGGTCCTTGACGAACTGGAGGATGGAAAGCCTGCACCCGAAGCAAGCCCATTGGAAAGCATTATCCCAGGAGCCGGCGGTTTCGTAAGTATGTTAGTTCTGGATATGGATGCCTATGCTGAAAAGTATGGTGAAAAGGCTGTAAGAAAAAATCTTACCATCCCCGCATGGCTCAACACATTTGCCGAAAAAAATCACATTAATTTTTCCCAAGTGCTTCAAGATTCCTTAACCGCCCTCTATCAGCAAAAACAGCACGCATAAATGGTTGCCCCAATTTCACATGGAATCGGTTGGGAAAGCACAACTAAGTGTTTTAAGGTTCCGGACAGCAAAATCCTCCTGCATACTCTGCAGGAGGATTTGAATCAAGATATCTGCATTTCTATGAAGAAACTTGAAGGATTTGGCCCACGCGGATTTTATTGATATTCTTTATCTCCGGGTTGACAGCCTTCATCTGCTCAACGGTCATGCCATGTTTGGAGGCAATAATTGCGTCTCTCCATAACATAATTAGTCAGCGAAATCCCTTTTCGGACCACCTGCTGCTCTTTCACCACCTTATATCCTCTGGAGAGAAAAAATGGCTTTGCTGTAATAGAAGCATGCACTGTTATCTTCGTCGTTTCTGAAGGCAGTTTCTTATCTGCAGAGAACCGGCTCTCCAACTTGTCACACACAGCGGAGGCAATTCCCTGCCCCTGATAATCCTTATGCACGTACAGCCGATCCAGATATCCCGTCCTGTCAATATCCCCAAAACCAACAATGAGCCCCTCTTTCACTGCAACCACCGTATAGTGCTCGGAAAATGTCCTGTCCCACTGTTCCAAGTCAACACTGCCGTCCGCCCATACATCCAACTGCTCCTGCGTATAATCTTTCGCATTCACAGCATGAACTGTCTGGTAAAACAATTCCGCCAGCTGACTGCAGTCCGAAGTTTTATATTCTCTGATAATCAGCATTCTCTACCTCCCCCATTCATCTTTCTCACATACAGCACCCTCCTGCCTAATAAAGGAAATAGAATACTCCCGGGCAGCGCTGCTGTCCGCCCCGTCAAATCCATGACCGGCGCCGGGAAGAACAATCAGCCTGGCCTCCCTGTATGCGGACAGAGCTCTGCGGGAAAATCCTGGCGGTACAATATAATCCTTCTTCCCATGAATCATCAGAACAGATCCTCTGTACGCCGGAATGGTTCCATATACATCTAAGCCTTGGGCTTCCAGATCAAAGGCTTCTCCCAGGGAAATTTCAAAAAATTCCCTTTCACCTGTTCTAAGCCGACGGGCCGCACCTTCCGGAATTCCAAAAGCCGGGTACCACAGCACCAACGCCCTGACCACCTCCGAAATCTCTGCCGCCACCAGCGCCGACACCAGTCCACCCATGCTCTCTCCCTGGAGAAATATCTGCCCCGGATCCACATAGTCCAGGTTCCCTGCCCAGGAGATAACTGCCTTTAAATCTTCGCATTCCGACCGCAGCGTCATCTCCTCCATGGCGCCGTCGCTCAGAGATGCCGGACCCCCGCCGCAGAAATCAAAGAGCAGACAGCAGATACCAGCTCTGGCAAACCCCTCCCCATGGTGCAGCAACTCCCGGAAACAGCTCCCCAGTCCATGACAGAAAATAACCAAAGGCAACTTGCCCCCTGCCTTCTCTGGCAGGTACAACTGCCCCCTGATTCTCTTTCCATCCTCCCCTTTTATCTCCAATTCTTCAACCCTTATTTTGTTTTTCTCCAACCTCTCTGTCACCCGAACCCCTTTCCCCATGTGGCAGCTCTGTCTATTCTCTGTAAAACACTTCCCACAGCAGAACCATTGAAAGCTCCCTTGAAATATCACACGGCACTTTAGTTCAGTCCCTGGAATTCTCAGGAGCACTTACAGGCAGACCCAGCACCACTTTGGTGCCCTTTCCCTCCTGGCTCTCCACTTTTGCAGAAATACCCAGATGGGTAAAAATCCGGCGGCAGAGATACAGTCCGATCCCTGTGGATTTCTTCTCCAGCCTGCCATTGTGCCCGGTAAAACCTCTGTCGAAAATCCGCGGCAGATCCTCCGGACAGATTCCAATGCCTGTGTCCTCTATGATAAGCAGCGCCTTCTTCTCCGGCTCCTTTGCCCCTTCTCCCTTAATTATGATTTTTCCCTGGGGGGTATATTTGATGCTGTTGGACAGAAGCTGTTCCACACAGAACACAAACCATTTCTCATCCGTGACCACTTTCTGCCGTATCTCCTCCAGCTCCAGGCCCAGCCCTCTGTTGATAAACAGCACAGAATATTTCCTCACCGCCTGCTTCACCAGAGAGTGCAGATCATACTCCTGCAGTACCAGATCCGAGGCAATTCCTTCCAGCCGCTGAAAGTTCAACGCCATCTCCACATACTGATCTATCTTAAACAGCTCCTCCCGCAGAAGGTAACTGTCCCTGTCATGAAAGCCCTCCCCTTCCAGAAGCAGTTTTATGGCGGAAATGGGCGTTTTTACCTGATGAGTCCACATCACATAGTAGTCCCTGCACTCCGCCGTCCACTCCGCCCACTGGCGCTGCTCCTGCTCCCGTTTCCTGCAGACCATGGACAGCAGACTTCCCACCGCCTGAAGAAAAGTTTTGGCCGACTCCGGCCCATTTTCCTCCGCAGATCGCTCTGGATCCATGGCGCACACTTTCTTCAGAAACAGTTCCTCCTCTTTGACCAGCCCCTCCTGTCCCTCCAGGAACAGCTCCCCAGACTGGCGGAAATGCCTGGCCGCCGCCTCAAGCTCCCGGCTCCGGCACACATATTTCATACCGTCTATCACGCAGGCAATCATCCACACAGCCGAAGCCAGCAGAGCGGCGTAGAGAAAACCGCCCAGATTCTCCATATTGTACAGCGCACCCACTGCCAAAAATAAAAAAATTGTCATGCCGTACAGGAAAATGATTTTTCTTCTTTCTCTCAAATAACGAGCCCACAGTCTCAACTGTATTACTCCTTTCCAGGCGCCACTCTGTTCCTGCATCAATCCTTCTCCGCACCCAGAAGATACCCCGCACCCTTTTTTGTCTGAATCAAAGCTTTATGTCCTGCTCCCTCCAGTTTCTTCCGAAGCCTGGTCATATTCACCGTCAGCGTGTTATCGTCCACAAAGCAGTCGTTATCCCAGAGCCGCTTCATAATAGCCTCCCTGGACACGATCTTCCCGGCATTTTCAAACAGAAGCTGCAGGATCCGGAACTCATTCTTGGTCAGCTCCACCTTTTCCTCCCCGGTCAGCAGCGTGGAGTCCGTCAAGTCCAGTATTATCCCCTGCCACTCCATCACCCTGGTCTGCTCCCGGAAAGCATAGGTGCGCCGGAGCATGGCCTGCACTTTGGCCGAGAGCACTTCCAGTTCAAAAGGCTTTACAATAAAATCATCGCCTCCCATGTTCACGGCCATGACAATGTTCATATTGTCCCCGGCGGAGGACACAAAAATAATCGGCACCTGGGACACCTGCCGGATCTGCCCGCACCAGTAATAGCCGTTGTAAAAAGGAAGTCCTATGTCCATCAGCACCAGCTGCGGGGCGGCTGCGGCAAATTCTGTCAGCACATTCCGAAAATCTCCCACACAGGCCACCTCATAGCCCCATTTTTCCAGATGATTCTTCATCTGCCCTGCAATCACCCAGTCATCCTCCACCACCAAAATTTTATACGACAATTTATGCACCTCCGTCCGTTTCTCTCTGCAGTCCATTGAATCCCTTATCCCGCTGAGGAGCTGATTTTAGCCAATCAAAACCCGTTTGCCCTCAAAGGCAAAGCCCAGGTGGCGGATACGTCCCTCCTCAATTCCCCTGGCAATCAGCTCACTGTCATAGTTCTTATCCCGAATCTGTTTTAAAGCCTCCTGCACCGTATCCTCCAGGGTATCTTCATCCTCCGGATCATGCACTTTAAACTCCAGCACAAAGGCCGGATCCTCCTTTTTACAGGGCTCCAGCATCACATCATAGCGCCCGAACCCGCTCTCCCGGTTGGACATGATGCGATACCTTCCCGCAAGCTCCACCATCAGGCCCAGGACAAATCCATGGTAAAAACGCTCCGGTTCCGCTTCCTCCGATGGTTTTCTGCCGGTGTCGAAAAAGCTGAATGTGGCAAGAGCCACCTTATTCATAAAGCGATTCATAGCTTTCACATCTCCCAGAAGCAGCGCTTTGATAAAACCATTATAGGGCACGTCCTCCCCGCTGAACCAATCACGGATTATATTTCTAAACATCATATATACTTCCCGATTAGTCAATTTCAAATGGTAGGTAAATGCTCCTGTCTCCTGTGAAAACCTTCGAGCCACTACCTTCAGATACCCGCTGGCTAAAAGCATACTCCAGACAGCCCCATATTTCCTCTGGAGCTGGTCAAAAATAATCTCCTCATCAATCTCCGTCTCCAGGGTGCCGCCCTTCATCAAATCCTCCATAATCGTCTTGGTCTGAGCATTCCCCTGCCGAATCAGCAGGTTGACCAGGCGGTTAGAGCTGGAATTCGCCCAGTAAGGCTTCAGTTCCTTTTCTTCCAGAAAATTGGTAATGGACCAGGGATTATACACATCCCGCTGACTGCCAAAGGTAAAGCCATCGTACCATTGCTTCACATCCCCCTTGCGCTCCCACATCCCCATCTGATCCAGCGCCTGAAACACCTCCTCCTCTGTAAAACCAAACCGAGTGCAGTATTTCTCAGACGTAGTTGTTACAACTGTAAGATTATTTAAATCCGAAAAAATGGACTCTTTACTTACCCGGGTAATGCCCGTCATCACCGCCCGCTCCATACTCGGGTTGGTCTTAAAAGCGGAATTGAATATCTGCCTGATAAAGCCAACCAGTTCCTCCCAGTACCCATATACATAGGCCTCCTGCAGCGGCGTGTCATATTCATCCAAAAAAATCAAGACTTTTTTGCCATAATAGGTATTCAAATAATCTGACAAATATTTCAAAGCCAATACAGCCACATCATCCGGCATTCTGGACGAAACAGAATCGAAAAATTCCAGTTCTTTTTCATCCATTCCCTCTCCGTTCTTTACATATTTATGCTCCCTGTACAATCTCTCAAGCGCGTACTTAATCCCCTGTTTCGTTTCCTCAAAGGTCTGCCCCTTGATATCCGCAAAACTCAGGAAAATCACAGGATAGCTTCCCTGAAGCTTTCGGTACTTCTCATCCTTCCAGAGGGACAGCCCCTCAAACAACTCGCTCCGTCCCTGGTATGTCCTGGAAAAAAAGCAGTTCATCATGTCCAGGTTCAATGTCTTTCCAAAACGGCGAGGCCGGGTAATCAATGTGACTGCGTCCGCATTCTCCCACCACTCTTTTATAAAATCTGTTTTATCCACAAAAAAACATCCATTTTTACGTATAAATTCAAAGCTCTGTGCCCCGATGGAAATTGTTCTGCCCATAGTCCTGCCTCCTCGTTTTTAACCAGACGCCTGGTAAGGAACCGTAGAAAAAACTGACACATCTCGACTTGTCTATTTCTCCGATTGCACAGTACAAAAAGCCTCATACTCCGGGGACATGCTCCGCAGCCTGGCCGCGCTCTCCTTCAGGCATTCCACCACCTGATCCAGCTCCTCCCTGGTATTCTCCCCGGAGAGAGTAAACCGCAGCGCCCCAGACGCCTCCTGGGGACTCAGGCCCATGGCAGTGAGCACATGGGAGGGTTCCAGGGAACCTGCATGACAGGCCGCCCCGGCGGAGACGCAGATGTCCTTCATATCCAGGGCCAGCAGCAGGGGCTCCCCCTGAAGGCCCTGAAATGTAAAATTCACATTCCCAGGAAGCCTCCGCTCCCTGTGGCCGTTCAGGCGGCAGTGGGGAATCTCCTCCTGAATCCGCCGGATCAGGTAATCCCTCAGCTGCCTTTCCTTCCCGGCCTGCTCCTCCATCCTGTCTGCCGCCCTTCTGGCAGCGGCGCCGAATCCCACGATCCCAGGCACATTCTCCGTCCCCGCCCTTCTGTGATCCTCCTGGCCCCCGCCCTGAAGAAAAGAAGGCAGCCCCACTCCCCTGCGCACATAGAGCATTCCAACCCCCTTGGGACCGCCGCATTTATGAGCGCTGGCGCTGAGCATGTCCACTCCCAGGTGATCCACATTCACAGGAATATGTCCGAAGGCCTGCACCCCGTCCGTGTGGAAACAGATCCCCCTCTCCCGCGTGAGAGCCCCTATCTCCCTGATGGGCTGAATGACGCCAGTCTCATTGTTGGCGGTCATAACGCTCACCAGAATGGTGTCAGGGCGCAGGGCCGCCTCCAGCGCTTCCAGCCTTACCAGGCCCTCCCCGTCCACATCCACATAGGTCACTTCAAATCCCCTCTGCTCCAGGTATCCGCAGGCCCGGAGCACGGCATGGTGCTCCACCTTTGTGGTGACAATGTGCCTTCCCCGGGCCTTAAACCCCTCTGCCGCAGCCTTCAGGGCCCAGTTGTCCGCCTCGGTGCCCCCTGACGTGAAAAAGATCTCCTCCTGCCTGGCGCCCACGAGACCGGCAATGCTCCTCCTGGCCTCATTTACCGCCTTTTTGGCCCTGGCCCCCAGGGAGTACACGGCGCTGGGATTGCCGAATTCTCCCCCTAGGTACGGCAGCATCGCCTCCAGAACCTCCGGGGCCATTCTGGTTGTGGCCCCATTATCCAGATAAATCATCCCTACACCCCCATTTTTACCCCTGTTCTGCCAGACATCCCTGTGGAATATAATGAAGGAACAGCCAAGAGAAACGCAGAACATAAAATGATGAAAACAAAAAGACATCCTCTGATTATGGGCGCCTTCATCCTCACCGCCACAGGAATCGTAAGCAGGCTCATAGGATTTTTTTACCGCATCTATCTCTCCCGCCTGTTTGGGGAAGAAGGAATGGGAATCTATCAGCTGTTAAGCCCGGTGCTCTCCCTCTCTTTCTCCCTCACCGCAGCCGGATATCAGACCGCCATCTCCAAGCTGGTGGCGGAACAGGCGGCGGCCCGGAAAACCTCCTCCCTGCGCCCCCTGGTTCTGGGCCTGAGCTTTTCCCTGCCCCTGTCCCTGGTCTGCAATGCCGTCCTGTATTTCTTTGCGGACCCCATCTCCGTCACCCTGCTCCAGGAGCACCGCACCGCCTCCATGCTGCGGATCCTGTCCTTCTCCGTGCCCCTCAGCGCCGTACACGCCTGCATCAACGGCTACTTCTACGGCATAAAAAAAGCGGGCATTCCCGCAGGGTCGCAGCTTCTGGAACAGGCTGTCCGGGTGGGCTGTGTCTACATTGTGTCCTCCCACTACCTGGCCCTGGGCAAAATCCCCTCCATCAGCGTAGCGGTGCTGGGACTCACAGTGGGAGAATTTTTCTCCATGGTAATGACCATCCTGGCAGTGCTGCCCCGCTCCTCTCAGACCTGGCTTCCCGGCCAGGGCGCCGTGTCCTCCGGAATCCTCTGCGGCAGGCTGCTCTCCATGGCCCTGCCCCTGACCGCCAACCGCATTGTGCTGAACCTTCTGCAGAGCGTGGAATCCGTCTCCATTCCCGCCCGGCTGAAATCCTACGGGTACGACAGTGTGACCGCCCTCAGCGTATACGGGGTGTTTACCGGCATGGCCATGCCCTTTATCTTCTTCCCAAACGCTCTCACCAGCGCCGTGGCCGTGCTGCTGCTGCCCCTGATCTCAGAGAACTACGCCCTGGGAAACATGTCCGCCGTCCGAAGCGCCGCCGTCCGCACGGTGAAATACTGCGGTCTTATGGGCCTCTGCTGCCTGGGAGGCTTTGTCCTTTTGGGGGACTGGATCGGCGCCACAGTCTTTGACAGCCCCCTGGCAGGCTATTTTATCCAGACTCTGGGATTCCTCTGTCCCTTCCTGTACCTGGACACCACTCTCTCCAGCATTCTCCAGGGACTGGGACTGGCAGGGCATATTTTTGTCATGAACGTCATCTGCCTTCTGGTGCGCTTAGGATTCGTCTTCCTGGCCATACCTCATTTTGGGATCGCAGGCTATCTCTGGGGACTCCTGGCAAGCCAGCTGCTGCTGGGGGTGCTGTACCTGGGCTGTCTCCACCGTTTTCTGAAAAAACACTGACGCCACACAACCCCTGCCGGGGCAGCCGCTCCTGCTTCCCCGGCAGCCGCTACCCAAGCAGCTTCTTCAGCTCGTCCATAAAGGTATTTACATCCTTGAATTCTCTGTACACGGAGGCAAACCGCACATAAGCCACCGCGTCCAGTTCCTTCAGCCGGTTCATCAGAAGTTCCCCCACCATCTGGCTGGAGATTTCCTTCTCTCCCCTGTTAAATATGTCACTTTCCACCTCGTCCACCAGAGCTGTGATCTGCTGGGCACTCACAGGCCGCTTGTGGCAGGCCCGGAGCAGACCGCCTTCAATCTTGGAGCGGTCATAAGACTCCCGGTTATTATCTTTTTTGGTGACAATCAGAGGAATGGTCTCCACCTTCTCATAGGTAGTAAACCGCTTCCCGCACTCGTCGCATGCACGACGTCGGCGGATGGAATTGTTCTCCTCCGCCGGTCTGGAGTCGATCACCCTTGTATTTTCATGGCCGCAAAATGGACATTTCATAGGCCCGCCCCCTTCCGTAAGCACTCACTTTTTAACATTAAAGTACCATAATCAGCAGTGGATGTCAACGAGAATAATGTCCGGCCCGATCTGCCTGATATCCTTGAAAGGTATGACGATTTCCGGCTCGCAGTTGAGGAAATTCAGCACCCTGTTACAACCCGGCACCATAATCTTGCAGATACAGCCGCTGCAGGGGTCAAACTCCAGATCGCACACCTTCCCCAGTTTCCTGCAGTCCTTAATGTTGACCACATCCTTGCACTTCAGCTCTGAATACAGCATCCTGCACCTCTTATAATAATGTCTTTACTTCTACAGATATGCAGCAGAGCCCCAAACGTGACTGACCCACAAATTTTTTCCCACCGCCCCGGGAATATTTTTACTCTTCAGGCACATACTACCTCTATAAAGAATTCACCAGCAGCGCAATGATCCTGCGCGGAAATGAGGAATAACATGACACAGGGAAAAGTTGAGATCTGCGGAGTAAACACCTCAAAACTCCCTCTGCTGAAGGCAGAAGAAAAGGAAGCCCTCTTCCAGCAGATAGAAGCCGGGGACAGCAAAGCAAGGGAGACATACATTGAAGGGAACCTGCGCCTGGTTCTGAGCGTCATCAAACGATTCGCCTCCAGCAATGAAAATGTGGATGACCTTTTCCAGATCGGCTGCATCGGGCTCATCAAGGCCATTGACAATTTCGACACTTCCCTGAAGGTAAAATTTTCCACCTATGCAGTGCCCATGATCATCGGAGAGATCCGCCGTTTCCTCCGGGACAACAGTACCATGCGTGTCTCCCGCTCCCTGAAAGACACCGCCTACAAAGCCATCTACGCCAAGGAGAACCTGACCAGAAAGAACCTCAAGGAACCCTCCATTGAGGAGATCGCAGCGGAAATCGGCATCGCCAAAGAAGACATCGCCTATGCCCTGGACGCCATCCAGAACCCCATGAGCCTCTATGAGCCCATTGTCACCGACGGCGGCGATACCCTCTATGTGATGGACCAGATCAGCGACAAGAAGAACAAGGAAGAGACCTGGGTGGAACACCTGTCCCTGAGCGAAGCCATGAAACGCCTGAGCGCCAGGGAGAGGGAGATCATCACCCTGCGCTTTTTCGAGGGCAAGACCCAGATGGAGGTGGCGGACGCCATCGGCATCTCCCAGGCCCAGGTATCCCGGCTGGAGAAAAGCGCCCTCCGGGCCATGCGCAGCTACCTGAGCGCATAAAGGGGCCCGGTCGTCACTGCTTTCTCCAGAAAATCAGCCTGAATAACCCCCACCCTATGAGAGTTCCAAGAATATTTGTCAAAATATCGTCTATCTGAAAATACCCCCGGCGTGTTATCAGCTGCAGACACTCAATCCCCAGGCTGGTACACGCCCCCAGAAACCCGCAGCACAGAAGACGTTTTTTCCACCGGAAAGCCAGACAGGCAAAAAATCCATAGGGAATAAATAACAGCACATTTTCCACCACAAAGGCATTGTTCCTGGCATTGATCCCCCAGGTGGAAAAAAGTTCCAGATCCACCACGCCCTTTCTGCTGCCGCTCTCTCTGGACAGGAACGTGATAACAAACATTACCGCAAAATAAATCCCAAAGACAGCAACCGGCAGCAGCGCTGCCGGTTTTCTGTCCCCGTTTCTCCTGTTTACCGCCCACATCAGGACCGCGGCCAGAGGTATCCCCACCACAAGGCCATAGGGAAGATACCCTGTTGCAAACAGCAGATCATGGTATATATATTCAATCATCTTATTTTCTCCGTAAATAAATCTGTACAGGGGGAGTCCCTACTTGTCCCAGTTTTCTTTTGACCGCTCCCACCTGTCCACATCCTCACAAAACCGGGCATTCATCCACGCCACGGCTTCCTCCACACCCTTTTCCTCAAACGCAAACTCTGCAGACTGCTTTTTTTCCTGAGGTGTCCTTCCAAAACTGAAGGGCTCCGGCCAGACGGTGCAGCAAAGCTTCTTCTCCCCGTCCCCGCCGGACACTCCTTCCAGACGGTAGCGCATGCCCCGGTGGCAGCCTGTAAACTCCGTCTTCTTCAAAAATTCCATCGACAATATATCATCACGCTGAATCAACGCTTTAACCTCTATGTTCCCAGAGCCAAATCCTCAATGTCATCCTCATTATTATACCTTATTTTACCATTCTTTGCAAAGCCTAAATGTGGCTGCTCATCTCTTTTTTCAGCTGACGCATAATCTTTTTTTCCAGACGGGAGATATAGGACTGGGAGATTCCCAGCAGGGCCGCCACCTCCTTCTGGGTCATCTCCTGACCGTCCGGCGTGCCCAGGCCAAAGCGCAGGTTGATAATCTTCCTCTCCCGGTCAGAGAGCTTGCTGATGGCTCCCAGCAGCAGCTTGCGCTCCACCTCGTTTTCTATGTCCCGGTAGATCACATCCTCGTCCGTCCCCAGGATATCCGACAGCAGCAGCTCATTCCCGTCCCAGTCCACGTTCAGAGGTTCGTCGATGGAGACTTCCAGCTTCGTCTTATTGTTCCTGCGCAGGTACATGAGAATTTCATTTTCAATGCATCTGGAGGCGTAGGTCGCCAGCTTGATATTCTTGTCGGGCTTGAAGGTGTTGATGGACTTTATCAGGCCGATGGTGCCGATGGAGATCAGATCCTCCACCCCCACCCCGGTATTGTCGAATTTCTTGGCGATGTACACCACCAGTCTCAGATTGTGCTCTATCAGGATTGCTTTTGCCTCGTCATCATACTCCGTTCCCAGATCCCCTATGACCTGGCTCTCCTGTTCCACCTCCAGAGGCGGCGGCAGCACTTCCGCGCCCCCTATGTAATGGATATCTCCTTTTCTGCCCAGGAGCAGCTTCTCCCTGCGTATCATCTTGAACTGAATCTTTCCCGGTAGTGTCACTTTCAGAATCATCATACCTCTCATTCTGCCGCTTTGCGCAGCCCCCGGGCCTCCCTGTGAGAAGGCCGGGGTTTATTATCATTTTCACGGACTCCGCTCCCGCATCTTCCATGCCGGAAATCTCTCCGTCGCTGACAGCTATGTATACATTTTCAAATACCCGCTCCAGGCCTTCAAGTTCAATCTCAAGCCTGGGCAGAAGATATCCCGGAAGAACTCCCCGGCTCTTTCCGATGCTGTGATAGGGGATCACCCTGAAGCCCTCCGTCTCCCCGCCCCAGAGAGTCTCATATACCTTTTTCCCCACCACGCAGACAGGTTTCCCGCTGATGGGTTCCACCAGACTGTTTCCCGAGTCCACCAGGGCGTTCACTTTCATCCGCACCCCCGCCCTCGCAAGGGTGGCCCTGCACAGGCCGCCGGAGGCTTCTCCCTGCTGTCTGCCTCTGTAGTACAGCCAGAACGCCAGGCCCCCCGCCGCCAGAAGGCCTGGCACGCTGGTGAGCACCTTCCTGGCCCCTGGGAGACTCCTCACCAGAAAGAGCAGCATTCCCCCAAGTCCGAAGGAGTAGAGGAGCATCTTCTCCAGGAGCTTCAGAAACATTCTCAGGCTCCTTACAGGAAAAGCCGCAAAGAGCATGCCTGCCGCTCCTGCAATTGTTCCGGCGGCGGCCACCCCCATGCCAAGGCTTCCGCCAAGAAATGGCAGCAGAAAGCCTGCGGCCCCCAGAGCCGCCCCCGCCGCGATCCTGCCCGGCGTGGCTGTGCGGAATGTGCTGCGGTTCACCAGAATCAGCAGATACAGGTTCATAATAAAATTCAGGAAGAACAGACTGTCAACATAGAGTTCATAATGCATTGGCATCATCCTTTTCATAATTATTATAAAGGGACAGAACCTAAGATTTTGTCAAAGGGAGGGCTTACCCAAAGATTTTTTTTCGACAAAAAAGCCGGATGCAGTGCATCCGGCCCTTTTTGTGTTCTCGTATTTTTTTATCTTTTACTTCCTTTGAAGGAAATCAGGAATCTTCAGAGACTTCTCCGGAACCGTACTGCGGAGGGACACCGGTTTCTGAATATTGGGGACAGGGATGGGATCCGGTTGAGGCTGCACACTGGGCGTGGGCTGCTGTATATTCAGTCCCATCACAGGATTGGCAGGCCTGAAAGGAGCTCCCGCCCCAAACCGGGTCTGCAGAGGGCTCTCGTTCTGGGCGCTCTCAAGCCCGGTGGCAATGACAGTGACGGTACAGCTGTCGGAATCAGAGGACTCGTTGGCGCCGAAGATCAGATTGATGTCCTCCCCTGCCAGGTTCTTAATGTATCCTGCGGCTTCCGTCACATCCTGCAGGGACACATTTCCGGACACATTGAGGATCACATCGGTCATACCTGTGAGGGTGGTCTCAAGCAGCGGACTCTCCACGGCCATCTTCACAGCTGTCATGGCCTTGTCGTCGCCTGTGCCCTCTCCAATGCCCAGGTGCGCCACACCCTTGTCCTTCATAACCGTCTGGACATCCGCAAAATCCAGATTGATCAGAGCCGGCTGGTTGATCAGATCCGTAATCCCCTGCACTGCCTGCTGGAGCACCTGATCCGCCTTCCGAAATGCCTCGGGTATGGAAGTATGCCTGTCCACAATCTTGAGAAGCTTGTCGTTGGGGATTACCACCAGAGTGTCCACATGTTCCTTGATGCGCTCGATTCCTCCCAGGGCATTGGTCATACGCCTCTTGGCTTCAAACTCGAAAGGCTTCGTCACCACGCCCACGGTGAGAATTCCCATTTCCTTGGCCAGCCTGGCCACCACCGGCGCGGCGCCCGTACCCGTGCCGCCGCCCATGCCGCAGGTGACGAACACCATGTCCGCCCCCTTTAAGGCGGAAGAAATCTCCTCCGCGCTCTCCTCCGCAGCGTTCTCTCCCACCTCCGGCTTGGCTCCCGCTCCCAGCCCCTTGGTCAGCTTCTCCCCGATCTGCAGCAACTTGGGGGCCTTACAGAGCTGCAGAGCCTGCCTGTCCGTATTCACCCCGATAAACTCCACGCCGCCGATCTGTTCTTCCACCATTCTATTTATAGCATTATTACCTGCTCCCCCGACACCGATTACGATAATCTTGGCAGCAAATTCAGCCTCATCCATCTTAATCTCCAGCACAAGTATCTCCTCCTTTAAACCGTTTCACTCCCACTTCTCTGTCTATCTCTACTATAATATAATTAAATTTTGATTTTCGCAACCTTTTTCTTAAAAAAATCGTGATTGTTCACTCCGGTTTGAACGTGTATTTTCCGCCGCTCACATCATAGACCTGCATCTGCAGAATTCCGTTCCTCCCCTCCAGTTTGGACAGGAACTCCGGAAGAAGCATCAGCTTGTCCTCCAGAGTGGCAGCCTCGTTTCCCAGTGCCACCTCCACCTCCTGAAAGTACAGCGTGACCTCTCCAGAAGGATTAAAATGTATCTTGTCAGCGGTCAGACTGTACTTCTGCAGCAGCATGGTAATGTTCAGAATGCGTTTAAAAATCTCCGGGTTCTTCACAGGAAGGATTTCCCCCGTTATGATGTGGTCGAACTCCAGCCCCGTCACCTGGGGAACTCCCACCGTCCTGACGCTGGAGCTCTCCACCACATACCCGTCCCTGTCAAAATAGACATAGGTATCCAGGCATTTCACATAGCCCGTCAAGGTTTTCTCATACACGATGATTTTGACCGTATCCGGGGAGAGGATATCCACATCAATCACATCCACAAAAGGAATCCCCTCCAGCCCCCGATTCTTGTATTTAAAAGAGAGATAGAGGGAATTGTCCCCCAGCAGCCCTTTCATGACAAAAGCCTTGATCTCATCTTCTGTGTAGTGGACATTTCCCTCCACATAGACAGTCCTCACTGTATAGGCCTCCCTGATGTAGGCTCCCGCCCCCAGGAGTACCGCCACTGTCAATGCGGCCAGTATGATAATACCCTTTCTTTTGCTCTTAAACACTTGCCACCCGCGCTCCTAACTCTCTCAGATCCCTGCCGATGTTTTCATAGCCCCGGCAGATATAGGGATATCCCCCGATCAGGGTCTCCCCCTGGGCCATCAGCCCGGCCACCGCCAGGGCGGCGCCTCCCCGAAGCTCTTTTGCCTCCACTTCCGCGCCCTGCAGTTTCTCCACACCCTGGACCACCACCCGCCGGGAATCCCTTCTTCTGATACAGGCCCCCATTTTCTCCAGTTCCTCCACAATGCGGAAACGGTTCTCGAAAATAGTTTCTTCTATACAAGTACAGCCTGCTCCCCTGGTTTCCGCCGCCAGAACCACCGACTGCAGATCTGTGGGAAAACCCGGGTGGGGCGCCGTGGACAGACAGATGGGGCGCAGGGTGCCCGGCGCCTGGACATAGATGCCCTCCGGTGAAGTGCAGATATGTCCGCCCATCCTCTCCGCCGTCTCCAGGACAGCCCCCATCTCCTCCCTGGGAGCTCCCTCCAACAGAATGCTTCCACCTGCCCCAAGACACCCAAACAGGTAGGTACCTGCCACAATCCGGTCCGAGGGCACGCAAAATTCCGTCCCCCACAGCCGCCTTCCCCCATGGATCACAATCCTGCTGCTTCCCGCCCCCTGGATAAAGGCGCCGCAGTCCGACAGATACCGGCACAGGGACACAATCTCCGGCTCCAGTGCCGCCCCTTCCAGCACCGTCTCTCCCTCCGCCATCACCCCTGCCAGCACCACATTCTCCGTGGCGCCCACGGAGGGGAAGGGAAGTCGGATACAGGCCCCGTGAAGCTTCGCCGCGCAGGCTCTGAGCTTGTCAGTCTCCCTGTGAAACTCCACTCCCATCTGCTCCAGGGCACACAGATGCATGTCTATGGGGCGCCTGCCAATGACACAGCCCCCCGGGTACTCCATGACCGCCTCGCCGCATCTGCCGATGAGAGCGCCAAGAAGACAGAGGGACGAGCGCATGCCTGCCACAGCCTCCCCCGACATCTCTCCCCGCCTTACCTGGGAGGAATCCACCACAATGCCCGTCTCCTGCCAGCGGACGGTACATCCCAGGCTCTTCAGTAGACAAACCATGGCATGCACGTCCGCTATCCTGGGACAGTTCCTGATAAAAGAGCTGTCCCCCACAAGCAGCGTAGCCGCCAGAACGGGCAGCGACGCGTTTTTAGAACCTTGCACACGAACCTTTCCCTGCAGGGCTATTCCACCCTGAATACGAATAGAATCCATTTTGCACCATCCGGCTTCAAAATTGAACTATTCTATCCTATGAGAAAAACCGCTCTTTTGTACCATGTCCCGGCTCCGGGTCAGAGCTCTTTCAGCTGTATCCTCCGGGCCACGCTAAGAACCATGCCAATCTCCACCAGAAGGAACATTACCGACGAACCGCCGTAGCTGATAAACGGGAGGGAGATTCCCGTGTTGGGGATGGTGTTGGTCACAACGGCGATATTCAGTATGGCCTGTATGGCGATATGTCCCATAACCCCCACCACCAGCATGGCGCCGAAGAGGTCGCTGGCATTGTTGGCGATCACCATCATGCGCCAGAGGAGCATAATAAACATTACAATGACGGCAACCGCACCGAACAATCCCAGCTCCTCGCAGATGATGGAAAAGATCATGTCATTCTGGGCCTCGGGGATGAAACTCAGCTTCTGTATGCTCTGCCCAAGCCCCTTGCCCCAGATCCCTCCGCTGCCTATGGCGTAGAGTCCCTGCAGCGTCTGGAATCCGGTGTTCTGAGAATCGCTCTCCGGGTCAAGCCAGGCAATAATGCGCCCGAAACGGAAGTTGACCTGCTCCCCCTCTGCGGCCGCCTCCGTGACGCTGATGGCCAGATACACCACCAGGGCCGCCCCTGCCAGTGCGATCAGTCCCATGACAATAAATTTTTTATAGTCCGGACTGGCCACAAACACCATCAGAACGGAGATGCCCATAATGATAATGGCGGAGCTGAGGTTCTTGGTGAGCACATACACCTCCAGCACCACCGGCAGTGGAAAAGCCAGCATCACCAGAAAGCCTTTCATGGTGCGGACGCTCTTCTTCATCTTGCACACCATCACCGCCAGGAACAGAATCATACACACCTTCGCCACTTCCGCCGGCTGCAGATTCATGGGGACGCCGGGAATCTGAATCCATCGGGTGGCGCCGTGGGACTCCACTCCCAGAGGGGTCTTCACCAGGGGCACCATGGCGATGGCCACCAGGTATCCCGCCAGGGCGAACCGCTGCCAGAACTGGTATGGGATATTGGCCACAATAATCATCAGCACCAGTCCGATCACCACTGCGGTGAGCTGCTTTTTCAGGTAGTACGCCGTATCACCGAATTCCTGGAACGCCTCATAGGAACTGGCCGAGTAGATCATGACCATGCCAAATCCCAGAAGGAACAGCACAATAAACAGAAGGCTATAGTCAAAAAAATACTCCGACTGCTCTTTTCTCTTTTGCTTTACTCCTCTAAGTGCTGCCATAAACTCTCCTACCGATGGGAGCAGCCGTCCAGGCTTCCGGCCAGTCTGCCCACATATTCCTTGAACTGTCTTCCTCTGGCCTCATAGTCGGAAAACATTCCCCAGCTCGCACAGGCCGGGGACAGGAGCACCGCGTCGCCCTCCCGGGCAAGTTCCGTGCACAGCTCCAGGCATTCCTGGAAGGTATCGGCAAACCGAATCCGGTCAAAGCCATGCTTCCTGGCGCACTCCGCGATTTTTTCCCTGGTCTGGCCTATGAGCACAAGGCATTTCACCCTGCCGCCGAAGCTCTCTATCCATTCATCGTAGGTATTCTCTTTGTCATAGCCCCCGCCAATCAACACCGTGGGCCGGCTCATGGCCCGGATCCCCTGGATGGCCGCGTCGGGGTTGGTGGCTTTGGAATCATTGTAATATTCCACCCCCGCCACACAGTCCACATATTCAATACGGTGCTCCACCGCCCGGAAATCTCTGATCACGGACAGGATACAGTCCATGGGCACCCCCATCCCCTGGGCTATGGCAATGGCCGCCATGACATTTTCCACATTGCACAGCCCCACCAGCCTCATGTCCCTGTGAATGTCCAGAAGCTCCTGATCCCGTCCCCCTTCGCTTTTTATGATGGTGCTGCCTCTCAGCCAGTATCCCTCCTCCAGAGGGCGGACGGAGGAGAAATACACCGTCCTGGCTGGACATCTGGCCCCGAAATCCCTGGTATATGTATTTTCAAAGTTCAGCACACAGAGGTCATCCCTGGTCTGGCGGGCGGCGATCCTCTCCTTTGCCGCCACATAGGCCTCCATGGTGTGGTGCCGGTTCAGATGATCCGGGGTGATATTCAGGATGGCCGACACCGCCGGGTGAAACTCCTCCACCGTCTCCAGCTGGAAGGAACTGAGTTCCTCCACCGTCACCGTCTCCGGGGTGGTCTTTTGGCACTCCATGGTATAGGGCCTGCCGATATTGCCCACCACAAACACCTTCTCCTGCCCCAGATGGGCTTTCAGTATCTCCCCTGTGAGGGTGGTGGTGGTGGTCTTGCCGTTGGTGCCGGTGATGGCGGCCACCCGGCCTCTCTCCTGCCGGTATCCCAGCTCAATCTCTCCGATCACAGCCGCCCCGGCGGCCCTGAGATCATCCACCAGGGGAAGGTCCGTGGGCACCCCGGGACTGAGCACCACCGTCCCGATCTCCTTCATAACCTCCTCCGGAAGCCTGCCGGCAATACACCGGGCCCTGCTCCCCTCCGGAAGCCTCTCCCGCAGCTGTTCCTCCGTGAGCTTATCGCTGCTGTCATACAGCACCGCATCCGCTCCCGTCTGCTCCAAAAGGCAGAGGGAACCTATTCCGCTGATGCCGGATCCCACAACGAGGTACTTCTCTCCTGATTTCATCCCATTCATTTTCAATTTCCTTCTTTCTATTCCGCCGCCGGCTTTCTGGCAGCTGGGCCCTGTTTTTTGTAAAGCGGCCCTGTCAGCCGGGCTTCACCGCCAGCAGAGCCGCCAGGCACATGAGAGCCGTAATAATGGTGAACAATGCCGTAATTCTTGTCTCCGACCACCCACATAGTTCAAAATGATGATGCAGAGGCGCCATCCGGAAAATGCGTCTGCCCCCGCTTGCCTTGAAATACGTCACCTGGAGAATTACGGAAAAAACCTCCAGCAGGTAGATAACTCCTATAATCGCTATGTAGAGGGGCATCTGAAGCATGTAGCCGCACCCGGCCACAAAGCCCCCCAGGGCCAGGGATCCGGTATCCCCCATAAACACCTTGGCGGGATGCACGTTAAAGAGCA
>CAJUNZ010000048.1 GCA_910587755.1 uncultured Acetatifactor sp. | reverse complement strand
GATCTGAATATACATATTGATATCAAGTCCAAGGATGAGCTGGGACACCTTTCCCAGGCGTTTAACCATATCAGCTCCACCATCAGCAGCTATGTCAAGGATATCTCCGAGCAGCTGTCACAGATGGCGGACAACAATATGGACATAACCATCAGGCAGAATTATATCGGGGACTTTATCCCCATTCAGGTCTCTATCGAGAAGATCGCCCGGTCCCTGAACGACACGCTGCATCAGATTGTCCTCTCGGCGGATGAGGTTTCCGCAAGCTCGGAAAATGTCTCCTCCGGAACCCAGGTGCTGTCTGACGGAGCGGCAGAGCAGGCGGCGGCCATCGGGCAGCTGGCGGAGTCCATGGAGAGTCTGTCAAAGGATGTGGCGGCCAACGCCAGCGACGCCCAGGAGGCCAACGGCACGGCTTCCCAGGTGGGCAGGGATATTGAGGAGTGCAGCAGGGAGATGGCTCAGCTCACTCAGGCAATGTCAGACATCAGCCATTCTTCCGGGGAGATTGAAAAAATTGTCAAAACCATTGAAGACATCGCCATGCAGACGAATCTGCTGTCGCTGAATGCTTCCATAGAGGCATCCAGAGCCGGCATTGCGGGCAAGGGCTTTGCTGTGGTGGCGAATGAAATCCGGAATCTGGCAGAAAAGAGTGCGGATGCAGTGAACCAGACCACAGAGCTGATCTCTGGTTCCCGGACAGCGGTGAAAAACGGCATGGAGACGGCAGAGAATACGGCAAAGTCACTGGCGGCGGTGGTGCAGGGTTCCGAGGAGATCTTAAGCTCCATGGATAAGATCAGCTTTGCCTCACAGAACCAGAAGCATGTGCTGGAGCAGCTTGCGGAAAATGTGGATAAGATCAGCGAGGTGGTTCAGTCCAACTCTTCTTTTGCCCAGAACAGTGCCGTCACCAGTGCGGAACTGTCCGGCCAGTCCAGAAGATTGCATGAACTGGTGAATCGTTTCCGGCTCAGGCGGATGTAGGAGGAGGCTTTTTTTCCCTGAAACGGTTAAATTCGCCCCCTTTACGGTTAAATTATTTCTGTGTTATGATGTAGGGAAAGTATCAGCAGCGGCCTGGACAGTGGGAGCCCCCGGGAAAGGCAGGAAGGGAAGGCAGTATGACGAAAGAATCGTTTCAAAAAATTACCGGGTCATATGTTTATCTGGACGGAGCCACCGGTTCCAACCTGGTCAGGGCGGGGATGCCGGGGGGTGTCTGTCCGGAACAGTGGATCCTGGAACATCCCCAGGTTATGCTGGAGCTGCAGAAGGGATATGTGGCCGCGGGCACGGACATTCTGTACGCGCCTACCTTTACCGCCAACAGGGTGAAACTGAGGGAGTATGGGCTGGAGGGGCAGCTGCGCCCTATGATCAAAGGCCTGGTGGATATTTCCAGACAGGCGGCCCAGGGAGCGGACCATCCTGTGTACCTTGCCGGGGACATGACCATGACGGGGGAACCTCTGTGTCCCCTGGGGCCCATGAGTATGGAGGAACTGACGGATATCTACAGGGAACAGGCGGAGGCCCTGGCGGAAGCGGGGGTGGACCTGCTGGTGGTGGAGACCATGATGAGTCTGGCGGAGGCCAGGGCTGCGCTGATTGCCGCAAAAGAGGTATGCGATCTGCCGGTGATGGTGACTATGACTTTCGAGTCAAGGGGCCGGACGCTCTATGGCACGGATGCCCGGACGGCGGCGGTGGTTCTGGAGAGTCTGGGCGCCGCCGCCGTGGGGGTTAACTGCTCTACAGGCCCCAATGGATTGAAAGAGATCATTGAGGAGATGGCCGCGTGTACCAGGATCCCCATTATCGCAAAGCCCAACGCCGGGCTGCCTTTTCTGGACGAGAAGGGCTGCACCTGCTACGACATGGATCCGGAGGATTTTGCGGAGGAGATGGCGGTTCTGGCGGCCTTCGGAGCGACTGTACTGGGAGGGTGCTGCGGCACCACGCCCCAGCATATTGAGAGGCTGCGGCAGAGGATTGGAAAAGGCCCGCTCCCTGAGGTGCCTCGGAGAGAGGCCGGCGTCCGTTATCTGGCCTCGGAACGGCAGACCTTTCAGTTTGGACTGGAGGGGGGATTTTTCATTGTGGGGGAGCGCATTAACCCCACCGGAAAAAAGCTCCTGCAGGCTCAGCTGAAGGAAGGGTGTATGGACAAGGTGCTGCAGTTTGCGAAGGAGCAGGAGGCCTGCGGGGCCCGGGTGCTGGATGTGAACATGGGCATGGGGGGCATCGACGAAAAGGCAATGATGCTTCGCACATTGGAGGAAGTGGGGGGCGTGACAAATCTTCCTCTGTCCCTGGACTCCAGTCATGTGGATGTGCTTGAGGCGGCGCTGCGGCAGTATCCCGGCAGGGCGCTGGTAAATTCTGTCTCCCTGGAGAAGGAGAAATTTGAGAAGCTGCTGCCCCTGGTGAAAAAGTACGGGGCCATGTTTATTCTTCTTCCTCTGTCTGACAGGGGACTGCCGGAGAACCTGGAGGAGAAGCAGCAGATTATTGAGACAATTCTGGAGAGGGCTTACGCCCTGGGGCTGGAGAAAGAAGATGTGGTGGTGGATGCCTTAGTGACCACTGTGGGGGCCAACGGCAGGGCCGCCCTGGAGGCCCTGGAGACCATCCGTTTCTGCAGGGAGAAGGGACTCGCCACCATCTGCGGACTGTCCAATATCTCTTTTGGTCTGCCTGAGAGAAGTTTTGTCAACGGAGCCTTTCTGACCCTGGCGGTAAGGGAAGGGCTTACCATGGCCATAGCCAATCCTTCCCAGGAACTTCTGGCGGGCTGCGCCCTGGCGGCGGACATGCTCCTGGCCAAGGAGGGGGCGGATCTGCGTTACATCGAATACGCAGGGACCCTGGCGGAGATCCGGGAGAGAAAGCAGGGGGAGACGGGGGACAGGAACGGAGCGGCAGCCGTTGGAAATAACGCCGGTAAAAGGGGCAGTGCCGAAGGCGTCGTGGGGGAAGCAGCCGGCAGAACGGGTTCCGGCGGGGACAGAACCGGGACTGACCAGGTCAGTTCGGGAGAAGGTTTAGGAGGCTCTGGAGCGGAAGCGGCCTCTGGAACCGGCGGGGAGGAGCGTCCCTGCCGGGTGGCTCTGCGGAGCATGGTTCTGCAGGGAGGCAGGAACGGCATTGCGGCAAGAACCAGGGAGGCTCTGGATGAGGGGGAGGATCCTTCCGCTCTGCTGAATGAGGTGCTTCTGCCCGCCATCAATGAGGTGGGGGAGCTTTTTGACAAGGGAAAATATTTCCTGCCCCAGCTGATTGCCAGCGCCGAGGCCATGAAGAGGTCCATTGAAGTTCTGGAACCCCTTCTGCGCCGGGAGGCGGAGGGCGCGGATATGCCGGTGGTGGTGATTGCCACAGTGGAGGGGGATATCCACGACATTGGGAAGAATCTGGTGGCTCTGATGCTGAAAAATTACGGCTTCCGGGTAATTGACCTGGGCAAGGACGTGCCGGCGGAGGAGATTGTCCGGACAGCCAGGGAGAACCATGCCCGCATTATTGCTCTGTCCGCCCTGATGACCACGACCATGCGGCGCATGAAAGAGGTTATCGACCTTGCCAGAAGAGAGAAAGTCGGCGCCAGGATCATGGTGGGAGGAGCGGTGATCACCCGGGAATATGCGGACGAGATCGGCGCGGACGGCTATTCAGCGGACGCGGCGGAGGCGGTGCATCTGGCAAAAAGACTTGTCCAGGAGGGAGAAAACATCACCCCGGCAGAGAGCTGAAGCCGGTTGAGGCAAAAGCGCGGCAGCCGGGAACCGCTGCTGTGGATGGATATTGCAGTGCAGGAGGAAACAGGTTCAGGTTAAGACAGGAGGAAGATGAGATGATAGGTGCGGATGCCATGATTAAGTGCCTGGAGGCAGAGGGAGTTACCACGGTATTTGGATATCCGGGTGTGGCGATCTGTCCATTTTATAACAGCATACTGGAGTCCCGGATCAGGACGATCCTGGTCAGGACGGAGCAGAATGCCGCCCATGCGGCCAGCGGCGTCTCCAGAGTCACGGGAAAACCGGGTGTGTGCGCGGTCACTTCCGGCCCCGGCGCCACCAATGTGATCACCGGCATAGCCACTGCCTTTGCGGACAGCATACCTCTGATCTGTATCACCGGCCAGGTGAACAGTGAGCTTCTGGGCAGCGATGTGTTCCAGGAAGCCGACATCACGGGGGCGGTGGAATCCTTTGTAAAATACAGCTACCTGGTGAAGGATGTGAACGACATTCCCAGGGTGTTCAAAGAGGCTTTCCACATTGCAAACACGGGCAGGAAGGGCCCTGTGCTGATTGACGTGCCCATTGACGTCCAGAATGCTCTCATCAGCAAATTCAAATATCCGGAGGAAGTCTCCCTGCGCACCTACAAGCCCACCGTAAAGGGACACGCGGTGCAGATCCGGAAGGTGGCGGCACAGTTGGAGAAGGCCAAGAGGCCCCTGATCTGTGCAGGGGGCGGAGTGCTTCTGAGCGAGGCACAGGAGGAGCTGCGCAGGTTTGCGGAGACTCACGGAGTGCCTGTGGTGTCCACCATGATGGGTATCGGGGTTATGCCCACGGATCACCCGCTGTACTATGGAATGGTTGGAAACAATGGAAAGCCCTATGCCAACCGCGCCATGAATGAGTCGGACATGCTGATTATGGTGGGGGCCAGGGTGGCTGACAGGGCTGTAAACCAGCCGGATCTGATCACCAAGGACAAAGTCCTGGTACATATCGACGTGGACCCTGCGGAGATCGGCAAGAACGCAGGCCCTACCATTCCTCTGGTGGGGGATGCCAAGTGTATTTTTGAGGATTTCGCCAGGGAAGAATTCACCTGCAGCTGCAAGGAGTGGATCAGCACCCTGGACGACTATCGGCACAAACTGGCCAAGAAGCGCATTCCGGATCCTGCCTATGTGGACCCGGCGGAATTTATCACCCGGCTCACAGACCACATGGAGGAGACCGGTGTCTATGTGGCGGATGTGGGGCAGAATCAGATCTGGTCCTGCGGTTATGCAAAGGTGAAAAAGGGCAAGTTTCTCACCACCGGGGGCATGGGGACCATGGGGTATTCCATCCCTGCGGCCATGGGCGTGAAGACAGCCGTGCCGGAGAGGCAGGTGGTGGCGGTCTGCGGGGACGGCTCCTTCCAGATGTCCATGATGGAGCTTGCCACCATGTGCCAGCATGATATCCCGGTGAAGATCGTGGTGCTGAAGAACAATTTCCTGGGGATGGTACGCCAGTTCCAGCATTTTACCTATAAGGATCATTACTCTGTGGTGGACCTGTCAGGCAGCCCTGACCTGGAAAAGCTCTCCCAGGCATATGGGATTCCTTTTCTGCGGCTGACGGACATGGAGAAATGTGACGAGACCATTGAGGCCTTCCTGCGGGAGGACGCCTCCATGCTGCTGGAGTGTGTGATTGATCCCATGGATCTGGTGTGAGAGACGGATTCTGCCGGGGAGTTGAATTGGAGAGGATAGAATGAAAAAAAGGATTTATTCTGTGTTGGTGGAGAACCGGTCCGGTGTGCTGGGCAAGGTGGCGGGACTCTTTGCCAGGCGCTGCTTTAACATTGACAGCCTGGCCGTGGGGGAGACGGACGACCGCACTGTATCCTGTATGACCATTGTCAGCAGCGGTGATGAGAGGACCATAGAGCAGATTGAGAAGCAGCTGAATAAAAAGCTTGACGTCATTAAGGTAAAGACTTTTGCAGAGCGGCAGTGTATCACCAGGGAGCTGATGCTGATCAAGATCAAGTACAACAAAAACAACCGCCGGGAGATTATGGAGCTGTGTGAGATCATGAAGGCCCAGATTGTGGACATGTCCAAGCACTTTATGATGATACAGATTTGCGATGAGCCGGAGAAGATCAAGCTGATGATCAACATGCTTCAGACCATCAGTATTGTGGAAGTGGCCCGGACGGGGACACTGGCCCTGTGCAAGTGCAGCGAAAATGACGAGAGCAGGTAATAGGGATTTTCCGCTGGCCTGTTGACATTCTATTTGTAACTTGCTATGATATCAAAAGAGTTCTTATGGGAGGAATAATGGAATGCAGAAAAAAGTATTTCAGCTTCTTGTAAATAATACATCCGGTGTTTTGAGCCGTATTGCGGGCCTGTTCTCCAGAAGGGGCTACAATGTGGAGAGCATCACCGCAGGCGTCACCGCAGATCCTCTCATCACCAGGATCACCATTGTGGCCTCGGGGGACGATGAGATCCTGGAGCAGATCGAGAAGCAGGTGGCCAAGCTGGAGGATGTGCGCAGCATCCGGGAACTGAAGCCGGAGAGCAGCGTGTTCCGGGAGCTGATTATGATCAAGGTGCGGGCTTCGGCGGAGCAGAGACAGAGCATCATTGCGGTTTCCGATATCTTCCGCGCCAAGATTATCGATGTGGCGCCGGAAAGCCTTATGATTGAGCTCACGGGCAATCAGCAGAAGATTGACGCCTTTATCGGTCTTCTGGAAGGATATGAGATCCTGGAGCAGGCCAGAACCGGTATCGCAGGCCTGGGCAGGGGAACAGAGGAGATTGTCTATATTTAACAAGTTAGCTCCAGGTTATACCTGTCAGTTATAGAGTACAGACATTAAACGAAAAAGTGAACACGGAGGAAAGAAAAATGGCGAAGATTTTTTATCAGGAGGACTGCAGCCTGTCCCTTCTGGAGGGAAAGACCATTGCAATCATCGGCTATGGCAGCCAGGGACATGCACATGCGCTGAACCTGAAGGATTCCGGCTGTCATGTTATCATCGGCCTTTACGAAGGATCCAGGTCCTGGGACAAGGCGGTGAAGCAGGGATTTGAAGTATATACTGCGGCAGAGGCGGCAAAGAAGGCGGACATCATCATGATTCTGATCAATGATGAGAAGCAGGCCGATCTGTACAAGAACGATATTGAGCCCAACCTGGAGGCGGGCAATATGCTGATGTTTGCCCATGGATTCAACATCCATTTCGGCTGCATCGTGCCCCCTAAGGATGTGGACGTGACCATGGTGGCTCCCAAGGGACCCGGACATACGGTGAGGAGCGAGTACCAGGAAGGCAAGGGCGTGCCCTGTCTGGTGGCAGTGGAACAGGATGCCACGGGCAAGGCGCAGGACATCGCTCTGGCCTATGCTCTGGGCATCGGCGGCGCAAGAGCAGGCGTTCTTGAAACCACTTTCCGCACGGAGACGGAGACGGATCTTTTCGGCGAGCAGGCTGTGCTCTGCGGCGGTGTCTGCGCTCTGATGCAGGCTGGTTTTGAGACTCTGGTGGAGGCCGGGTATGACGAGAGAAACGCATACTTTGAGTGCATCCATGAGATGAAGCTGATTGTGGATCTGATCTACCAGAGCGGCTTTGCAGGGATGAGATATTCCATCTCCAACACCGCAGAGTACGGCGACTATATCACCGGACCCAAGGTGATCACGGAGGAGACCAAGGCGGCCATGAAGAAGATTCTCAGCGATATCCAGGACGGCACTTTTGCCAAGGAGTTCCTGCTGGATATGTCCCCTGCAGGCAGGCAGGTGCACTTTAAGGCCATGAGAAAACTGGCCGCAGAGCATCCCGCAGAGAAGGTGGGCGAGGAGATCCGCAAACTCTACAGCTGGAACAATGAGGATGACAAGCTGATCAATAACTGATAACGGCACATGGTGCTGTAAAAGGACATGGAGAAGAGCTGCGATAACTTTTCTCCATGTCCTTTTCAAATAGGGGAACGGAGAAAAATTCCTTTTACCGCAAGGACTGTGAGGTACGTTTCGGAAGTGGAAAGCAGCGCTTTTATCCCTAGAGGATAAGAGCGCTTTTCTAAGTTTTTCAAATATCTTTAGATTTTCTTGGGAAATCCCTGCGGATAGAGTTTATTTTTTCTCAGTATACTAACTCCAACAAAAAGATGAAGGGGGACATATATTATGGATCTGGGTGCACTGACTTTTTATTTCACCAAGTATGGTGCCATCGCTATTTTTGTGATTGTTCTGTTGGAGTATATGAATCTGCCGGGGTTTCCCGCAGGGATCATTATGCCTCTGTCCGGCATAATGGCAGCCAAAGGCAATATCAGCTTTTTCTGGGTGATGGTCATCACTCTGGCTGCGGGGCTTTTGGGCAGCCTTATTCTGTACGCTCTGGGGAGAAAAGGCGGAGAGGTATTCCTGAATGCCTATACCAGAAAGTTCCCCAAGCAGAAGGAGACCATTGACAAGAATCTGGACTGGATCCGGCGCAAAGGATGTATGGGGGTATTCCTTGGGAAGCTCCTGCCCATGATCCGGACCATTGTGTCCATTCCCGCAGGGGTGGTGAAGATGGATCTGGGCAAGTATGTGGTCAGCTCCGCCTGCGGTATCCTGATCTGGAACTTTGTGTTTGTGGGCGCAGGGTATCTCATGGGGGACAAGGTGTTTCAGATTCTTGGGATTGCATAAGACTTTCGGACGGTACAGTGACAGAGGGAAAGGCATGGTGGTATAAGGATGAGAATCGCGCTGATGACAAATAATTATAAGCCGGTGCTGGGAGGAGTTCCCATCTCCATAGAGAGACTGGCGGGAGGACTTAAGGCCCTGGGGCATGAAGTGACAATCTTCGCCCCCACTTACAACGAACAGCAGCAGGAGGAAAATGTATTCCGCTACGCCACCTGTATGAAGCGTTTTGTGGGAGGGATTGTGCTGCCAAATCCCTTTGATGCCAGGATAGAGAAGGAATTCCAGGAGCACACCTATGACATTATCCATGTACACCATCCCATGCTCATCGGCAGGACGGCCGTGCGTATGTCCCGTAAGTATGGGATTCCTCTGGTGTTCACCTATCACACCAGATACGAGCAGTATGCCCGCTGCTACACCAAAGGAATCCTCCGCCTGGAGCGTGTGATGCCCCTGTACCTGAGGACATTTTTTCAAAACTGCAGCGTTGTCTTTGCCCCCACGGAAGGCATGGGGCAGTATCTGACACAGGAGTGCAGGCTGGACCCTGAAAAGGTAGGTATCCTGCCCACGGGCATTGAGAACAGGAATTTCCAGACAAAAGAGGAGGAGGCCGCCGCCGTCCGCAGAAAGTACGGAGCGGAGAACATGCCTCTGCTTTTGACCGTGTCCAGAATGACCCAGGAAAAAAATGTGACATTTCTCCTGGAGAGCCTGGCCCGGGCCAAAGCGCTGTACGGGAAGCCATTCCGCATGCTGATGGTGGGCTGGGGCCAGGATCTGGAGGCTCTGCGCAGCCGCAGTGTCCAGCTGGGCCTGGAGGAGGAAGTGGTCTTTACAGGAGCGCTGCCCAACGAGGAGACGGCGCCCTATTTTAAGGCCGCAGACGGGTTCTGCTTTGCCTCCAAAACCGAGACCCAGGGCATTGTGGTGCTGGAGGCTTTTGCCGGAGGGACCCCTGTGGTGGCAGTGAGGGCTTCCGGCGTGGAGGATCTGGTGGACCACGGGGTGAACGGGATACTGACGGAAGAGAATCAGGAAGAATATGCCGAAAGCCTGGCGGATTTCCTCAATGGAATATCCTCCCGGGAGTACATTGCCATGGCCGGGAACGCTCTCCAAAAAGCACAGCTGTTTCGGGAAGAAGCTGTTGCCTTGAAGGCAGTTTCTTATTATAATATAGCTTGTCGGAAAGAAGGCAGCCTGGGAAGAAGGGCCAGGGCAAACGCCGGACTGCGTTCGGCATAAAGGGCCCCCAGGCAGAATACATCAGGAATTGCCCTGCATTAGAGATCGGGTGGCATTTCCTTACTGAGGGGGGTAACATATGGAACAGAAGTTTCACATTTTGGTGGTGGAGGATGACAAGGAGATCAGGGAGGGCATTGAGATCTATCTGAGGAATCAGGGATACGAAGTCCATCAGGCGGCCAACGGCGCGGAGGGGCTGAAGATTATCGGGCAGGAAGAGATACATCTGGCCATTGTTGACATTATGATGCCGGTGATGGACGGAGTTACCATGCTGTTAAAGCTTCGCTCCCAGGAGTGTGAATTTCCTGTGATTATGCTCTCTGCCAAGTCCGAAGAGGTGGATAAAATCATGGGGCTGAACATGGGGGCGGACGACTATGTCACCAAGCCTTTCACGCCTCTGGAACTGCTGGCCAGGGTGAATTCCCACCTTCGCAGATACTCCAAATATCTCTCCGCCCTGAAGGAGGACAGCGGCAGGGACCATGTTCATGTCATTGGGGGACTGGAGCTGAATGAGGACACTGTGGAGGTGAGCGTGGACGGGGAGCCGGTAAAACTGACCCCCATGGAGTTTAAGATTGTACAGCTTCTGATTAAGAATCCGGGCAGGGTGTTCTCTGCGGATGAGATCTATGAGCGCATCTGGAACGAGAAGGCGGTGAACACGGACACTATAATGGTACATGTGAGAAATATCAGAGAGAAGATTGAGATCGACCCGAAAAATCCCAAATATTTGAAGGTGGTCTGGGGAGTAGGATATAAGATAGACCGGCAGTAGGAATTGTCAGGAAATAACTTTAAATGCCGTTTCAGAAAGCCGGGGAGGATTCATATGGGATTTTTGAGAAAAAAGAATCAGCGGGGGGCAGTGCCTGCGGAGTATTCTCCCGGGGAGGACAGAAAGCGGATAAAAGGGTGGTGCAGACCCTGGATTTTCTGGGGCATTGGGGTCAGTTTTGCCTGCGCCGCCGTATTCAGCTGCTTTTATGGCGTGTTCCGCTCCAGTGCGGAAAAATATATAGAAAATCCTCTGGAAAGGGCGGAGAACATTTCCTGGCTTTACCAGAGCTGCTACCTGCTCTACCGGGATCTGTACAATGTCCGCCAGGGAGAGCAGCTGGGTTATGGGGACATTTTTCTGGAGACGGATGAGGGACACCGCTGGCTGTTGGAGGAGAGCAAACTGACTGGATACCGGCAGCTGCTGGAGGTGCTGGTGGACCAGGGACAGTGGGATATCGACGGCCCAAGCCCTGGTTTTCATGAGGAGGAAGAGGCGCCGGAAGTTCCGGAGAGCTCTGAGGAAATGGTTCAGACTGCAGGCGGGGGAAGGTCGGAGATTCAGGGAGAGGCCCTGGGGCAGGAAGGTTTGGCCGCCCTGGGACTGAAGGAGGAATGGCTGCAGGAGGCGGTGGCTAAGGGAAATCTGGACGAAGAATGGCTCAGGGAATATGCCGCCGGGGGAGGAACGGATCAATATGACCTCACTTTTGAGGAATGTGTAAAGGTGGAGGAAGGGCTACAGAGTCTGAGGAATTATTTCCAGAGCCTGGAGAACAGTTTCAGTCATCTCAACAGCAGTTACGACTATATTATCCAGGATAATACCACAGAACGGTATCTCACCAACATGTCGGCGGAGGAAAGGGAACGGGGGCTGGAGGAACAGCATTTTCTGCTGAGTTTCACCTTTGACAGCATGGGGAACGTGACCCTGGGGGAGGATATCTGCGGCACCGATCAGAGCACAGTCCGCAGGCATGCGGGGGAGGCACTGCGGGAAAATATTCTGGGCAGTATTGTGGATGTCTGGGAGGAACTGGGAAGCTACGTGTCGGTGAAAGGGCCTGTGGACTGTACGGTCACATTTGCCATTTCCAATGAGGCCTGGGCAAGCATGGGAGGGGACAGCCGGGTAGAGACGGTCTCCATGGAAATGTCTTATGACCAGGGGAATTACTCGGTGAGAATCTACCAGAGGGAGGGATGGATATTCCATGCCTATCTGGATATGGGCGTGGGTGGATTTCTGCTTATCGTCATGACCCTGGTGGCTCTGGGAGGGCTTTTTCTCCCTCTTCCGGGGAAGGAAAAACCCTGGCAGGAGGAGCGGATCTGTTCTGTCTCCCTGGAAGTGCTGACGGGTGTTGTGATCACTCTGGGTACGGTTGTGTATTATATGGTCAGTATGGTGGCATTTATGGCCAGCGGCAGGGCAGGGGGGGTATTTTCCAGACATCTGAACAATCCGGAGGGCGCATGGCTTATAGCGGGTGCTCTGAATCTGGCGGTGCTGACGGCGTTTTTCTTCTGCTGCTGGTATGTGGGTATCTGTGCCAGGGCGCTTCGGGAGTTGGGAATGAAAGAATATATTAAGCAAAGGAGTATTCTCTATCGTTTCTTCCCGTTTATGAAACGAAATCTGGTGCGTTTTTACCAGGCTGTGGCCCATATGGATCTGACCCGGGACTCCCACAAGGTGATTATGAAACTGGTTCTGGTGAATGCAGTGATCCTTTTCTTTATCAGCTGTCTGTGGTTTGGGGGGCTGGGCATAACGGTGGCGTATTCTGTGGTGCTGTACTTTATCCTGAGAAAATATGTCAGCGGGCTGCAGTATTCTTACCGGATTCTGCTCAGGGCCGTGGATGAGATTGCAAAGGGCAGGCTGAATGTGACCATCAATGAGGATCTGGGAGTCTTTGAGCCTTTCCGGGAACAGGTTTTTAAGATTCAGGAAGGCCTGAAAAAGGCCGTGGACGCGGAGGTAAAGAGCCAGCGCATGAAGGCGGAGCTGGTGACAAATATGTCCCACGACTTAAAGACGCCCCTTACGGCCATTATCACCTACGCGGATCTGCTGAAGGAGAAGGATATCCCGGAGGCCCGGCGGCAGGAGTATCTGTCCACTCTGGAACGGAAGGCTCTCAGGCTGAAATCTCTCATTGAGGATCTGTTCGAGTTCAGCAAGGCCAGTTCCGACAATATGACCCTGAACCTTATGGATGTGGACATTATGAGCCTTATAAAGCAGGCTGCGTTTGAGATGTCCGACAAGCTGGAGGAGGCCCGGCTGGACGTGAGGATGAATCTGACGGACGAGAAGGTGATTCTGCCTCTGGACAGCCAGAAGACATTCCGGATCTATGAGAATCTTTTTGGGAACATTGCAAAATATGCCCTCAGGGGCACCAGGGTCTATGTGAATGGTTTCCGGATAGATGATACGGTTGTGATTACCATGAAAAATATTTCCGCCCAGGAGATCACGGTGGCGGCGGAGGAGCTGACAGAGCGTTTTGTGCGGGGGGATTCTTCCCGCAACACCGAGGGAAGCGGGCTGGGGCTTGCCATCGCCAAGAGTTTTACCCAGCTTCAGGGCGGGGAGCTGTCCCTGGAGGTGGACGGGGACCTGTTCAAGGTGACTACCATATGGCATTTACCTTTGGGGAAGGATGTCGCTCTGCCGGGCCCTCTGTAAATTCCTGTAAGAATTCTTTCCCCATACGCCTTGACATGATTTTGGCATATGTTATACTTAAATAAACATTTTTCAGGAGGAGTATGACATGTTAATCGGAGGCATTGAAGCCGGCGGCACAAAGATGATCTGTGCTGTCGGGGATGAGAACGGAACCATACTGGACAGGAAGTCCTACCCCACCAGGCAGCCCCGGGAGACTTTTGGAGAGCTGATCAGCTACTTTAAAGGATGGGACATCAAGGCCCTGGGCATTGGGTGTTTCGGCCCCCTTGACCTGAACCGGCAGTCTGAGACTTACGGCTATATCACCAGGACGCCCAAGCAGGGCTGGGAGAACTGCAATGTGGTGGGAACTTTCCAGGATGCTCTGGGTGTGCCGGTGGGATTTGACACGGATGTAAACGGAGCGGTTCTTGGGGAAGTGACCTGGGGGGCGGCTCAGGGGGTGGAGAGCGCCATCTATGTGACGGTGGGAACCGGCGTGGGTGTGGGTGTCTACATCAACGGGGGCCTGCTGCACGGTCTGGTACATCCGGAGGCAGGGCATATCCTGCTGATGAGGCACCCGGAGGATCACTACAAGGGACGCTGTCCTTACCATGGCAACTGCATGGAGAGTCTGGCCAGCGGTCCGGCAGTGGAGGAGCGCTGGGGACAAAAAGGGCATCTTCTGGCGGACCGGGATGAAGTGTGGGAACTGGAGGCCTACTATATTGGACAGGCTGTGGCAGACTATATCCTGACCTATTCGCCCCAGAAAGTTATTCTCTGGGGAGGCATTATGCATCAGGAGAAGCTCTTTGGCATGGTGCGGAAAGATGTGGTGAAATTCCTCAACGGCTATGTCTCCCACAAGATGCTTCAGGAATCCATTGATGACTATATCGTTGCGCCTGCCCTGGGGGAGGATCCCGGCATCAAGGGCGCCATCAGACTGGGGGTACTTGCGTTATGAGAGAGTTGCTTTTACTGGATCCTGTGTGCGTACACAATATCTGGGGCGGCACCAAGCTCCGGGAGGAGTTCGGCTACCCTGTGGAGGGCAGCGGCATCGGGGAGTGCTGGGGGATCTCGGCCCATCCCAACGGGGACGGCACCGTTCGCAGCGGCAGTTTCAAAGGCCGGAAGCTCTCCTGGGTGTGGAAGGAGCATCCTGAATTTTTCGGCAGCCTGCCCTATGACAGGTATCCGCTGCTGACCAAGATCATTGACGCCCAGGACGATCTGAGCATTCAGGTTCATCCGGACGACGCTTACGCAGGGGAACATGAGAACGGCAGTCTTGGAAAGACAGAATGCTGGTACATTATGGACTGCGGGGAAGATGCCAAAATTGTCATTGGCCACAATGCCAGGACAGAGGAAGAACTTCACGCCATGGTGGAGGAGGCCAGGTGGGGGGAACTGATCCGGGAGATTCCCATCAGGAAGGGGGATTTTCTTCAGATCGATCCCGGCACGGTACATGCCATCAAGGCTCACACCTTGATTCTGGAAACCCAGCAGAACAGCGATATCACCTACAGGCTTTATGACTATGACAGACTTCAGGACGGAAAGAAGCGGGAGCTGCACATTGAGAAGAGCCTGGACGTGATCCGCGTGCCGGAGAGGGATACCCGGGACTGCGTGAAATCCACGGAGAATCTGCCGGAGAATACACTGAATCAGATCTATTCCTGTGATAAGTACAGTGTCTTTAAGCTGGACGTGAACGGCAAGGCTTCTTTTGCGCAGAAGTATCCTTTCCTGGCAGCCTCTGTTCTGGAGGGAGAGGGAAGGGTTGACGGAACGAACGTCCGCAAGGGGGATCATTTCATTCTCTCCGCCGGATACGGTGACGTGGAGATGGAGGGAAAGATGAGCCTGATCCTGTCAACGGTGGAGAAGTAGGAAATAAAGACAGAAAAAAATAAAGATAAGAAATAATAAAGAGGAAGGCTGTCGTTTTGGCGAAATCAAATTCGTGGGGCGGCAGCTTCCTTTTTGCCGGAGAAGGTTTGAAAAGAGAAGAGGTGTGCCAGATGGGGGCGGCGGAATCTGATAACAGGAAAAATGAGAAAATAAACGGTGTGGTTTACAATATGTCTCCGGCTCCGGGCTACCAGCACGGAATCATCAACGGAAATATCTACAGTATCGTTAAAACTGGACTGAAACAAACAGTATGTCTTGTATTTATGGAGAATCTTGATTTTAGATATCATCCTGATGTCAATGATGATTATTTATGTCCGGATATTATGGTCATCTGTGAACGCATGCACCTGAAGGGCGGGTTCTACAGCGGCGTGCCCAGGTTCATTGTGGAGACACTGAGCCCATCCACTGCCAGGAGGGATAAACGGGAAAAGAAAGATATCTATGAAAAAGCGGGGGTGGAGGAATACTGGATCGTTGCTCCTCAGGGAAAGTCAGTTGAAATCTATTATCTGGAAAACGGAAAGTATGTTTTGGAACAGAGCTATATCCTGGCAGGGGATCTGGAGGATGAACACTACAATGCCGATACGGAGATTACGCTAAAGGCATTCCCCCATATAAAAATGAAACTTAAAGAGATCTTTGACGGATTAGAGGAAGAAAAATAAGGTCATACGTCTGCTGTAAGAGAGGGAGGCGCCGGAAAAAACGGCTATAAAACATCAATAACTTGTATTTGAAGAATATAAGGGGTTGTGGTATGATTCTGAATAGATATTTTACAGAAAGGTGTGGTTAAGAATATGGGAATGACAATGACGCAGAAGATTCTCGCCGCGGCTGCGGGGCTGGAGAGAGTGGAGGCCGGGCAGCTCATTGAGGCGAATCTTGATCTGGTGCTGGGAAATGATATTACCAGCCCTGTGGCCATCAAGGAGATGGAGAAGATTCAGGCCAAGGGAGTCTTTGACAAGGACAAGATCGCCCTGGTGCCGGATCATTTTGTGCCCAATAAGGATATTAAGTCAGCGGAACACTGCAAGTGTGTCAGGGAGTTTGCCCGCAGGAATGAGATCACCAACTATTTTGAAGTGGGGGAGATGGGCATTGAACACGCCCTGCTGCCGGAAAAAGGGCTCACTGTGGCTGGGGATGTGGTGATCGGAGCGGATTCCCATACTTGTACTTACGGCGCTCTGGGGGCATTTTCCACGGGGGTGGGCAGTACCGATATGGCGGCGGGAATGGCTACCGGCAAAGCATGGTTCAAGGTGCCCTCGGCCATCCGGTTTGTGCTCACCGGCAAACCTGCCAGGTGGGTCAGCGGCAAGGATGTGATTCTGCACATCATCGGCATGATCGGGGTGGACGGCGCTCTGTATAAGTCCATGGAATTCACCGGGGACGGCATTGCGCACCTGTCCATGGATGACCGCTTTACCATCGCCAACATGGCCATTGAGGCAGGGGGAAAGAACGGGATCTTTCCGGTGGACAGCCTGGCGGAAGAATATATCAAGGCTCACTCCAGAAAGCCCTACAAGATATATGAGGCGGACAGCGACGCAGTGTATGACGAGGAGTATACCATTGACCTGAGCACCCTGCGGCCCACGGTGGCATTTCCCCACCTGCCCGAGAATACCCATACCATCGACGAGATCGGACAGATGGAGGCCATTGCCGTTGACCAGGTGGTTATCGGTTCCTGCACCAACGGGCGTCTGGAGGATCTGCGGACTGCGGCGGAAGTTCTGCGGGACAGACATGTGGCGCCGGGGATGCGCTGTATTGTGATACCTGCCACCCAGGCCATCTACCTGCAGGCCATGGAGGAAGGGCTCCTGAAGACCTTTGTCCAGGCAGGCTGTGTGGTCAGCACGCCCACCTGCGGCCCCTGTCTGGGAGGCTACATGGGCATTCTGGCGGAGGGGGAGCGCTGTGTCTCCACCACCAACAGGAACTTTGTAGGGCGCATGGGACATGTCTCCTCAGAGATTTATCTGGCAAGCCCCGCCGTGGCGGCCGCCAGCGCCGTGGCAGGTGTGATCTGCGGGCCGGAACATAATGTAAAGCAGGTACTGTGACATGAAACAGTCATGAAACTAGAGGCAGCATGTATGTTTGATTATAAAAGGTTTGAAAATGATGTTGTCACCGCCATGGGAGACACCTTGAGAAAATGGGCGGAAGAGTACGGCGATATTTATATAATGTCGTTGGACTGTGCAAGGGATATGACGTCCATCGGCATTATTGCGAATACAAAACAGTATTTAAAGGAACAGGCTGACGCTGATTCGGAAGATTACTGGTATTATAAGTATTGTGAAGAAGAATGGGACCTGTGGTATGCCGACGGATTTGTAGAGGATATTTCTACATATATGGATCAATATCTAAAAGAAAAGAGTGAGCACTTTACAGATCCGGAAACATTTGAGTTTTTGGAATCCTTTGATGAACACTGCAGTAAAATGATAGAATCCTGCAAAAAAGCTCTTGTACGTTTGAGGCAGTCTGTCAAGCAGGATTTTCCCAACCTGCTGCTTACGTATAATATCAGAGAATACCTGGACAATGAAGAGCGCACAGAAATTTTTGCATTGGTGAATAGCAGCGAGGCTTCTGAAGAATATGCAGAGCATATTGAGGATTTCAATTAACATGGAAATACTTTTCCGAAAAGGTAGATAGAAAATTGAGAAAGGGTATAACCTGGCGGAAGTGTTTCCGCCGGGGCCGGGTGCAGAATATGAATGCAAAAGGAAGAGTTTTTAAATATGGCGACAATGTAGATACAGACGTGATCATCCCCGCCAGATACCTGAATACCTCCGATCCGGAGGAGCTGGCGGCGCACTGTATGGAGGACATTGACGTTGACTTTATTAAGAAAGTAAACAAAGGTGACATCATTGTGGCAGAGAAGAATTTTGGCTGCGGCTCCTCCCGGGAGCATGCTCCCATTGCCATCAAAGCTGCCGGGGTAAGCTGTGTCATAGCCCAAACCTTTGCCAGGATTTTCTACAGGAATGCCATCAATATAGGACTTCCTATTATTGAGTGCCCGGAGGCGGCCATGGGCATCGAGGCAGGGGATGAGGTGGAAGTGGATTTTGACTCCGGGATCATCACCAATGTCACAAAAGGAACCACCTTTAAAGGCCAGGCATTTCCGGAGTTTATGCAGAGGATCATCGCCTCAGAAGGGTTGATCAATTATATCAACAATAAATGATTGCAGGCGTAAAGAGGATGGATTCTGCGGTAAGGCGGATAACCTGCCCCTCTTTCTCTGAGAACAGGAGGGGGAGGTTTGGGGCAAAGTCTTTTTTCTTGGACAGTGCATTATAGTCAATCTTTATGACTTTCTCTTTGGCTTCATTCTTTGGCAGGCTGTTGTCCAGGACTATTTTCAGCATATTGAAAAGATCCACATTGTTTATGTTGCGAAAATTCAAGACACTGGAGGAAAGTTGGGGATGACGGAACGGATTGAGAATATCAAGGATAAAAACGATTTCATCCAGTTTGTGAAGGATCTGGCTCAGGACTATGGAGACCACTATGAAGAATGGGCCAACACCACCATACCGGATTTTTTACAGCAGATGGCAGGCTGGGTGGAAGATTACTCTGTATGTCCTGCCAATGTCTTCGCGTGGGAAAAGGTGGATTTCCGGGTATTGGCGTCAATTCTGTACATGGGTAAATTGTATGAGTGAGCTTTCCCTGTTTTGCAATCTCCTTAACAGTAAATGTCATTTCTACTCCTTTGCAAGATGAACTTTCTCCCGGCAGGAGAGGATTTATAATATTTTGATAAAAAACATATTGGAGGACGGCAATGAATCATGAAATATTAATCTGCTATAAAAGTGTCACAGGCTTTACGGAGAAATATGCGGAGATGATTGCCAAGGAGACAGGAGGAAAGCTGATAAAGGCCGGGAAAGTCACTGCCGAAATTATGTCAAAGTATGATACGGTGGTATTTGGAGGCAGGTTTCACGCCGGGATGGTTGACGGGTTGAAGAGAATGAAGGAACTGGCGGCAAAAAGCGGTGTGAAGACCTTTATCGTCTTTGCCACAGGGGCCATGCCCGCCATAGCGAAGGAGACCATACAGCAGGCCTGGAGCAATAATCTGACCTCAGAGGAACTGGGACGAATTCCACATTTTTATATGCCCGGCGGCTTGTGCTATGAGAAAATGCCTTTGCCCGATAAACTCATGATGAAAGCCTTTGCCGCAGTCATGAAGGGCAAGCTGAAAAACAAAAAGGACAAGACGGAGGAGGACAGGGAATTTGAGCGGCTAATTTCAACTTCCTACGACTTATCGTCAAAAGAATACATAAATCCCTTGGTGGATTTATTGAACGGGAAAAGGAAATAAAGTTAAAATTTTCAGGCGTGTGGAAGGGCAGTCCATGCGCTTTTTTGTGATCCCAAGTCCATGGAAGGGGGTTATTCCAAAAGACTTATTTCAAAAGGCCCATTTCAGAAATTAGATTGCCTAGGCAGGCTTTTTCTGTTATGATTGGAGTTGAAAACGGCAGGATGTGATTTTTTGACAATTTCTGATAAAAAGTTTAAATTACAGAGTTTGAATTGCAAAGTCTGATCTGACAAAAGACAAGATCTAATAAAAGACAGGATCTAATAAAAAGCAGGAAAAAAGACCAGACGTAAAGATACGCAAAGGAGTGGTAATCGTGGGAGAGGCATCTGGGAAGAAATATGAGATTGACATGTGCAGCGGTCCGCTGACAGGAAAGATTCTGTTGTTTTACATACCCTTGATGTTTTCAGGGATCCTGCAGCTTATGTTTAACGCGGCGGACATTGTGGTGGTGGGGCAGTTTGCGGGAAATGAGGCCCTGGCGGCGGTGGGATCCACAGGTTCCCTGACAAACTTGATTATAAACCTGTTTCTCGGTCTGTCCGTGGGAGCCAATGTCCTTGTGGCCAGGTTTTACGGGGCGGGGCAGGACAGAGAGTTAAAAGAGATGGTGCAGACGGCCATAGCCACGGCTTTTGGGGCGGGAGTTGTGCTTATTTTTGTGGGATTTCTTGTGTCCAGGCCGGCCCTGGCCTTGATGGGAACGCCGGAGGACGTGATCTCCCACTCGGTGCTCTATATGCGGATTTATTTTGCAGGCATGCCTTTTATGATGGTCTATAATTTCGGCAGCGCGGTGCTGAGGGCCGTGGGAGACACCAGAAGGCCTCTCTATTACCTGATGCTGGCAGGGGTGGTGAATGTGCTGCTGAACCTGGCCTTTGTGGTCTGGTTTTCCATGGGAGTGGCGGGGGTGGCCGCGGCCACAGTGATCTCCCAGGCCATCTCCGCCGTTCTGGTGGTGCGATGTCTGGTGCGCACGGACAGCGCCTACCGTCTTGTGTGGGAGGGTATGCGGATCTATCCGGATAAACTGGTGAAAATGGTGCGTATCGGGATCCCGGCGGGCATGCAGGGAGCACTTTTTTCCATCTCCAATGTGCTGATTCAGTCCTCGGTGAACAGCTTCGGATCCACCGTCATGGCGGGCAATACGGCGGGAAGCAATATTGAGGGGTTTGTGTACACGGCCATGAATTCCCTGCACCAGGCCGCCATCAGCTTCTGCGGCCAGAACTACGGCGCCAGGAAGTTCCGGCGGATTGGGCGGGTGATGCTGATCTGTGAGATTCTGGTGGTTGCGGTGGGACTGATCATGGGCAACGGGGCGTATTTTTTTGCAGGGCAGCTGCTGGGGCTGTACTCTCCTGATCCGGAGGTGATACACTTTGGCATTGTCCGCATGAGTTATATCTGTGTGTTCTATTTTCTCTGCGGCATGATGGATGTGGCTGTGGGTGTTCTGCGGGGCATGGGCTATGCCATCATGCCCATGCTGGTGTCCCTCACCGGGGCCTGCCTCCTGCGGGTGGTGTGGATCTATACCATTTTTCAGAGTTATCACACGCTGGAATGTCTGTATATCTCCTATCCGATCAGCTGGGCTCTGACTTTTGGGGTGCATATGGTGTGTTTTGCAGTGGTGTACAGGAGGCTTTTGAAAAACAATAAGGAGGAGCAGTTATGAAGTATCGGAGACTGGGAAAGACTGGCCTGATGGTCAGTGAGATTGGCTTTGGGGGCGAGTGGCTGGAGCGCCACAACGAGGAAGAATGCCGTGAGGCGATCTGCCGGGGGGAGGAGCTGGGCATCAACATTTTAGACTGCTGGATGCCGGAGCCCAATGTGCGCGCCAATATCGGAAAGGCCATAGCAGGCCGTCGGGAAAAGTGGTTTATCCAGGGACATATCGGCTCCACCTGGCAGGGAGGACAGTATGTCCGCACCAGGGATGTGGAGCGGTGCAGAGAAGCGTTTGAAGATCTGCTCATCCGGCTTCAGACAGACTATATTGACCTGGGTATGATCCACTATATCGACCAGGAA
>CAJUNZ010000047.1 GCA_910587755.1 uncultured Acetatifactor sp. | reverse complement strand
CGATGAAAAAATGATGACAGAGCTGCTCTCGGACCATCTGGGAGATGAGGGCTATGAGATTATGACGGCAAACAGCGCCTGGGAGGCTGTGGAATGGCTTCCCAGGAACCCGGATTTGATCATACTGGACATAAACATGCCAGGCCTGGACGGACTGGAGTTGTGCAAAAATATCCGTAACCATGTATCCTGTCCCATTCTCTTTGTCACTGCCAGGATAACGGAACAGGACAGGATAATAGGCCTGGAGTATGGCGGTGACGATTACATTACCAAACCTTTCAGCCTGAGAGAACTGTCCGCCAGGGTGGCGGCTCACCTGCGCAGAGATCAGCGCAGCCGCAGAAACGCATCCATGCTGACCTCCGGGGAGCTGATTGTCAACCTGTCCCAGCGGCAGGTCTTTTTCCGGGGGAGAGAGATTCTTTTTTCCAAAAAAGAGTTTGACCTGATTGAATTTCTTCTCTCCAATCCAGGACAGGTGTTTGACAGAGAACGAATCTATGAACTGGTCTGGGGTTATGACGGATCTGGCAGTGCGGATGTGGTCAAGGAGCATATCAGAAAGATACGGGCAAAGCTTCATGAGATTTCCGGGCAGGAATATATTGAGACAGTCTGGGGTGTGGGATATAAATGGAATCGTTGAAAAACCGATGGCAGAATCTGCCGCTGAAACGCTTTTTTATGCTGACGGTGCTGTCTACAGCAGGGGCAGTGGTCCTTGCCTCGGCGCTTGTAATCTGGTGCTGCGGGGCTTTCAGGCATTATCTCCTGCCAGAGTCCTACAGAGCCTATCTTATCATGGAGAGGCAGTGGGAAAACGGGAGCATGTCAGAGGAAAAGTATCTTCTGGAGTATGGGGAAAACCCGAAACTGCTTCCGTATGGTGTGATCAAAGAAGATGGAGTTCCTGTGGACCGGGAAGTCGAACAGACATGGTATTCATTACAAAAGATAGAGGAAAGTGTGGATTCTCTCACACCTAAGCGAAAAGCTGCCTACCGGGCCTGCGGTGTGATTATGGCGGCTGCCCCTGCGGTATTTGCGTTTGCCGGGATCTTCCTGTGCAGTGTGTATTTTTATAGAAGGAAGTTGAAAGTGCCGCTGTCGCTGCTTTCCGGGGCGGCGGAGAGTATTGCGCACCAGGATCTGGATTTTGTGCTGGACTATGACTGCGGCGACGAACTGGGAGCGCTGTGCTCTTCCTTTGAAAAGATGCGTGGGGTTCTGTGTGAGAACAATAAGGCCATGTGGAGGATGCTGGAGGAGAGAAAGCTTCTGCAGGCCTCGGTGGCCCATGATCTTCGCAACCCCATCGCCATTGTTGGGGGGTATGCGGAGTACCTGAAAAAGGGACTGGAAACCGGGGAGATGAACAGAGAAAAAATTCTGCACATAGTGGAGAATATGGATCTGGCGGCAAAGCGCCTGGAACAGTACACGGAGTCCGTGGGGCAGTTGAACAAGTCGGAGGAGAGGGTGCTGAAGAAGGAATGGCTTTTGGCTTCACAGCTGCCTGCAAGTCTGACAGAGGACATCTGTCTTCTGGCAGAAAACCGGGAAATTTCCCTGAAGATCACGGGGGAACTGCCTCAGGAAGAGATTCTGGCGGACGGAATCCTGCTGCACCGGGTGCTGGAGAACATTGCGGGAAATGCCCTGCGCTATGCCCGGAAGGAGATAGGATTTGATTTTTCTCTGGAAGGAAATTATCTGTCCATTGCTGTCACCGATGACGGGGAAGGTTTTCCGCAGGAGGTGCTTCGCAGAAAAGAACGGTTCTTTCTGACCCCAGGTGAGGGAGGGCATATGGGAATCGGCCTTGCTGTCAGCCGTCTGTTGTGCATAAAGCATGGAGGCAGTCTGAAACTTGAGAATTCCCCCGACGGTGCAGAAGTGACAGTTAAGATTGCGGTGAAACGCAGAGAAAAAATCGGTTTGCAGATTGTATCTGAGCACACAGAAACTTAATTTATTTTTGACAGGGTTTTGACTTTTTTCCTGTAAGATCTCCTTTGTAAGAAAGAAGGAGGTCTTTTTTTATGAAATGTTTTGCGAAAAGTCATGGGAAGAAATATCTATTGGCGGCAATGACAGCAGGGCTGACCCTGTCTCTCTGCGCCTGCAGCGGCGGCATGCTTCCCGGATCAGCCGATGGGGATAAGGGCGCTGAAAACAGCGGCCAGGTGGGTGAAGGCGGTGACAATGGCGCCGGAGCAGGCACCGACGGAACAGAGGAAGGCAGCAGCATCCACAGCGGCACCGGCGGAACAGAGGAAGGCAGCAGCACCCACAGCGGATCCGGCAGTGTGGCAGGTGGGTACAGCGCTTCCAACACCGCCGTCACAGGAATATCTGCAACAGGCGGGCTTCGGCTTCTCACCACAGATGCCATTGTCAGTACCTGCAGCACAGAGGATGGTTTTTATTATCTGACAAACGAGATGACCAAACTCCGGGATGGAAGCAGGGGCTCACATCTGATGTACATGGACTATGCCTCCACGCAGGAGATTTTTCTGTGCAGCACGGCCGGATGCGGCCATGACTCTGCGGACTGCCCTGCTGTATTTCCGTCAGATGCATTTACGATCTATACCACGAAAATATTTATTCAGGGAGACGGGCTTTATATCCTCAGCAGGGGACGTACTAACGATGAAACAACAATAGTAAACTTTGGAGATTCTGCCCAGCAGGTGGAGAGCGAACCTTCTGTGTTGTATCGTGCAAATCTTGACGGCACGGAGCGCAGACAGGTTTACACTTTTACCCCCGGCCTGGCAGTGGAAGAAAAAATCATGGGGGATGGAAAAAATCTCTATGTGATTACGAAAGAAATCTCTGCAGATAATGCGGGCGGTGCTGACTATAAGATGCCATCAAATAGAAAGTTAATGCGGCTGAATCTGGAGGAGGGAAGTATTGCGGAAGTCTGTTCTCTGAACTTTGAGGATTCTGTCTCCCGAAAAATCCTTGGGTGCTACGGGGATTACCTGCTGCTGAACAGTATCGACTTTGGCCGGGAAGTGTCACAGGAAGAATTGTGGGACGACGATATTCACAAGGAATTGTTTGATAATTCATTTGAGGTCTGTGAGCTCCTGGACGTCAAAACAGGTGAGCTGAAGGAAGTCTGCCGTATCTCCAACAGCAAAAGGCATTCCATGTATGTTCTGGGGAATAAGCTGTACGTATCTTTTAAAGACAGTGGGGAACTCAAAAGTGTTGATCCTTTGACAGGAGAGGAAAAGAAAATCTGTACGTTTCCTCAAAATAATATCATGGGAAACCTGGGAAATCTGCTCTGCTGCAGGGATCATGAACTAGCCGATAATACATGGTATTTTGTGGATCCAGATACGGGGAAAGTCACCCACAGCACGCTGACAGGTCTCAGCACTGGCTGGGCTCTGGAATTTCAGGCCGTCACAGAGAAAGATGTGCTTGTGATTTATGACCATGACGCCATAGATAATCCCTTGGGAGGCGGCTCCATGGAAATCTTACAGTATAAATATGCTCTGATTTCCATAGAAGATCTGCTGGCGGGCAGACCTGCCTGGCGCAGCATAAAACCTGCTAAAGAGAGGTAGACCATGCTTGTACTGGAAAAAATCACAAAATCCTACAAGGGAAAAAAGGCTCTGCAGGAAGTGGCCCTGGAGCTGCCCTGGGGCATTTACGGCCTTCTGGGGCCCAATGGCGCGGGAAAGTCCACTCTTATGAACATTATCACAGGGAACCTGGCTCCGGATGAGGGGCGGGTTCTCTGGGACGGGGAGGACATCCGCAGTCTGGGGGAGCGTTTTCGGAGCCTGATCGGCTATGCGCCTCAGCAGCAGGGGCTGTATGAGACTTTTACGGGACGGCGTTTTCTGGCCTATATGGCGGCGCTGAAAGGAATTCCCGAAAAGAAAGTAAAGGAGGAGCTGGGGCGGGTTCTGGCCATGGTGAATCTGGAGGATAGAGCGGACCGTCCTCTGAGAACCTATTCCGGAGGGATGAAGCAGCGCATTTTGATTGCCCAGGCTCTTTTGGGAGATCCCAGGCTGCTGGTTCTGGACGAGCCCACAGCGGGACTGGATCCCAAGGAACGGGTACGGGTGCGGGAACAGATCAAAGAGCTTTCCGGGGAAAGGATTATAATGGTCTCCACCCATGTGGTCTCCGACATTGCCCCCATTGCCGGTGATATTCTGCTGATTCGTTCCGGGAGCATTATCGGCAGAGGCACGGTGGATGATCTCTGCCGCAGCCATGAGGGATGTGGAAATCTGGAGGAAGTCTATATGAGGATTTTCGGAGAGGAGGAGGGCCATGCTGCGCCTGATTTGCTTTGAGGGAGAAAAAATCTGGCGGAAGCGGAGTTTTCTGCTGGCAGTCTGTATTCTGTTTTCCGTACATAGCTTTGCCCTCTGGTACACCCTGCCGGCGGGGGAAGGACAGCCGCCCCTTTCCGCTTACAAGGCCCTGGAGAATCAACTGTCATGGAGGAGCGAAGAAGAGAAAATCACCTATATGGCAAAGCGCATGGAGACAGTGGAAGGGGTTCGTGTTGTGGAAACCATTCTGGCCATGCAGAACTTTGGAAACGAGCAGGGGGAGATACTGGCTGCCCGGGAGATGGAAACAAATCCAGGGGTTTTTGAAGCATACTATGGACTGTACCAGTCTGGGGAGTGGATTCTGTTTACCGATACACCGGAGCAGGAGAAGGCGCTGACGGAGCAGGTGTACAGAGAACTGGAGAAGACCGCAGGGTATGAGACATGGCTTTTAAATGTCCGGAAAAACGGAGAGAGACTGGGGGGCATATCCATATTCGGAGGCGGGGAAGAGTCCGGTTTCAGCGGGCGGAATCTGCGAAAAAGCGCGGCGGATTACGAGGCTCTTGACGGGAAGGGGATATGTTTTACGCCTTCGGAGGGGTTTGTCCGGGCCATGGAAAGCCCCAGGACGGATCTGCTGCTGTATCTGGCCGTCTTGTTGTTTGCGGGAAGTCTGGTAACAGAGGAAAAAGAGAGGCGGCTTTTCTATGTTACCAGGAGCACCCGGCGGGGGATTCTGGCCTGTATGAGTGCAAAGCTTGGGGCGCTTTTGTTACACTGCCTCCTTGTCTCCGTGATTTTTTATGGGGTAAACCTTGTCTTTTACGGGTGCAGCGCCGGGATACCTGATTTCAGGATCCGGATCCAGTCCCTGGCCCCATATATGGAAAGTCCCCTTTCTCTCAGTGTGGGCGGTTTTGTGGCTCTGTCTCTGCTGACCAAGGCATTTGTGCTCTTTGGGATGGGAACTTTGTGTGTCTGCCTGGGCATCCGGTGTGAGCTTACTCTGGCTCCCTGGCTTTTTGGAGCGGCGGCCGCAGGAACGGGCACGGCGCTGTACGGGCTGATTTCCCCAGGCTCTCCCCTGGCGCCTCTTAAGTATCTGAACCCGGCTGGGCTGATGCGGACAGAAATCCTCTACGGCGGTTATCTGAATTTCAATCTGTGGGGTCATCCGGTATCCCGGCTGCATATGGCCTGGGGAGTGACCGCTGCCCTGGCCGGTCTGGGGACGGCATGCAGTCTTTTTCTGTTTGCCCATATGCGTTCCATGGATGCCAAAAGACTGCACCTGCCCTTTCGGATTCCTTTCCGGCCCCATGTGAATCTGATTCGTCATGAGGCGTATAAAATCCTTATTATGCAGCAGGGACTGGTGGTTCTGCTTCTGTCGATGGCACTGATAGGCTGGAGGAGCCTTGAGCGCAGTTATTACCCTTCTGCTGGAGAGCAGTATTACAGGGGACTTATGCTCAGGCTGGAGGGAGAACTGACACAGGAAAAGGAGCAGGTAGTTTTGTCGGAGGAAAAACGGTTTGAGGATGCCTTTCGGACTCTGGAACAGATTGAGCAGATGTACGAGGCGGGGGAAATCAGCAGGGATGCGGCGGATGCCCTGGAGGCCAGGGAAAACATGACGCTGTATTTTTATCCTTCTTTTCAGCGGGTGCAGGCACAGTATCTGCACATAAAAGAGTCAGGCGGGTGCTTTGTCTATGACACAGGATGGCTGTATTTTCTGGAAGTCTGGGAAAATACCACGCTGGTAAATCTGCTGATACAGTCTGTGGGAATCATTCTGGCTTTCAGCGGGGTCTTTGCCATGGAATATGAGACAGGGGCTATTCTGCTGTTAGGGTCTGTGAAGACTGGGGTAAAAAGGACCGCCAGGCGGAAAATTCTGCTCTGCAGCGTCATGGGGGTAGCTCTGGCTGCAGTGGCCCCTCTGTGCAGGGCAATCCGTATCTCTTCCGTCTATCCCATGGGCAGTCTGGGAGCTGACCTGCGGAACATTTCCTGCTTCTCACATCTTGCTTTCCCGCTGCCTGTGCTGGCTGCAGCGGCTCTTTATGTGCTGCTGTGCCTGGGAGCAGCTGTCGCGGCAACCTGGGTGACTCTGGCACTTTCCGGCAAAAGCAGGGGAAGGGTGCAGACAGCGCTTCTGTCCATGCTGATCCTGTCGGCGGTCGGTGTGGTGTTTTGGCTGTTTAGAAAAAACAGCACAGCTGTGTGATTGAGCGGATATGATTCAGGATCGTATCCGCCCGGCGCAAAAAGTATTCACAGCCCCACGGCCGGCGTGGGAGACCGGGAAGAACCTTTCAGTTGTTCTCCCCAGTTATTCTGGCAAGGGTTCTGCGCTCTGTGTCCTTGCAGTAAGCCATGATTTCTATACTGTTCATGTAATTGTCAAAAACATGCTCCCCGTGCGTTTCAAAATACTGCTTGAAGGGACAGAAGAGCTTCACAAGGCTTGTCTGGTTGTAGAAGGAGATTTGTACAGGACATTCCATAAGGCTGCTCAGGCCGGATATGGTCAGAACTCCGCACTCTTCCTTTACCTCTCTGCAGTCTCTGAGGATATTTCCGCAGGCTGCTGCCTCCGCGGTCACTTCTCTGTCATATCCTCCCATGGGGGCTATGGCTACTCGCTGAAGTTTGTCATGGAAATCGGTGTCAATGACTGTCTGAGCGGCGTCCAGCATGAAGTCATACCCATAACGCCATGTGGCGCTGTACTCTGCGGTCATCCACCCATTGCTTTCTTTTAATCCTTTAAAAATCATATGTTCTCTCTTTCCCTGCTTTTCCGCAGATATTCATGAAGTGCTCTCCCTGCATTATATCATGTCCTTATACAATGGACAATCTTCAAAAGGCCTGATTAAGGGTATAAAAATAAAAAGGGATATGTTATACTCAAAGAAACTATGACAAAATTTTACAGGAGGAGATCTGGCATGTCATTAGAAAAGAAGCAGCTGATGCTCCCGCCCTGGCTGGCTTATCCGGAGAGCGAACGATACTGCATTAGCTGGCGTATGGGGCCCGGGGAGGACTATCTTGGACGTTTTTCTCACTGGTTGAAGGGTCTTTCCCAGGAGGAGAAGACAGAATACCAGGCCATGTTTCCGGAGCCGGTCACATGGAAAGGGTGGTGGGAAAACAGTCACACTGGAGAGATGTTTGTACAGGGGGAATACGCTGTTCCTCTGTGGCAGCAGGGGGGAGAACCCAAATATTCCCTGGAAAAACTCCGGGAGGAGGCCGCACATGGGAAGCAGCATGCCTTCCGCCTGTTCTGGGGGCACCGTCCTTCTGGAGACGGTAGCATTACCCAAAGCTGTTTCAGCCAGTGGTGGAAGGGAGAGTTCTGGTTCTATGCCCAAAGCTACTGCTGCATGGAACAGTTTATGATGGAGCAGAAGGCAAAGCTGTTTGGAGACGAGGAGAGCCGCCAGCAGATCTTAAAGAGCAGCGATCCAGGCCGGATCAAGGCTCTTGGCCGTAAGGTGGGAAACTTTGAACAGAAGTTGTGGGATAGAGCAAAATATTCCATTGTACTCAATGGGAATTGGTGTAAATTCAGCCAGAACCGGGCCTTGAAAGAGTTTCTGCTCTCCACAGGAGACGATATTCTGGCGGAGGCAAGTCCTTATGACGGAGTATGGGGAATACAGCTTTCCGCGGACTCCCCTGACGCTCAGAATCCCTGCCGGTGGCAGGGGCAGAACCTGCTGGGATTTGCCCTGATGGAGGTGAGGGACGAACTCCGCAGGGTGACAAAGAACGAATCGCTCTGCCGGCAGGAAAAATCGGAAAAAACAGAGAAGACAGAGAAAAAGAAAAAATCCCGAAAGTGACAGGGAGAAAGACAGTATCCTGGGGACTGGCAGTGTAACAGCACAGCCCCCAGGATTTATGCGGGACAGCGGTATTCAGCCCGGCCCCTGCTTCAGCCGCAGCCGTCGATTCCGCAGCACATGCCTGCGGAGGCCGCAGCCTGTCCCTCCAGAAGGATCCGCACCATTTCTTCCTTGGTGTAGCTTTCAACAGAGATCCGCTCCCCATTCAGATAGATTGACGGAACGCCGCTTATTTTCAGCACATCTCTGGAATAGGCCACTGCCTCCTGCACGCGTTCGGTATACGTTCCTTCGCTGAGTGCCTGCTGAAATGCATCCGCGTCGAGTCCGGCCTCTTTTGCGATCCTGCACAGAACATCCATTTCTTCAATATTTTCTTCCTTTTCAAAATAAGCCCGGTATGCCAGGTCGGAGTAGCGCTCCTCGCATCCCTTTTCCTGAGCAAAGTACATGCCCTCAAAAGCCAGGCGCGTATAAGGCCGGGGGCACACTGCCGGGGGCAGCTTCATATCCAGCCCCAGGGCTTTGGCGGGCTCCACCAGGATCCGGTAACGCTTTTTCCGTTCCTCGTCATGGCACACATCCACTCTGGGCCTGGACTCCGGGGTCAGTTCAAAGGGCTGGATCTTGATTTGGGCTTCCATCCCCGTTTCTTTCAGAGCATCCTCCAGGGCAACTTTGGCCACCAGACAGTAGGGGCATACAAAATCAGTAACAAACAGGATATCCAACATGCGTTAGCTCCTTTCTCACAGCAGAGACAATGGTTACGGGTTACAGGTCAAAAAACTGGGTGCGTCCGGCAACTCCATGAATTACTGATAATTATCATAAGTGCAGTCGGACAGCATGTCAAGAGGCTGACGCCAACTTGCCGGTTTACTGGCCGGGAAATTTGAATTTACTGTATTTTGGAACTACCTTAACAATCACAATTGGCAGTGGCGGCGAAATTGATATAAAAATCTTCATATATGCCGACTTTAACAGAAGCGGAGAAGGGCTTTGTGAAATAGTCCATCCTCCTGCTGCTGGAGGATACAATTTCTATGATCCAGTCCGGAGCCCCGGTGCATCCTTTTTCGTTAAGCTTGTGGGGATCACAGATCACGCTGATGTCCGGTTCTACATAGTTTGTGTCATCTCTATTCAGAAATACGGCAAAGGGAGCAAAAAAACATTCGCAGGGACCGTTTTGGGATTGAATGTAAGAGTTTATAGAAAAGAAAAGTTCCCGCGCTATTGTCTGGTGCCTGCGGTTGGGAGGTGCCATATAGTATATCTGGCCGTCAATCAATTCAGCCCTGCTGTTCTCCGGCAGGCTGTAGATATCATCAATGGTATAGTGTTTCTCTTGTGCCAATGATGGTGTCATAGTAATGCTCCTTTCTTATTTTGGGTAACAGGCTGTCAAATAAAAAAGTAATCAAACAATCTGACCATGTGTTTGATTACTTTTTGTTTACCCACTATTTTCTAATGTCCGCAAATCCAGCGTTTCTGCGGCTTAGAGCGTGGAGCATACGGGATTCGAACCCGTGGCCTCAACAATGCGAATGTTGCGCGCTCCCAACTGCGCTAATGCCCCGTTGCAGATACTATACCATAACCCAGAAGAAAAAACAAGAAAAAATAAAGATTAATTTGAAAATAACTTGAAACATATGTTCTTTTGTGGTAGGCTAGAGAAAGATACCGCGGCAGAGAGGCTGCTGTGGGCAGGCCGTTGGGAGGAATGCGGGGTATGATTGCATATGTAAAAGGAACTGTGGAGGACATATCCGAAGACAATGTAATTGTGGATGTGGGAGGACTGGGCTATAATGTAAAGATTTCGGCTGGGACGGCGGCGAAGCTGCCGGGGACGGGAGAGTCCGTAAAGCTGTACACCTATACCAGTGTGCGGGAGGACGCTGTTCAGCTGTATGGATTTTTGTCGAAAAATGATCTGGATATTTTCAGAAAATGTATCACGGTCAGCGGCATAGGCCCCAAGGGAGCCCTTGCCATTCTGTCCGTGCTGGACGCGGATGCTCTGAGATTTGCCATTTTGTCCGGGGACGAGAAGGCCATCTCCAAAGCGCCCGGTATCGGCGCTCGGACGGCCCAGAGGCTGATCCTGGAGCTGAAGGACAAGGTCAGGATGGAGGACACCGCCATAGGGCAGGAGATTGCGGGCGGTATGGCCGAGGCGGTATTGGGGGACAGTCCCCAGAGAAAAGAAGCCGTGGAGGCCCTGGTGTCCCTGGGCTATGGCCATGGGGAAGCGGTAAAAGCGGTCAACGCCATCGAAGGGATCGAACAGATGGACTCCGGCGCTGTTTTAAAAGCTGCCCTGAAGAAAATGTTTTAGAAATGTTTCGAGAGGGAAATTATGTCCAGGAGAATGATAGAGACGAATATAACAGAAGAGGATGTAAAAATCGAAGGGTCACTGCGTCCTCAGAAGCTGGATGACTATATCGGCCAGTCTAAAGTGAAGGAAAATCTGAAAATTTACATACAGGCCGCAAAGCAGAGAGGGGATGCCCTGGATCATGTGTTATTTTACGGTCCGCCCGGCCTGGGGAAGACCACTCTGGCGGGCATAATCGCCAACGAGATGGGAGTTCACCTGAAAGTGACCAGCGGTCCGGCCATTGAAAAGCCCGGGGAGATGGCGGCAATTCTCAACAACCTGGAGGAAGGGGATCTGCTCTTTGTGGATGAGATCCATCGTCTGAACCGTCAGGTGGAGGAGGTGCTTTACCCCGCCATGGAGGACTATTGCATTGACATTATGATTGGGAAAGGATCCACCGCCCGCTCTGTGCGCCTGGAGCTGCCCAGGTTTACCCTGGTGGGGGCCACCACCAGGGCAGGGCTTCTGACCGCGCCTCTCAGAGACCGCTTTGGCATGATCCATCATCTGGAGTTTTACACGGTTCAGGAGCTGCAGCTGATTATTCTTCACTCGGCCCGGGTGCTGAAGGTGGAGGTGGAGCCGGGGGGTGCTCTGGAGATGGCCCGCCGGAGCCGGGGAACTCCCCGGCTGGCCAACCGTATTCTGAAGAGGGTGCGGGACTTTGCCCAGGTACAGTATGACGGAATAATCACAGAGAATGTGGCCAACACAGCTCTGGATCTGATGGATGTGGACAAACTGGGCCTGGATCATATTGACCGCAATATGCTGCTGACCATGATCCAGAAGTTTGACGGAGGTCCTGTTGGCCTGGATACCCTGGCTGCGGCCATCGGGGAGGACGCCGGAACCATTGAGGATGTCTACGAACCTTATCTGATCAAGAACGGGTTTTTAAACCGCACTCCCAGAGGCAGGGTGGCCACGGAACTTGCCTATCGTCACCTGGGCTGTGACAGCTTTCAATAAAAATTTACGAAAAGCAATTTTACAACACCAGCATTTTGTGATAGAATAAGGGACAAACTTTTTTGACACACAATACAAGTAAAACACGTCGAAAAACCTGGTGCAGAGGTATTTCAGGCGTGGATAAGAACAGGAGCAGAGAAACAAAATGCCGGAACAGATTCCCATTGAAGACTTGACCCCTATGATGCAGCAATATCTGGAGACGAAAAGGCAGTATGCCGACTGTATTCTTTTTTACCGCCTGGGAGATTTCTATGAAATGTTTTTTGAGGACGCTCAGACAGCAGCCAGAGAACTGGATCTCACCCTCACAGGGAAAGCCTGTGGAATGGAGGAGCGGGCTCCCATGTGCGGTGTGCCCTACCATGCAGTGGAGAGCTATTTGACCAAGCTGGTCAGCAAAGGATACAAGGTTGCCATAGGGGAACAGCTGGAGGATCCCAAGCAGGCCAAGGGGCTGGTGAAGCGGGACGTGGTCCGGATCGTCACCCCCGGCACCAACTTAAATCTGCAGTCGCTGGAGGAATCCAGGAACAATTATCTTCTGAGCATTGCCTTTACCCCCACAAAAATAGGCATATCCGTGGCGGATGTGACCACAGGAGATTACTACCTTACCGAGGTGGAGGATCTGAAGAAACTCAACGACGAAGTGATGAAATATGAGCCCTCGGAGATTATCTGCAATGAGGCCTTTCTGGTGAGCGGGTTCCAGGTGGAGGAGCTGCGGGAAAAATACCACATCTCCGTCAACCCTCTGGAGTCCCACCTGTTTGACGATGAGAGCAGCAGAAAACTCCTGCTGCGGCATTTTAAGGTAAGTACCCTGGCAGGTTTGGGACTGGAGGATTTTCCCACCGGTATCACTGCGGCGGGAGCTCTGCTGCAGTATCTCTACGATACCCAGAAGACGGAACTGGCACATATGACCCGTATCACCCCCTATCTGACCAACAAATACATGTTGCTGGACAGTTCCACCAGGCGCAACCTGGAGCTGGCGGAGACCCTGCGGGAGAAGCAGAAGACAGGTTCTCTTCTGTGGGTGCTGGACAAGACCAGAACGGCCATGGGAGGCAGGCTGCTGCGGAGCATGCTGGAGCAGCCCCTGATCGACAGGGAGGAGATGGAGAACCGTCTGGACGCGGTGGAGGAGCTGTGCGGTGACAGTGTCTCCAGGGACGAGATCCGGGAATATTTAAATCCTGTCTACGATCTGGAACGGCTTTTGAGCAAAGTCACCTATAAGACGGCCAACCCCAGGGATTTTATCGCCCTGCGCAATTCCCTGGAGATGCTTCCTGCGGTGAAGACCGTGCTGCGGAGTTTTTCCTGCCAGGAGTTAAAACGGGTGGAAGAGGAGATGGATGCTCTCCAGGATATCTTCCAGCTCATCCAGGCTTCTATCCAGGAGGAACCCCCTGTTACCATCCGGGAGGGCGGCATGATTAAGGACGGCTTCGACGAGACGGTGGACCGGCTCCGAAGCGCCAGGCGGGACGGAAAGCAGTGGCTGGCGGAGCTGGAGGAACAGGACAGGGAGAGGACCGGCATTAAGAACCTTCGTATTAAATACAACAAGGTGTTCGGCTATTACTTTGAAGTTACCAATTCCTATAAAAACCTGGTGCCGGAGGACTATGTGCGCAAGCAGACTCTGGCCAACGCGGAGCGCTATACCACGCCCAGGCTGAAGGAATTGGAGGATACCATCTTAAATGCGGAGGACAAGCTTACCTCCCTGGAGTATGACATTTTCTGCAGGATCCGGGAGTCCATCGCCATGGAACTGGAGCGGATCCAGGCCACAGCCAAGGCCCTGGCTCGTCTGGACGTGTACGCGTCCCTGTCCCTGGTGTCGGAGCGGAACCACTATGTGCGGCCGAAACTGAACGAGAGAGGTATTATCGACATCAAGGATGGCCGGCATCCTGTGGTGGAGAAGATGATCTCCAATGACATGTTTATCTCCAACGACACCTGCCTGGACAACGGAAAACACTGCATCAGCATTATCACCGGACCCAATATGGCGGGAAAATCCACCTATATGCGTCAGACGGCGCTGATTGTGCTCATGGCACAGGTGGGGTGTTTCGTGCCTGCAAAAAGCGCCAACATCGGCATTGTGGACAGAATCTTCACCCGAGTGGGGGCTTCCGACGACCTGGCAAGCGGCCAGTCTACCTTTATGGTGGAGATGAACGAGGTGGCCAATATCCTCCGGAATGCCACCTCAAAAAGCCTGCTCATTCTGGATGAGATCGGAAGGGGTACATCCACCTTTGACGGCCTGAGCATCGCCTGGGCTGTCATAGAACATATCAGCAACCGAAAGCTTCTGGGTGCCAAGACTCTTTTTGCCACCCACTACCATGAGCTCACGGAGCTGGAGGGCAAGATCAGCAATGTAAATAATTACTGTATTGCCGTGAAAGAGCAGGGGGATGACATTGTGTTCCTGCGCAAGATCATCAAGGGAGGCGCGGACAGAAGCTACGGCATCCAGGTGGCAAAGCTTGCAGGGGTGCCGGACATGGTGATTGACCGGGCAAAAGAAATCGCGGAACAGCTCACGGACAACGATATAACGGAAAAAATACAGAATATCACCGTGGAGGTAAAAGGGGAAGGGAAAGCGCAGAAATCTGTCAGAAAACAAGCCCGGCCGGACGAGCTGGAGCTGACCCAGATTTCTCTCTTTGACACGGTGACGGATGAGGATGTGCTGAGGGAGCTGATGGAAGTGGAAGTGAATACCCTTGCGCCCATTGATGCCCTGAACACCCTCTATCGGCTGCAGAATAAGCTGAAAAACCGCTGGAAGAGTGTAGAAAACACAGTGTAGGAGGCAGACGAAAAGGAAAATGGCGCAGATACATATCCTGGATTCGGAGACCATTGACAAGATTGCAGCGGGAGAAGTGGTGGAGCGGCCTGCCAGTGTGGTGAAAGAGCTGGTGGAAAACGCCATAGATGCAGGCGCCTCCTCTATTACCGTGGAAGCCAGGGAGGGCGGGATTGAGTTTATCCGGGTTACGGACAACGGCTGCGGCATGGAGAAAGAACAGCTGCGGAGAGCGTTTCTGCGCCATGCCACCAGCAAGATCGAAGACGCGGAGGATCTGACCCGGATCTCCAGCCTGGGGTTCCGGGGGGAGGCCCTGTCCAGTATTGCAGCCGTGTCCAGGGTGGAGGTGGTCACCAGGACTTCCGGCAGCATTACGGGCAGCCGTATTCTTCTGGAGGGGGCCAGGGAGACAGGCTTCGACGAAGTGGGTGCGCCGGAAGGCACCACTTTTTTGATGCGCGGTCTGTTCTATAATACGCCTGTCAGAAGAAAGTTTTTAAAGCAGCCTTCCACGGAGGGAGGATATATCTCTGATCTTATGGAGCATCTGGCCCTGTCCAGGCCGGATGTCTCTTTTAAGCTTGTTCTGAACGGCCAGATGAAATTTCACACTTCCGGAAACGGTGATCTGCGGGAGGTTATCTACCGTATCTACGGAAGGGATGTGGCAGGAGCCCTGGTGCCCATACAGGCTCAGGAGCAGGGCATAAAACTGGAAGGCTACCTGGGAAAACCGGTGCTGGTGCGCTCCAACCGCAATATGGAAATCTACTTTATCAACGGCAGATTCATCCGGAGCAGTGTGGTGTCAAAAGCGCTGGAGACAGGGTATAAAGAGTATCTGATGCAGCACAAATTTCCCTTCTGCGTGCTGCACATTGAGATGGATACAGCACAGGTGGACGTGAATGTGCATCCCACAAAAATGGATGTGAGATTCAGCCAGGCCATGGAGTTTGGCAGATATCTGACAGAGACGGTCCGGCAGACACTGCAGCGCCGGGAGATGATCCCTGAGGCTTCTCTGGCTGGGGAGGCGGAGCTGCGGGAACAGCGCCGTCAGGAAAAAATGCAGCGGGAAAAAGAGCCTGTGCCGGAACCCTTTGAACAGAAGCGGGGAAATGCCTATCGGCTGATGGAAGAGGCAAAATATGCGGCAAAGGGGCCTAAAAGGCAGGAATTTGCCCATACTCCTGTGTGGAACAGGGTAAAGCCGGCGGTTTTTGCAGAAACGCCCCAGCCTGAGAGGCAGGAAACCTGTGAGGAAGGGGAGGATACGGAATCTTTTTTTACAGAGACGGACGAGACAGAAGCGTTTCAGGAAGCTCAGCGTATCTGTGAGGAAAATGCCCCGGCATTTGTGAGCAGGGGCAGGGAAGTGCTCCCGGGAGAACTTTCTATAGAAGCAGGAATGCCCAAAGGAGAAGCTGGTGTCCAGCTGGATCTGTTTGAGGAGAAGATACTCACAGCCCAGAGCCGCAGCCGCTTCCGCCTTATTGGCCAGGTCTTCGAGACCTACTGGCTTATTGAGTTTGAGAGTAAGCTGCTTATGATTGACCAGCATGCAGCTCATGAGAAAGTGAATTACGAAAGGCTTATGAAGCAGTACCGAAGCAAAAGCGTCCTGTCTCAGGGACTGCTCCCTCCGGTGATTGTCACCCTTACAGGCCAGGAGGAGACTGTGCTGAAGGAGAATCTGGAGACATTTACAGCCCTTGGATTTGAGATAGAGTCTTTTGGAGGCAGTGAGTATGCTCTGCGCAGCGTCCCTGTGGATCTTTACGGCTGCAAAGAACAGGAGATGTTCCTGGAGGTTCTGGACAGCCTGGCGGAGGGCACGGGCTTCGGCGGCCTCCGCGTTGTGGAAGAGAAGATTGCCTCCATGTCCTGCAAAGCGGCGGTGAAGGGAAACAATTGTCTGAGCCCAAGGGAGGCGGAACGGCTGATTGATGAGCTGCTGACGCTGGAAAATCCTTACAACTGCCCCCATGGCAGACCCACCATAGTGGCTATGACCAGGGCGGACATGGACAGAAAATTCAAACGGATAGTCACATAGACAGGAAGAGTGGTGAAATGAGCGGCACGAGGAAAGAATTCCTGGACAGCGGGAGTCAGATGAAACATCCCATGATTATTCTCTCCGGCCCAACGGCGGTGGGAAAGACAAAGCTTTCCATCGCCCTTGCCAGGGTTCTGGGAGGGGAGGTGGTCTCTGCAGACTCCATGCAGGTGTATCAGTACATGGACATTGGCTCCGCCAAGATTGCCAGGGAGGAGATGCAGGGAATTCCCCACCATATGATTGACATCCTTAAGCCCTGGGAGGAGTTCAGCGTGGCCCTGTTCAAGGAGAAATGCCAGGAATGTCTCTCGGGCATTTACGCCAGAGGAAGCATTCCCATTGTCACAGGGGGCACCGGCTTCTATGTCCAGGCCCTGCTGCGGGATATTGATTTTGCCCCGGACGCAGGGGAGGAGACGGACGCCGGAAGCTGCCGGGCCTGGCTGGAGAGGCTGGGGGCGGAGAAGGGGCCTGCATATCTGCACGGACTGCTGGAAAGGGCCGATCCGCCTTCAGCCCTGGACATTCACCCCAACAATATAAAACGCACCATACGGGCCCTGGAGTATTTTTTTCTCACCGGGGAGCCCATATCGGCCCACAACCGGCGGGAAAGGGAAAAACCTTCCGCCTATGCTTCCTGCTATTTTGTGCTCAACGATCTGCGGGAGCGGATCTATGAGCGCATTGACCGGCGGGTGGAGGAAATGCTTGCAGGGGGCCTGGTGGCGGAGGTGGAGGGACTCAGACAGATGGGCTGCCACAGGGGAATGGTATCCATGCAGGGCCTGGGATATAAGGAGATTCTGGCGTACCTGGAGGGAGAGATTTCCCTGGAGGAGGCGGTGGAGATCCTGAAACGGGACACCAGGCATTTTGCCAAGAGGCAGCTCACCTGGTTCCGCAGGGAAAAAGATGTGATTTGGATCAACAAAAACGAGTTCGGCTATGACGAGGACAAAATACTGCGGCATATGCTCCGGATAGTGGAAGAGACCACAGGAAGGCGGGCCGGGGGGAAGGAAGCTTGGGAAGATGAGTGATATTTGGGAACTGTATGAAAAAATGGGAATCTGCAGGGAGGTGTACGGTTACGGCCAGGGAATCCTGGAGGAATTGGAAGAACGCTTTCAGAGGATTGACCATACGGCGGAGCACAATCAGCTGAAAGTGGTAAAAGCCATGCAGTCCTGCCAGGTCAGCGAGGCATGTCTTCTGGGAACTACCGGGTACGGCTACGGGGATCTTGGCCGGGACACGCTGGAGGCAGTCTATGCGGAAGTGTTCCATGGGGAGGACGCCTTGGTGCGCCCTCAGATTACCTGCGGCACCCATGCTCTGGCCCTGGCCCTGATGAGCAATCTGCGCCCGGGGGACGAGCTGCTCTCCCCGGTGGGAAAACCCTATGACACCCTGGAGGAAGTGATTGGCATCCGGCCTTCCCGGGGGTCCCTGGCCGAATACGGGATCACTTACAGGCAGGTGGATCTGCTTCCCGACGGAGGCTTTGACTATGATGAAATCCAAAAAGCCATAGGAGAGCGCACCCGCCTGGTGACGATACAGCGCTCCAAGGGCTATCAGACCAGGCCCACCCTGTCGGTGGCCCGCATAGGAGAGCTGATTGCCTTTGTCAAAAAGATAAAACCGGACATTATCTGCATGGTGGACAACTGTTACGGAGAGTTTGTGGAGACGCTGGAGCCGGGAGATGTGGGGGCGGATATGTCCGTGGGATCTCTGATTAAAAATCCCGGCGGCGGCCTGGCCCCCATTGGCGGCTACATTGCGGGAAAGCGGGAGTGCGTGGAGAATGCGGCCTTTCGGCTTACTTCCCCGGGGCTTGGCAAGGAGGTGGGAGCCTCCCTGGGCATTTTGAAAGATTTTTACCAGGGACTGTTTCTGGCCCCCACAGTGACGGCGGCGGCTTTAAAAGGAGCCGTCTTTGCCGCCAATCTCTATGAGCGTCTGGGATTTTCTGTGATTCCGGACAGTCAGGAGAGCAGGCATGACATTATTCAGGCGGTGACTTTCGGCAGCCCCCAGGGCGTTATCGCCTTCTGCGAGGGAATCCAGGCGGCGGCGCCTGTGGACAGTCATGTGGTTCCCCAGCCGGCGGATATGCCGGGATATGACGCCCAGGTGATTATGGCGGCGGGGGCTTTTGTGTCGGGTTCCTCCATTGAACTCTCTGCGGACGGCCCCATCCGGCCTCCTTACACGGTTTATTTTCAGGGCGGCCTTACCTGGCCCCATGCGAAATTCGGGATTTTAAAATCCCTCCAGTCCCTTGTGGACAAAGGATTTTTGGAAAAATGCCGCCTGAAACAGTAGCATTGTGTAGAAAAAACTCAAAATAAATTCTATGATTTTTGTGTACAGTTTTGGTTTTTTATGGTACTATATAGGAGCGAATGGTGCAGCAGGGGACAGAATGCCGGAGGGCACGGCGTGGAATGTCCCGGGAGGACGAAAAAAGAAGGTTTTAACCAAGGTACTGCGTCGGAGAAGGTTTGAAAAGGAGACGCATGACCGATAAGAAAACAACAACAAACACAGCAGCCCTCAAAGCTGCGGTGTCAGGCGGTGAAAGAACAGATTTACCCTATGAAAGGTTCTTCCGGTTTGGGGCCGAGAACCTGACGGAGGCGGAGCTTCTGGCCATTATCATCCGGGTGGGCACCAAAGGGCAGAACGCTCTGGATGTGGCAAAACAGGTGCTTGGCCTGGCAAGATATCCCAAGGAGGGGCTTCTGGGGCTCTATGATGTGACCCTGGACGAGCTCAAGGATGTGGGAGGGATCGGAGAGGTGAAGGCCGTACAGCTGAAATGCCTCACGGAGCTCTCCAAGCGTATCAGCACCGCCAGGGCCAGAGAAGGCATCAATTTCACCAGCCCCGACCAGGTGGCTGAATATTTTATGGAGAAACTGCGCCACCGGACAACGGAATGCGTAATGCTGGTGTGTTTGGACACCAAAGGCCAGATGCTCTGTGAAAAAAAGATCTCGGAGGGAAGCGTCAACATGTCGCTGATCTCCCCCAGGGAAATCTTTCTGACGGCCCTGGAGATGCGGGCGGTGAACATTCTTCTGGTGCACAATCACCCCAGCGGGGATCCCACTCCCAGCAGTTCGGACAAGATCCTTACCTGCCATGTGAGGGAGGCGGGGGAGGGAATCGGTATTCCGCTTCTGGACCATATCGTCATAGGGGACAGGCGCCATGTAAGCTTCAGGGCGGCGGGCTGGTTCCTGGAAGAAGGAAGTGTCCCAAAATTTACATGAGAAAGTTACATTAGAAAGGGGTTGTCATTTTGGCAAACAATGCATTCGGTATCGATTTGGGTACCAACAACATTAAAATCTATAATAAAAGTGATGACAGTATTTCCATTGAAAAAAACATGATTGCCATTGAGAACAAGAAAGTTTTGTTTGCTTATGGAAACTCTGCATTTGAAATGTATGAGAAAGCCCCCAGCAATATTCATATTTCTTATCCCTTGTCCAACGGCGTAATAGCCGATATTAAGAACATGGTCACTCTGGTGCGGTATTTTATCGCCGATCTGCAGAAGGGAAACAGCCGCCCGGCGGATTTTCTCATAGCGGTTCCCACGGACGTGACGGAAGTGGAGAAGAGGGCGTTCTATGACCTGATCAAAGACGCCAATGTGAAGGCCAAGAAGATTATGGTGGTGGAGAAGGCCGTGGCTGATGGACTGGGGATGGATATCGACGTGAAGAATTCCCAGGGAGTCCTGGTGGTAAACGTGGGGTATGAGACCACGGAGATTTCCATTCTCTCCCTGGGAGGCATTGTGCTCAGCCGCCTGATCAAGGTGGGCGGGCTGAAATTTGACGAAGCTATCCGGGCGGCGGTCCGGAAGGAGTTCAGTCTGATAATCGGGGGCAAGACCTCCGAGACTGTGAAGATCTCCCTGCGGGAGCTGGAGCAGGAGGGCAAAAGTGCCGTTGTCTACGGAAGGGACATTGTCACAGGTCTGCCGGTGGAGAGGGAAATTCCCACAAAACTGGTGGGAGAGTGCCTGGAGGAACATTTCAACTCCATCGTGGACAATGTAAAGGTGATCCTGGAGCGGACGCCGCCTGAACTGGCAGCCGATATTTACCGCCACGGCATGTATCTGACAGGGGGCGCCTCCCAGATCAACCATCTGGCTGACCGCCTTGCCACGGGCACGGGTCTGAAGGTGAACGTCTCGGACAATCCCATCGCCAGCGTATGTCTGGGGCTTGCCAAGATCATCAAAGATGACAATTACAAATCCGTAGCATATGCAATTGAAGGAATGAGTAAATGAGCCCGATCATAAAAAGAAAAGGGGAGAGGTTTACGCTGCCAAGTAAATATCTCCTTTTTATTTTAACCATCCTCTGTACCGTACTGATGCTTGTCACCTTCGGAAACGACAGCTTTGACAAGCCTCTGAACACAGTGGTGGGGTATGTGATCGTTCCCCTGCAGCAGGGTATCGGAAAAGTGGGCCTGTGGCTGGCTGACCGCTCGGACGAGCTGGAGCAGATCAGGACAGTCCTGAATGAAAATACCCGGCTGAAGGAGGAGATCGCAGCGCTGACGGAAGAGAACACCCTGCTGCAACAGGACAAATACGAGCTCAACAAACTCAGAGAGCTCTTTGACCTGAATGAACAGTACAGCAGCTACAACAAGGTGGGGGCCAGAATCATAGGCCGGGATTCCGGCAACTGGTATTCCGGGTTTGTTATCGACAAAGGCGAAAATGACGGGCTTGCCGTAGACATGAATGTCATCGCGGGAGGGGGTCTGGTGGGCCGTATCACTTCTGTGGGTCCCAATTGGTCCAAAGTCACCTCCATCATTTCCGACAACAGCCATGTGAGCGCCATGACCCTGTCCTCCGAGGACAATATGACCGTGTCAGGGGATCTGAAGCTTATGGCGGAGGGGTGTATCGCCTTCAGCAGGCTTATGGACACCCAGAATAAAGTGCGGGAGGGGGACAAGATCGTCACCTCCAACATCAGCGACAAGTACTTGCCCAACATTCTGATCGGCTACGTGAGCTCCATTGAGAAGGACGCCAACAACCTGACAAAATCAGGTCTGCTGGTACCTGCTGTGGACTTTGAACACCTGGGAGAAGTCCTTGTGATCACTGACATGAAGCAGGC